>MUGK01000012.1 GCA_002007425.1 Chromatiales bacterium USCg_Taylor | reverse complement strand
CTCGCGCGTCGCTCGCCTATCTACCTGATATGTCTCGCGACTCGCTCCGCGGCTTCGCGCATCTGGGCTTGCTCGCGACACTTTTGCAGAGCTTCCTTAGAAGCGGTCTCAAAAACGGCCGTAACCCCGTTGCCCCTCACTTCGCGCAGCCTTATCGTCGAGCTTCGTCCACCGCTCGAACCTTTCCGCCAGTTGCTGTTCGATCTCTTCGGTCCGCTTGCGATCGGCCTTGATCTGTTCGGCGCCTCGCTTGTGGTAATCCGCGCGACTCATACCCGCGGTAAGTTCGTGCTGCTCGCGCTCGAGCGCTTCGATCTCGGCAGGGAGCTGTTCGAGGTCGCGGGCCTCTTTGTAGCTCAGCTTGACGCGTGAGGTATTCGGCCTCACCCTGGCTCTCTCCCGACCCTCTCCCGCTAGGGCCGGAGAGGAAGCGGGGGGCACGGGCCGCTGGCTGAGCCAATCGCTGTAGCCGCCGGCGTATTCCTGCCACTTGCCGTTGCGCTCGGCCACGAGCGTTTGCGTAACCACGTTGTCGAGAAAGGCGCGGTCGTGACTCACAAGGAGCAGCGTCCCGGGGTAGCTCTGCAGCGTGTCTTCGAGCAGCTCGAGCGATTCGATGTCTAGGTCGTTGGTCGGTTCGTCGAGCACCAGCACGTTGGCGGGACGTGCGAAGAGGCGCGCGAGCAGCAAGCGGTTGCGCTCACCGCCGGAGAGCATTTTCACGGGTGCCTGGGCGCGCTGCGCCGGAAACAGAAAATCGGCGAGGTAAGTCATCACGTGCTTCCGTTGGGCGCCGATCTGCACCCAGTCGGAGCCCGGGCTGATGCTGTCGAGCAGCGTGCGCTCGGGGTCGAGCTGCTCCCGCATCTGATCGAAGTACGCCACCTGTAGATTGATGCCGAGCCTCACTTCGCCGGCGTCCGGTGTCAATCGGCCGAGGATGAGCTTGAGCAGGGTGGATTTGCCGGCACCGTTCGGTCCAATGAGTCCCAAGCGATCGCCCCGCTGGATATGCAGCGACAGGTCCTGAACGATCGTTCTCGCGCCGAAGCGTTTGCTGACGCCGGCCAGTTCCGCCACCAGCTTGCCCGAGCGCTCGCCCGCGGCAAGCGTGAGTTTGAGGTTGCCGAGACGCTCGCGCCGGGCCGCGCGCTCGCGACGCAGTTGTTCGAGCCGGCGCACGCGGCCTTCGTTGCGGGTACGGCGTGCCTTGATGCCTCCGCGGATCCACACCTCTTCTTGCGCCCAGAACTTGTCGAACTTCCGATGGGCGATGCTTTCGGTTGCGAGCTGATCGGCCTTGCGGCGCTCGTACGCCGCAAAGTTGCCGGGGTAGGAGCGCAGCAGCCCGCGGTCGAGCTCAACGATGCGATTGGCTACACGATCGAGAAACGCGCGGTCGTGCGTGATGACGATGGCGGCCGGACCCTTCAGCACCAGGTCTTCGAGCAAGGTTATGCCGTCGATATCGAGATGATTGGTCGGCTCATCGAGCAGCAGCAGATCGGGTTGGCGCGCGAGTGCGAGCGCAAGTGTCGCCCGCTTAGATTCGCCGCCTGAAGTGGTGTCGGGCGCTTGCGCCGGATCGAGGCCAAAGCGATGCAGATATTCCACGAGCCGGGCTTCCAGGCGCCAACGCTCGCGCTCGTCGTGGATGTGGTTGAGCTCGCCGCGGATGGCGAGGCTTTCGCGCAGGGACGAGGCGAGTGGTAGTTCAGGCTCCTGCTCGACGAGCACCACGCGCAGGCCGTCCTGGCGCTTGAGCTCGCCGTCATCCAGCGCCGCAAGTCCGGCGATTACCTTCAGGAGCGACGACTTACCGGTCCCATTGCGGCCTATGAAGCCGATGTGCTCGCCTTCCAGCACCGTGAAGCCGGCGCGATCGAGCAGAGGATGCAGTCCGTAAGCGAGCTCCGCGTCAAGGAGGGTGAGGAGCGCCATGGAAGTGGCAAAGAAGACGAATCCAGAACACTCGCAGCCTATTTGCTCGCCAGCACTGTGATCCCGGTCCAGCTCTCAGGAACTCCGTTATCAAGACACTCTTGTGGCCATCATGATCCCCATTGAGGTTGGTTGAAAGGCAGCCTCGCATGATACTAGAAAAGAGGCCACGGAAATTATCTCATTGACTTCGCTCCCAATCGGCGCCATATCGATGCTCTCCCCTGCGACTAATTCCACGCGGTCATCGTCCGAGACCCGCGTTGACCGTAGAAGAATACGATGCACTCATTGATTGCATTTTCGTGGCTCCCATGGCAAGAATTACTATACCCGCAGCCTGGACGAGCAGACCAAGACCCGGCGCCGCTTCGGGCACGGTCCGAAGCGAACACGAACGACTCGCAGCTATGGGAGATCCTTATGAAAACCGACCTTTTCAGGCAGTCAGAGGATATAGAGGCCTTCAAGGCTGGGGCCATTATCTTCTCCGAAGGACAGGAGGCAGGAGGCGTGATGTACATCGTCCAGGAGGGACAGGTGGACATCCTGGTGCATGGCGAATGCATCGATACCATCGGTCCGGGTACCTGCCTGGGTGAGATCGCGCTTATAGACCAGTGGCCGCGCAGCGCGACGGCGGTCGCCAAGACGGACTGCAAGCTCGTACCCATCAATGAGCGGCGCTTTCAGTATCTGGTGCAGCAGACCCCGCACTTCGCCTTGCAGGTGATGCGGACCATGGCGGAACGCCTGCGCAAATACCGGGATTATTAAGGTGCAGCAAACGTAGCCCGGACGGAACCCTTTTGCGTCTCTTTGGAGGAAGGGCTATTCTCGCGAGATTCTCGACCAACGTGTGGATGATGGAGGATGGTCAGGTATGAGGTGGCTCCTCGTCTCCGATCTGCACTACGCCCTCAAGCAGTTCGACTGGGTATTGAACGAGGCAAAGGCCTTCGACGTCGTTGTGATCGCGGGGGACCATCTCGACATCTCTTCGACCGTCGAGATCCGGGCCCAGATCGCCGTAACCCTGACGTACCTGCGGCGACGCCATGCCAAGACCCGACTCATCGTGTGCTCTGGGAATCATGATCTGGATGCCCGCAACGCCGCCGGTGAGAAGTTCGCAAGGTGGATTTCCAAGGTACGCAAGTTCGGGGTGCCGACGGACGAGGACTGCCTGGTGGTCAACGGCACGTTGTTTACGATCTGCCCCTGGTGGGACGGCCCACAGACCTGCGCGAAGGTCGGTGCGCAGCTCGCGCGCGACGCTGAGAAGCCCAAGGACCGGTGGATCTGGGTCTACCACGCGCCACCCGACAAATCGCCCACAAGCTGGGGCGGGCAGAAGCACTTCGGCGACGTCCATCTGGCGCAGTGGATTGAGCAATACGCGCCGGACATCGTGCTCACCGGCCATATCCACGAGTCGCCGTTCCGCGCGGGCGGCTCCTGGGTGGATCGCTTGGGTTTCACGTGGGTCTTCAATCCCGGCCGACAGATCGGCCCGTGTCCCACGCACATCGTTTTCGATACCGACGAACGGAGGGCGTTCTGGTTCTCGCTCGCCGGTGCCGAGGTTGTGCAGCTGGATGAGCCCCTCAGGCGTCCAGTGCCTGAACTCACCGAACTGCCGACGTGGTTCAGATAGTCGCGTCGGGGTGGCGATCAGAGCCCGGCGTACACTCCTCGACCTGCTGATGGAGCAAGGTATCGAGGACCTCGTCGACCATGCCGAGGTGGTCTTGCTGATCCTCGAACTGCCTCTTCAGGTCAACCAGATAGGTCGTAATGCCGTGCAATTTCTGGGCAAGGAGCCTTGCAAGTTTGTAGGCAATAGCCGTATGTGACTGGAGGAAGTCGCTGGCGCGCTCGACCACGTGTGCCCGAGAGGGCGAGAGCGTCTTGACCGTCGCTGTGTGAGGGATGTCGAGCAAGACCGCGAGCTCGCCGAAGATCGCGCCAGGCTCGGACTGGGTATTGACTTGAATGTCGCCCTTCCGCACTTCCACTTCTCCTTCGATCAGGATGTAGAGGATTTTGTCTTTGCCCCCTTCTGCGAGAAGCACCTCCCCCGGGCCGAAGGTTCTTTCCGGAAGCCCCTGGCAAAAGCTGAGCATCGTACCCATGATTAAAGGATAAAGGATAGAGCTAGGAAATTCTATCCGACTTCTCAACCGGTAATTCCTTGCACCGTTGTGCCGTGATTTGGCCAGCTGATTACGCGGGGATGCTACTATGAATATTGACCATGTGGACGAACATCCTCTCGCTACACCCTTTGCTGAAGTACTGACTCGATTACGCAGGGACGGCGATGTCTACAGGGACATCATCGGTTGGCGCGGCAACAAGCTACCTATCGGCCGTTCATCGCCAACCTAACGTGAAATATTGGGGGAAGATCCAAGTCTCGAAATATAATAAACTGATATCTCAAGAGTGGGTGACAAGCCTTGTGGTGGCATGAGTATCGCGACTAAACACGGTGACGGCGGACAAACGAGCCTGGTGGGCGGTGATCGTGTCTCGAAGGGCGAGCCGCGCGTGGAAGCCTACGGGAGCATCGACGAGCTGAATTCGGTGATGGGATTCGCGCGCTCGATTTGCGACGACGCCGAGGTTTGCGAGCTTGTCAAGGCGATCCAGCGCGAGCTTTTCGCGCTCGGCGCGGCGGTGGCCACTCCGGCCGAGAACAGAAAGAAACCTCCGCCCGTCAGCGCCGAGATGGTGGAGATTCTCACCGGGCACGTCCACCGCATCGAGGCCATCGAAGGCGTGCTCTCCGATTGGTCGCTCCCCGGCGAGCATCCGGCGGCTTCGGCCTTCGACGTGGCGCGCACCGTGTGCCGCCGGGCGGAACGCGATCTGGTCCGGCTGATGGGCTCCGGGGAGCACATCGACCCGCCCGTTTTGGCCTATTTGAACCGCCTCTCCGACCTCTTGTGGTTGTTCGGCCGGCTGATCGAAGCGCGCGCCGGCCTCGACGCCTCGTTGCGCGACGAGAAACACAAGGGTAATCGCTGGTCGCGTGCCTGGTGACGGCGTAGGCTCTCGTTCAAGCCGCGAGTTGCTGCTCCATCGCGGGTGTGTATTTCCCCAGCGTCGCGAAGCCGTTGCACTTGGCGCGGTGGTGGAGCGCCTTCTGTGCCGCGGGGACATTGTCCGGTTTTCCGCCCCAGATCTTCAAGGCCGGATCTTGGAGGGCGCGGCCGTACGAGAAGCTGAGGGGCCAGGGATGTTTCATGGCCATCGCGTTCATCGCGTTGAGATGCGCCGTGGCGAGTTCGGCCTTCTGCCCTCCGGAGAGGAACACAATGCCGGCGACCGCCGCTGGAACGGACTGATACAAGCAGCGCACGCTCATCTCGGCGACCTCCTCGACGCTGGTTTGCTGCGGGCACTGCTTCCCCGCGATGACCATATTGGTCTTGAGAATGAGATGCTCCAAGACCACGCGTTGCTCGTAGAGGTTCTGGAACAGCCGCCGTAAAGTCGCTTCGGTCACTTCATAGCAGCGCTCGATGGAGTTATCAGCGTCCATCAGGACCTCGGGCTCGACGATGGGCACGAGCCCTTGTTCTTGGCAGAGCGCGGCATAGCGCGCCAAGGCACTGGCGTTGGCGTTGAGGCAACCGCGGGTCGGGATTCCGTTGCCTATAGTGATCACCGCCCGCCACTTGGCGAAACGGGCACCGAGGTTCCGGTACTCGATCAAGCGCTCGCGCAGACCATCGAGACCTTCGGTGATCTTTTCGCCCGCTAGGAAGAACATGTCTTTAGCGCCTTGATCGACTTTGATGCCCGTGATCACCCCAGCATCGGAGAGCGCTTTAGCGAAGGGGATCCCGGCGGCGGTTGATTGCCGCAAGGTCTCATCGAAGAGGATCATGCCGCTCACGCACTCACCGATCCCTTGCGTGGTAATAAGCAGATCCCGGTAAGCGCGCCGAGTTTCTTCCGTGGAGACCACGTGGATGGAGTCGAAACGCTTTTTGATGCTCGGGAAGCTTTCGTCAATGGCGAGAATTCCCTTGCCGGGAGCGACTAATGCTTCGGCCGTTTGTCGCAGATCGGACATGACGTGTTCCTCTGGTTTCATAGTAACGATAGTCTAACCTAGTTCGCTCGGGTCGCGCGGAAACCGTATTGATTCTGAATACCCCGCCGTTTACGGCGGGCACTTTAGCATTGGGGTTTCCAAAGGGGAGTAGTGCAACTCTCCCCTTTGGTCAAGGGCGGGGTTCATACCCGCCCGCGAAGTAAAATTGATTTCATAACGCCGATTCCGCGGCCAGCTCCCCTACGCGAACGATCTTCATGCCGTTGGTTCCGCCTTGTTTACCACGCAAATCACCTTTGGTAATGACTACGATATCTTCTTCGTGCACCGCGCCGCGCTCAAGCAGGATATCGATCATTTCACGGTTAACGCGCAGGAAATCGGTGTGCGTGACGTCGAAATTGATCGGGTAGACGCCCCGGTAAAGCGTCACCCGCCTGAGCGTCATGGGATGGCGGGTGAAGGCAAAGATCGGGATCCCGGTAAGCACGCGCGACATCCATATGCCGGTGGCGCCGGTCTCGGTGAGCGCGAGAATGGCCTTCGCGCCGATGTGGTTGGCCGCGTAAACCGTGGACATGGCGATCGCTTCATCGATGCGGTCGAAAAGCGAATCGATGCGGTAGTCGGCCCCCCGGAGGCCCCACTGGGTTTCCGTCTCCAAGCAGATTCTATCCATCGCCTCGACGGCTTTGCGCGGGTACTTACCCACGCTGGTTTCGGCGGAGAGCATGACGGCATCCGTGCCATCCAACACGGCATTGGCGACGTCGAAGACTTCGGCCCGTGTCGGGATCTGGTTTGCGATCATCGACTCCATCATCTGCGTGGCCGTGATGACCAGGCGGTTCGCGTTACGGGCTTGCAAGATCAAGCGTTTATCGCCGCGCGCGATCATGATCCCGTCCGAGGCCCGCAGGATCTCATCGATACACAGTAAGGCTTCGGCGCGCTCGATCTTGGCGATGACGCCGCAGTTTCCGTTGCTCTCGGCAATCAAACGGCGGGCTTCCTCGATGTCGGCGGCATTGCGCGGAAAGGATACGGCGATGTAGTCGGCGCCGATGTCCACGGCGTGGCGGATATCCGCGCGGTCCTTGGAAGTCAGCGCGCCCGCCGAGAGCCCGCCACCGGCTCGGTTCAAACCCTTGCTGTCGAAGAGCCCGCCGCCCACCCGCACCACGCATTCGACGCCGGTCCCCATGACGCGCTTGACTTCAAGCACGATACGGCCATCGTCAATGAACAAGGTATCGCCGCGCTTGACGTCTTTCGGGAGATCCACGTAGGTGACTCCGACGCGGTGTTCATCTCCGTCCGCGGGCGAGATGGCGGCATCGAGCGTGAAGGAAGCCCCTTCCCGCAGTTCCACACGGCCGCCGCGGAATCGCTGGATGATGGCGCCGACCTGCGTGCCGCGCGCGTGGGAGCAGGCCCGCAGTTGGTCGATCCGGCGCTTATGGCTGTCGTGGGAGCCGTAGGAGTAGTTTAGCCGGATGACGTCCACCCCGGCGGCGATGAGGCCATCGAGCACCTTGGGATCGTCGGTAGCCGGGCCGAGGGTGGCAACGATTTTCGTTCTGCGCATGCGGGGCGTTGCGAGCCTAATTCCCTGTATCGATGAATGCCTGATCAAATTGCCGCCGTCCGGGACGTGGCATCAATAACCCTCGCTCGGATGCACGTAATCGGGATGGGCACGGGCGCGCTCTTGCAGGATGGCGACAGCAGGAAGGGTTTTTCCCTCGAGAAACTCCAGAAACGCCCCCCCGCCGGTGGATATATAGGACAGCCGCTCGCCGATCCCGTATTTCGCGATAGCCGCGAGCGTCTCGCCGCCTCCGGCGAGGGAATACGCTTGGCTCGCGGCTATCGCCATCGCGACCGCCCGCGTACCCTGGCTGAATTGGTCGAATTCAAACACCCCGAGCGGGCCGTTCCAGACGATCGTTTGAGCCTGTTCAAGCAACGCGATGTAGCGCCTCGCGGTGCGGGGACCGACATCCAGGATGCGATCGCCGGCTGCGACGTCGGAAATATTCTTTACCGTGGCCGGTGCGGTTTCGGAAGACTCCCGGGCGCAGACCACGTCCTCGGCCAAGGGGATAGCCGCGCCGCGCGCGGCTGCCCGCCCGAGAAGCCGCGAGGCCACCTGGACCAAGGGTTCTTCCACGAGAGACCGACCGATAGCATGGCCCGCGGCGCGCAGGCACGTATTGAGGATCCCGCCGCCGACAATGAGCTGATCCACGGTCTCGACCAGCGATTCCAGTAGCGCGAGCTTGGTCGAAATCTTCGACCCGCCCACAATCGCTACCAGGGGGCGTGCCGGTTGTTTCAAGGCTTGGCTCAAGGCCTTGATCTCGGCCTCGAGCAGCGGCCCGGCGCAGACCTGGGGAGCATACTTGGCGATCCCGTGGGTCGAAGCCTCGGCGCGATGGGCCGTGCCAAAGGCATCATTCACGTACACATCACAGAGGGCCGCAATCTTTCTGGCCAAGGCGTCGTCGTTATTTTTCTCGCCGATCTCGAAGCGCACGTTTTCGCATAGAGCCGCTTGGCCGGGCTCGACGCTGACCCCGTCGATCCAATCTTTAACCAGCGCGATGTCTCGATGCAGCAACTCGGATAAGCGGGTAGCGACCGGTGCCAAGCTCAGCGCAGCGTCGTACTGGCCTTCTTGCGGGCGGCCGAGATGCGAGACGAGCATTACCCGGGCACCCGCCGACAAGGCCTTGCTGATGGTAGGGAGCGCTGCCCGCAAGCGTGTGTCATCCAGGATCCGGCCCGCTTGGATCGGTACGTTGAAGTCTTCCCGGATCAACACCCGTTTCCCGGCAAGGCTCAGATCGGACATCGACATCATGGACGGAAATCGGTCCTTACGTGGCGTTCATCAAGGCGATCGTGACGTCCAACATGCGGTTGGAAAAGCCCCATTCGTTATCGTACCAGGACAAGACTTTGACCAGTGTGCCTTCGATGACGCGGGTCTGCGTGGCATCGTAAATGGACGAGGCGGGGTTGTGATTGAAATCAACCGAGACCAGCGGCTTGTCGTTATACTCCAGAAGTCCGTTGAGCTCGCCTTGGGCGGCCTCTCTCAATACTGCATTGATCTCCTCCTTGCTGGTCTCGCGCGCGGCGACGAAGCTCAGGTCCACCAACGATACGTTGAGCGTTGGGACGCGCACGGCGTAACCGTCCAGTTTTCCGTTCAACTCGGGAAGCACCAAGCCGACGGCCGCGGCCGCGCCGGTCTTGGTCGGGATCATGGACTGCGTCGCGGACCGCGCCCGGCGCAGATCGCTATGGTAGACGTCGATCAATACCTGATCATTGGTGAAGGAATGGATCGTGGTCATGACGCCGCGCAGGATGCCGATGCGCTCATGCAACGGCTTCACCAAGGGCGCGAGGCAATTGGTCGTGCAAGACGCATTGGAGATCACCGTGTCACTCGCTTTGAGCCTCTGATGATTCACGCCATAGACGATCGTGGCGTCGACCTCGGTCCCCGGCGCCGAGATGATGACCTTCTTGGCGCCTGCTTGGAGGTGGGCGCCGGCCTTGGCCTTACTGGTAAAAAGTCCAGTGCATTCCAGGACCACATCGACACCGAGCCGGCCCCAGGGGAGCTTGGCGGGATCGCGCTCGGCGAGAATGCGGATAGGATCGCCGTTGACCACCATCGACTGGTCCGTGGCCGTGATCTCGCCCGGAAAGCGCCCGTGGACGCTATCGTAGCGGGTCAAATGCGCGTTGGTCGCGACATCACCGAGATCGTTGATCGCGAGGATTTGGATCTCCTGAGTCCGCCGCGATTCATAGAGCGCGCGCAGAATATTGCGGCCGATACGGCCGTAGCCATTGATTCCAACCTTTATTGCCATCTGTCTCTCCAATTGATTAAGCCCACCACGCGGGTCAAGCGGGCAGCCGCTTCACTTCGTCGATGACAGGTTCGACGTTGCATCCGAAGTGCCTCAGCACTTGGCTTTCTGGACCGCGTCCCTCGCCAAGGCGGGTATGGCGTTGGCAAGCTCTTTCCGTTCCGGCCGGTCGTTTTCCTGCGGAAACAAATGACTACCATCATTCCTCGAGGGCGTCCCGCGTTTGAAGGCGCGGATGTTAGCTGTTAATCCTCGATTTATAAAGTAAACTGATCCGCTTTCCCTAGCACATTAAACTTCCCACGAGAAGATATCATGGACAATACCCGCTTGTTTACTTCCGAGTCAGTCTCCGAGGGTCACCCCGATAAGATCTGCGATCAGATCTCCGATGCGGTGCTCGATGCGATCATCGCGCAGGAACCGGGGGCGCGCGTGGCGTGCGAAACGCTGGTCACAACCGGCTTAGTGACCGTGGCGGGAGAAATATCCACGTCCTCTTATGTGGATATCCGCAACGTCGCCCGGCAGGTTATCCGTGATATCGGGTACGATAGCTCGGAGATGGGGTTCGATTGGGAGTCCTGCGGCGTCATCGTCTCCATAGGACAACAATCGGCGGATATCGCCCTCGGCGTCAACGAAAGCGGCGAGCACGAACAAGGCGCGGGCGACCAGGGATTGATGTTCGGATATGCCTGCAACGAAACCGACGTGCTCATGCCGGCGCCCATCACCTACGCGCACCGCCTGGTCCGGCGACAAGCCGAAGTCCGCAAGACGGGCCGCCTGCCCTGGCTGCGCCCGGATGCCAAGAGCCAGGTGACGTTTCGCTACGCGCATGGCCGTCCCTGCGGCATCGACGCCGTGGTCCTCTCGACCCAGCATAGCCCCGAGATCAGCCATGAGGTCCTCAAACAGGCCGTCATGGATGAGATCGTGCTTCCGGTGCTGCCGAAGGAGTGGCTAAGTCCTACGACCCGATTCTATGTCAATCCGACCGGCCGCTTCGTGATCGGCGGGCCCATGGGTGACTGTGGGCTGACCGGGCGCAAGATCATCGTCGATACCTATGGCGGCATGGCGCGCCACGGGGGTGGCGCGTTTTCGGGCAAGGACCCTTCCAAAGTAGACCGCTCGGCCGCCTACGCGGCGCGTTACGTGGCGAAAAACATCGTGGCCGCGGGCCTCGCCGATCGCTGTGAGATCCAACTATCCTATGCTATCGGCGTGGCGGAGCCGACGTCGATCAGCATCGAGACCTTTGGAACGGGCAATGTGGACGAGTCGAGGTTAATCGCGGCGGTGCGCAAGAATTTCGATCTCCGGCCCAAAGGGATCATCAAGATGTTGAACCTCTTGCGCCCGATCTACCGGCAGACCGCCGCTTATGGGCATTTCGGCCGCACCGAGTTCGATCTCACTTGGGAGCGCACCGATAAGGTGGACGCCTTGCGCGAGAGCCTCGGGATAGCCGAATCGATGGCGCGCGAGTCCCTGGTCCGGGCGAGTTAGATTTTTATATTTTCAAATTAGGAGCTAATTGATGAGCACGCAACCAATGGAAAAGATCACACCCGATTACAAGGTGGCGGATCTCAAGCTCGCCGAATGGGGGCGCAAGGAGATCAACATCGCCGAAGGGGAAATGCCGGGCCTGATGGCCTTGCGGGAAGAATACCAGGGTAAAAAGCCGTTGGCGGGGGCCCGCATCGCCGGCTGTCTGCACATGACCGTGCAGACGGCGGTGTTAATCGAGACCTTGATTCAGCTGGGCGCCGAGGTGCGCTGGTCATCCTGTAACATTTTCTCGACCCAAGATCATGCCGCGGCCGCTGTCGCGGCAGCGGGTATTCCCGTATTTGCCTGGAAAGGGGAGACGGAAGAGGAGTTCTGGTGGTGCATCGAGAAGAGTATTTTCGGCCCCGGCGGCTGGCGCCCGAATATGCTGCTCGACGATGGCGGAGATCTGACCCAAGTGATGCATGAGCGTTATCCGGAGATGCTCCAAGAGGTGCGTGGTGTGTCGGAAGAGACTACGACCGGTGTGCGGCGCTTGTACGAAATGGCACAAACCGGCACGCTGAAGGTGCCAGCGTTTAATGTCAATGATTCGGTCACGAAATCCAAGTTCGATAACCTCTACGGTTGCCGGGAATCCTTGATGGATGGTCTAAAGCGGGCCACGGGAGTGATGATTGCCGGCAAGATCGCCATCGTGATCGGGTACGGCGATGTCGGAAAAGGCTGCGCTCAGGCCCTGAAGGGCCTCGGCGCGACTGTCTGGATAGCGGAGATCGATCCCATCTGCGCGCTGCAGGCGGCGATGGAGGGGTATCGGGTGGTGCGCATGAATGATGTCGCGGCGCGCGGGGACATTTTCGTCACCGCCACGGGCAACGTCCGGGTGATCACCCACGATCACATGCGGTCCATGAAAGACCAGACCATCGTGTGCAATATCGGCCATTTCGACTCCGAGATCGACGTCGCCTCCTTGCGTCAATACCGTTGGGAAAACGTCAAACCGCAGGTGGATCAGATCCTGTTTCCCGATGGTAAGCGCATCATCCTTCTGGCCGAGGGCCGCTTGGTCAATCTGGGTTGCGCCGCGGGGCATCCGAGCTTCGTCATGTCGGCGTCGTTTAGCAACCAAGTGCTGGCGCAGATCGAGCTCTGGAACAACGTTAACAGCTACCAGAACCGCGTCTATACACTACCCCAGCACCTTGATGAAAAGGTGGCGCGCCTGCACCTGGCGAAAGTCGGTGCGGATCTCACGGTGCTCACGCAGGAGCAAGCGAAGTATATCGGTGTCTCGATCGAGGGGCCTTACAAACCGGAATATTATCGTTATTAATGCCCGCCGTGGTAGTGATCGCCGCCCCGCGGGCGATTAAAACGCACGGCGGTTTCGTCAACAAGCGCCATGGGAACTCCAAACAGTCATAGCTTCAGCTTCGAGTTTTTCCCGCCCCGAACCCCGGAGGCGATCGGCAAGCTTCAGGTTACCCGCGATCGGCTCGCGCGCCTAAAGCCGGATTATTTCTCGGTCACCTTCGGGGCGGGAGGCAGCACGCGCGAGCTGACCTTCGAGACGGTGCAAGAGATCCGTGCGGCGACCGGGATCGCGGCCGCTCCGCATATCTCTTGTATCGGGAGCACCATCAGCAGCCTGCGTGAGATCTTAAGCACCTACAGGAGCGCCGGCATCAAACATATCGTGGCATTGCGCGGCGATCTGCCCTCCGGCGCGGCGGGCCACGGTGAGCTGCGTTACGCCAATGAGTTGGTGGAGTTCATCCGCGAGGAGAGCGGCGACTATTTTTTCGTGGAAGTCGCCGCCTATCCGGAGTTTCACCCGCAGGCACCGAGCGCGGACATGGATCTTAGGAACTTCAAGCGTAAGGCGGAGGCCGGGGCCGACCGCGCCATCACGCAGTATTTTTATAATCTGGACGCCTATTGGCGGTTCGTGGAGAGCTGCGGGGCGCTCGGGGTCCAGATCCCGATCGTCCCCGGTGTCATGCCCATCATCAACTGTACGCAGTTGGTGCGCTTCTCGGATGCCTGCGGCGCCGAGATCCCGCGGTGGATCTTGCGGCGCTTAAAGGATTTTGGGGACGACCGCGTCTCGATTCGCAATTTCGGCATCGATGTGACCACCGATCTGTGCCGTCAGCTCTTGGACAAGGGGGCGCCGGGGCTGCATTTTTACACCATGAATCAAGCCGAGGCGTCCGAGGCGATCTGGGCTAACCTCGGGTTGCGCCGCGAAAGACCCGCGGTGAAGCTCTCGGGCGGCTAGCGGACCATCGCCACCCTTGTCCGCGCGGCTTTCCACACGGCCTCCCAAGACCCCGCTGCTGCTGGTGGATGACGATGCGTTGATCGTGGAATCGCTGGCGCTGATTTTGGAGGATCAACCGTACGACCCTGTATAGTAGGATCGAACGCTTCAATCACCTGCCACGCTGATGTATTACTCCTATTTTGGCTTGCGCCAAGCGCCCTTCAAGATCACGCCCGACACGCGCTTGTTCTTTCCGGGCGGCAACCGCGGGGCGGTCCTGGAGGCCTTGGTCTACGCGATTGCAACCGGCGAGGGCATGGTCAAGGTCGTAGGCGAGGTGGGAAGCGGCAAGACCATGCTCTGCCGCATGCTGGAGCGTGAGTTGCCCGAGAACGCCGAGATCGTGTATTTAGCCAATCCCAGCCTCTCTCCGGACAACATTCTGCACGCCATCGCGTTTGAATTACATCTGCCGGTCGCGGGGAGCGAGGATCGGCTCAAGGTGATGCACGCGCTGCAAGAATACTTGGTAAGGAAACACGCGGAGAATCGGCGAATCGTCGCGTTCGTCGAAGAAGCCCAGAGCATGCCGCTCGAAACCCTGGAAGAGATCCGCCTGTTAAGCAACTTGGAGACACAGGATGAGAAGTTGTTGCAGATCGTTTTGTTCGGACAGCCGGAGCTGGATGAATCCTTAATGAATCCGCACATCCGGCAACTGAAAGAGCGCATCACCTACAGCTTTTATCTGCATCCGTTTTCGATTGCCGAGGTGCGGGACTATCTAAGCAGCCGTTTGCGGGCGAGCGGCTACAAGGGAATGGGGGTTTTCACGCGCGCTGCAATTCGAAGCCTTACTCGCTATTCCAAGGGGCTGCTGCGCAGGATCAATATTCTCGCCGATAAGTCCTTGCTCGCAGCCTATGCCGGGGGCGAGATCAAAGTCAGAACCAGACACGTACGCAGGGCGGCGCGGGACACCGAGTTTGTGACCAAACCGGGCGCCGCGGTGCTGGCGATGGCGCTGAGCTTTTGTCTTGCCCTCGCGGCGATCGGTTGGTTCGCGTGGCAGCGTTTTATTCCCGTGAGCGCGCTAGTCGAGGATACGCGCTTGTTCAAGGACGTGCCGTTATCGGGGGCCATCGGCCGCGGGCTTGAAGGCGCCGATTCTCCAAAGCAGCCATGAGACCGGTGCTTGTGACGGGCGGGGCCGGTTACATCGGCAGTCACGTCGCGCGCCAGCTCGGGGAGGGCGGCCGGGCGGTCGTCGTCGTAGACAATTTGTCTACCGGATTCGAGAAGGCCGTTGTGCATGGGACCTTTATCGCCGGCGATGTCGGCGATCGCAAACTAATGGATCGCGTCCTCCAGGAACACGGCATCGACACCGTCATGCATTTCGCCGCCCATACAATCGTGCCCGAATCGGTCCGTGATCCTCTGAAATATTACGGCAACAACACGTGTAAGACGCGCGCCTTATTGGAGGCTTGCGCGCATGCGGGCGTAACGCACTTCGTGTTCTCCTCCACCGCCGCGGTCTATGGCATTCCCACGACACCGGTGGCGTTTGAAGACAGCCCAACCTGCCCGATTAATCCTTACGGGACATCGAAACTCGTGAGTGAATGGATGCTGCGCGATGTCGCGGCAGCCTCCCGGCTGCGCTATGTGATCTTGCGCTATTTTAACGTCGCGGGCTCGGATCCGGAGGGCCGCATCGGGCAGTCGACGCGTGAGGCGACGTTATTGATCAAAGTCGCCGCCGAGGTCGCGCTCGGTAAGCGCGCCGCGCTCTCTATCTTTGGAAGCGACTACCCGACCCCGGACGGAACCGGCATCCGGGATTACATCCACGTGGATGACCTCGCTTGCGCCCACCTGAGGGCGCTCGAATATCTTGAGCGTGGCGGCGAGCCGGTGGTCCTAAACTGCGGTTATGGACACGGCTACAGCGTGCGGGAGGTCATTCGCGCTATCGAGAAAATCCACGGACAGCGTCTCAACGTGCGATCGGATCCGGTCTGTTTTGGCGTGGCACCCGCGCTACGATGACCTGGAGTTTATCGTCAAGACGTCGCTCGACTGGGAGCAACGCCGGTTCTATTAGCACCCAGGCCCTCACTCGCCACCGCCCCGCGAATGGCGTTCGATGCCCCGACCGCCTGAACCAGGACATAGTTGCAGACGAGGTGCTGTCCAATGTCCGAAGACAATAAAATAACACTATAAGGAATAGTGTTGCAGGGGTTGCTTTTTTCTTGCCACCGGGCCGCTAGAGGTATAACCTGGTTGTAGGAGGTACCACCATGCGGCACGAGACCGAACCAACCGGCAAAACCGTCAATACCGGCATCAAGCTCGATGAAGACCTGCACGCCCGCCTCAAAGCACTGAGCAAGATCCGGTCGCGCACCTCGCATTGGCTCATGCGCACCGCCATCGCGGAATACGTGGAACGCGAGGAAGCCTACGAGCGCGAAAAGCAGGAAGACATGGAACGCTGGCAGCGCTACAAGGCGACCGGCCAGGCTATTCCCCATGATCAAATTAAAAACTGGCTGAGCGGTCTCGGCGGTGATCGTGAGGCTTCATGACCGACATCGTCTGGTTGCCGGAAGCACAGGATGACACCAAACGGCTGTTTAAATTTCTGGAAGATAAAAACCCCGCCGCCGTCGCGCGTGCCGCCCAGGCCCTCATAAAGGGCGCAGACTTTTTGACCGATTACCCGCAAGCGGGCAGGCCGATGAACGATGGCACCGGTCGCAGGGAGCTGTTGATTCCCTTCGGCCCGGGCGCTTACGTGCTGCGCTATATCTTCGATCAAGACACCGTGCTAATCATCCGCGCGTGGCACAGCCGCGAAAACAGGGAACAGCCATAACGGACATTTGGGGGCAGACCGCAAGCCCTCACTTGTGGTGACTCACACCGGCCGTGTCATCAAGGTTTTCAATCTTCGCGAGCCGCTCCCGGATCTCTTGCGGCCGCAGTTCCTCCGCGAGCATCTGTCTCTCGAGATCGCCAAGATCGCTTTTAAGCGTCGCCAGGCTTTCTAGTTCCAGCACTGGTCGAGATCAGCGAGCGCGATGTCTTTCAAGGCAAGGTCTTCGGGGCTACGGGTGAGCGAGAATAAAAACGGCGAGCGCGAGGCGAAAACGCATTTCAGAAAGCGTGGTACATGGTCGAAAAAGATTCTACCGTATAGCGCCAGACCTGAAAGGTTTCGGGACCGGCATCTTGAGAAATTCCGGCTTTCCGTTTCAATTCGCGCAGAAATTCCGCGCGTCCCGGTAGCGATTCCCAGACCGCCGGCAAAAACGTCGCTCGCCGGTCCTGTTGCTGGAGGAGCACGCCGTCGGCACCAGGAGCGAGTTGATCCAAGAGATCCGTTTCGGATTTGAAATTTAACGCGACGGGCGCATTCAACACCGAGATGTGGATGGCGAGCCTCGCGCACTCCTCGGGGATCAGGGGCCGGAAACGCGGATCGCCGAAGGCTGCCGCGCGCGCATTCTCGGCAACATCCATGACCAGGGGCCGATGAGGCTCCAGGCTGCCGATGCATCCCCGCAATTGGCCGTGCGCTTTTAAGGTCACGAACGAGGCCCGGTGGACGCGCAGGCGTTGCGGATAAGCGGCGCTGTTAATCGCCGTGTCCGGGACATGCTCGAAGCCTCGCGCGATAGAGAGAGAGGCGGCGTCCAAAAGGAGGTGGCGGTCTTCCGGGCGCAATGGGAGTGATTCTCTAGGCGAATAGAGCGCGAAAGCGCCATAGCCGACGACGCGATCCTTAGGGCCTGTCGTGTCGCCCGAATTGCGCACATCCAGCGCGGCGATGCGGAGCTTATGCTTGCGCGCGAAATGGAGTAAGCCGTTGATAGACGCGCACCCGCACGCCTGCTCCGGGCTCAGGGTGGCCGTGCCCCTCACGATCGCGGCGGCCGTCGCCCGGTCAATTCCCCGCGCCGTCTCATAGTCGTGGAAGTGACTGAGGTCGGAGCTGACGACGATGAGAGTTTCGGCCTCGTCCCACAGCGCCTCTATGACGGCGCTGACATCCTCCGGCGCGGCGCCGCCCACCACCAGCGGCACGATGGTAAATTGCTCCAGGACGGTTTGTAGGAACGGGATCTGGACCTCGAGACTATGCTCAAAGGCATGCGCGTGATCCATCACGATAACCTGCGGGAATACTGCCAGTTTCTGCGTAGCGCCCGGGTCGAGCGCGACCTCCCCCAAGGGGGTCGCAAAGTGCTGGGCGCTCGGCAACGCGAGGCCCGGGACATAACCCCGGTGTCCCGGCCCCAAGAGAATAACCCGGCGAATACGCGCGTGTGCATCCGCGAGACAAGCATAGGCGGACCCTGCGACGGCTCCGGAATAAATGTAGCCGGCATGAGGTGCGATGAGGGCTTTCGGGACTTGCGAGCCGGCCGCTTTTGTCCCCAAATAACCGCCGATCATCCGCCGCAGGTCCATCGGATCGCTGGGATAAAACTGCCCCGCGACGGCGGGGGGACGAGTGTACACAAGGCTCCTCGCTTAGGCTCTCTATGGATTCGATTATAAGCCGAAAGCGTCCTGGAAGCTGTCCGCACCACCGTTACCTGGGTTCGCGGCGCGGGCGGACCGCTCAAATTGCCCGAACGCACTTGAAAAAAGAGCGTCAGAACCCTATTATTACAGGTCCGACCATTGCGGGGTGGAGCAGTCTGGCAGCTCGTCGGGCTCATAACCCGAAGGTCGCAGGTTCAAATCCTGCCCCCGCTACCATAGCCCCGAGAGCCGGGGCTTTTTATTTTAGTCGGTAACGTGCGCGTGGATACGAGGGAGTTAGAAGCCATCATCGAGCCCGTCGTGGCGGGCCTCGGGTATGAATTCGTCGGCATAGAACGTACCGTCGCCAGACGCGCGCCGTTGATACGGGTGTATATCGATAGCGCCAGTGGAATTACATTGAGAGATTGCGAACGCGTGAGCCAGCAGGTGAGTAGCGTCATGGATGTTGAGGATCCTGTCACCGGGTCCTATACGCTTGAGGTTTCTTCTCCGGGATTGGACCGCCCGCTGTTTACCCTTGATCAGTATTCGCGTTTTCTTCAAAGCACCGTGAGCATTGAGACGATGCGTCTGGTCCACGGGCGCCGAAAATTCCGCGGGCGCTTAAACGCGGTCACCGTTAAAGAGATCAGCATCACCGAACAGGAAGGGGAGGTTTTTAGGCTGCCCTTCGATCTCATACACCGGGCCCGCTTGGTGCCGCAATTCGAGTCCAAAAAACCGGCGAGGCGCAGCAGATGAACAAGGATATCCTTACCGTCGTCGAGGTTGTTTCCAATGAGAAGGGGGTAAATAAGGAGATCATTTTCGAGGCCTTGGAAGCGGCGCTCGCCAGTGCGACAACCAAACGTTATCGCGACGACATCGATGTCCGCGTATCCATCGACCGGCAGACCGGGGACTATGAAGCTTTCCGGCGTTGGCAGGTTATCGATGAGACCGTAGCCACCCCGGCCGTGGACCTTGGGACCGATGGCGCCCCGATCGGCGCGGGCGGGATCGAGTTTCCAAAGCGTCAAATCTCTCTCAGCAAGGCGCGCGAGATCCGTCCCGAGGTGAGCCACGGCGAATATATAGAGGAACCGATGGAGGCCGCGGCGTTTGGGCGTATCGCCGCGCAAGCGGCGAAGCAAGTCATCGTGCAGAAGGTGCGCGAGGCCGAACGCAAGCAGATTGTGGAAGCCTTTGAGAGCCGCATGGGCCAGCTGATTGCCGGCGTCGTGAAGCGTGTCGATCGCGGTAGCGTGACATTGGATCTCGGCGGCAACGCGGAAGCGATGATTGCGCGCGAGGACATGATCCCGCGCGAAGCAGTGCGGCCGGGGGATCGGCTGCGAGGATACTTGAGCGAAGTGCGTCCGGAGAAACGCGGTCCGCAGTTATTCGTCAGCCGCACGGCCACGAAGCTCCTAATCGAGTTGTTCAAGATCGAGGTTCCCGAGATCGGTGAAGGTCTCATCGAGGTGCTCGGAGCAGCGCGCGATCCGGGTCTGCGCGCGAAGATCGCCGTCAAGAGCAAGGACCCTCGGATCGATCCGGTCGGCGCCTGTGTCGGCATGCGCGGCTCGCGCGTGCAAGCTGTCTCCAACGATCTCGCCGGAGAACGGGTCGATATTATCCTTTGGAATGAAAACCCGGCGCAGTTCGTCATTAACGCCATGTCGCCCGCCGAAGTCGTGTCCATCATGGTGGATGAGGATGCGCACAGCATGGATGTGGCGGTCGTGGAGGAGCAACTATCGCAGGCGATCGGCCGTAACGGACAGAACGTCCGGCTCGCGAGCCAACTGACCGGCTGGGAGCTGAATGTGATGACCGAAACCGAAGCGGCCGACAAGACCGAGGCGGAAACCCAGCGTATCCAGCAGATATTCGTAGAAAATCTCCATGTCGACCAGGAGGTCGCTAACATTTTGACGCAAGAAGGCTTCTCGAGCATCGAGGAAGTCGCGTTCGTTCCGGAACAGGAAATGATCGAGATCGAGGAGTTCGATGCGGATCTGGTGGCCGAGTTACGCAATCGGGCCAAGGATTGGTTATTGACCAAGGCCATCGCCACCGAGGAACGTCTCGGTGATGTCATGCCGTCGGAAGATCTGCTCAATATGGAAGGCATGGATCCAGAGCTAGCCTACCGCTTGGCCGCGGAGGCAATTGTGACGATGGACGATTTGGCGGAGCAGTCGGTAGATGAACTGGTAGAAATCGGTGGCATCAGCGGCGAGCGGGCCGGCACGCTGATAATGACCGCGCGCGCCCCGTGGTTTAAGGCTGCGCAAGATGAGACCGGGGAGCAGGTGCATGGCTGAAGTGACGGTTAAGCAGTTCGCGGACGTGGTTGGAATTTCCATCGACCGGCTGCTCACGCAACTGGGCGAGGCCGGGCTGCCGGATAAACAACCCGGCGATCCCATGAGCGATCGGGAGAAAAACCAATTGCTTGTCCATCTGCGGCAGCTCCACGGGCGCGCCGATGAAAGCGCAGAACCGAACCGCATTGTCCTGCGCCGCAAGACCATCAGTGAGATCAAGCTCCCTACCGATCGGCGTAGCGTGCGCAGCAGCAGCAGCACAAAAACGGTGAGCGTCGAGTTCCGCAAGAAGCGCACCTATGTGAAACGTAGCGTATTCGCGGAGGCAGAGGCTCAGCGCCGGGCCGAGGAGACCGCGGAACAAGAGCAGTTAGCGGCCCTGGAGCTCGGCCGCGCCCGCGAGGAAGAGATCAAAACCCAGGAGCTGGAAGCGCGCCGGCGTACCGAGGAAGCGGAGGTGCGCGCACGGGCGGACGCCGAGTCGGAACGAGTCTTAGCGCCGGTGGAGGAGGCGCTCCGCGAAGCGCCGCCACGGATCCCGATCCCGGCCGCCGCGGAGCCGCTGGTAAAACGCCAAGCCTACACCGATAAGGTCCCGGCCAAGCGCCAAAAGGAGCCGTCAGGGGAACCGGTCATCGATCAACGAGAGCTGCATGTTGCAACCAATAGAACAACCCGCCGGAAGAAGAAACCGGGGCCTCGGCGAATGGTCGTGCCGCTCGCGCCCAAGCACGGTTTCGAGATGCCGACCGCGCCCATTGTGCGTGAGATCGCGATCCCTGAACGGGTCACCGTCGCCGAGTTGGCGCAACGAATGTCGGTCAAGGCGGCTGAGGTCATCAAAGTCATGATCAACCTCGGGACGATGGCGAGCATTAATCAACTGCTCGATCAGGCGACGGCGGTGATAGTGGTTGGGGAGATGGGCCACAGGGCCAAGCCGCTTAAAGACGATGCGGCGGAGGCGGAACTGCTCGGAGTTTCCGATGCCATCGAGTGCGAGAAAGTGGCGCGCCCCCCCGTGGTCACGATTATGGGCCACGTCGATCACGGCAAGACCTCATTGCTCGATTACATACGCCGTACCCGGGTTGCCGCCGGAGAGGCCGGCGGGATCACGCAGCATATCGGCGCTTACCATGTGCTCGTCGGGGAGGGCTCCATTACGTTTTTGGATACGCCGGGTCACGCGGCTTTTACGGCAATGCGGGCGCGCGGCGCTAAAGTCACCGACATCGTGGTATTAGTGGTCGCGGCCGACGACGGGGTGAAAACGCAAACGATCGAGGCCGTGCAGCATGCGCAGGCGGCGAATGCGCCGATACTGGTCGCCGTCAATAAGATCGATAAGCCGGACGCAGACCCCGAGCGGGTTAAGCAAGAGTTAACGGGGCACGGCATCGTACCGGAGGAGTGGGGAGGGGACGCGATTTTCGTGAACGTTTCCGCCAAGACCGGGGAAGGTATCGACCGCTTGCTGGAATCGATCCTGCTGCAGGCCGAGGTTCTCGAGCTCCTGGCGGTGCCGGCCGGACCGGCGTCGGGGGTGGTGATCGAATCCAGATTAGACAAGGGACGTGGCCCGATCGCCACGATCTTGGTGCAACAAGGCCTGCTCAAGCGGGGCGATATTTTACTGACCGGCCAGGAATTCGGCCACGTCCGCGCGCTGTTGGATGAAAACGGTCAATCCATCGAGGAAGCCGGGCCGTCGCTGCCCGTGGAAGTCCTGGGCTTGTCGAGTGCTCCCAATGCGGGCGATGAGGCGGTGGTCGTCGTGGATGAACGCAAGGCGCGCGAAATCGCTCAGGCTAGGCAGGGTAAGACCCGGGAAGGCAAGCTTGCACGGCAACAAGCAGCCAAGCTCGATGATGTTATGCTGCAGATGGAGGAAGGGAAAACCAGTAATCTGAACGTTTTGATCAAAGCCGACGTGCAAGGATCCGCGGAAGCCTTAGTCGATGCCTTGACTAAACTCGCCACCGACGAGGTGCGCGTCAACGTCATCGCGAACGGTGTGGGCGGAATCAGCGAGTCCGATGTTAATCTCGCCGTGGCGTCGAAGGCGATCGTGATCGGGTTCAATGTGCGCGCCGATGCCAGCGCCCGCAAATTGGTCGAAGAAACCGGCGTGGAGCTACATTATCACAGTATTATTTACAACGTGATCGATGAAATGAAAGCGGCATTGAGCGGTATGCTCGCACCGGAGGTCAAGGAGCAGATTATTGGCATGGCGGAAGTACGCGATGTGTTTCGATCGTCGAAGTTTGGCGCGATCGCGGGTTGTATCGTCACGACCGGCGCCGTGCGCCGCGCCAACCCTATACGCGTGCTGAGAAATAACATCGTGATTTACGAAGGGCAACTGGAGTCGCTACGCCGATTTCGGGACGATGTCAACGAAGTGAAATCCGGCACCGAATGCGGAATCGGCGTTAAGGACTACAACGATGTGAAGCCGGGCGACCAGATTGAAGTCTTCGAGCGCATCACGCTCGCACGCAGCATCTAGAGCCGCGATGGGGCAGGAATTCGGCCGCAAGCTACGCGTTGCGGAACAAATCAAACGGGAGCTCGCGCCGCTCGTATCGCGAACCGCACAAGACGCCCGTTTGGGTCTGGTGACCGTCACGGCGGTCGATCTCACGGCGGACCTGCACGACGCCAAGGTCTATGTATCCTGCCTCGGCGGCAGCGCACAGGAGGTCGTGGCCCGGCTACAGCGCGCCGCTGGGTGTTTCCGAACGGTCCTGGCCCGGCGTTTGAGCCTCCGGGCGGTCCCGCGCCTGCTAATCCATCATGACGAGACGTTGGAGCGCGTCGAACGTCTGGCGGCGCTGCTTAAAGGGGCCGATTCCGGCGGGGAGTTTCCGCGTTCGCGCTAGAACTGACGTTGAGCCCGATGGCGAACCGTCACGGCCGGCAAGGCCGAGATATCCACGGGATTTTATTGTTTGACAAGCCTCCCGGCCTTAGCTCCAACGATGCCCTGCAAAGGGTAAAGCGCTTATTTCACGCCCGCAAGGTTGGGCACACGGGAAGCTTGGATCTCTTGGCCACGGGCCTGTTACCGCTCTGCTTTGGCGAGGCGACCAAGCTTTCGGGGTTTCTCCTGAACGCGAATAAACGTTACCTCGCCACGGTAAAACTGGGCGTCTCGACCACCACCGGCGATGCCGAAGGCGACATCACGCGCGCGGTGACGCCGCCCGCATTCGAGCTGGAAACGCTCCACGAAGTGCTGGCATCGTTCACCGGACGCTTGCAGCAGACCCCGCCCATGCATTCGGCGATCAAACACCAGGGCCGCCGGCTGTATGAGCTTGCACATCAAGGGATCACGGTCGCGCGCTCGCCGCGTACGGTGGTCATACATGCGTTGCGTTTGCTGCGTTATGGCGATGACGGTGTGGACATAGCGGTTGAGTGTTCCAAGGGCACCTATATCCGAACCCTCGCGGAAGATATCGGTGAGCGGCTGGGTTGCGGCGCCCACGTACGGGTACTGCAACGGGTTGGAGTCGGGCCTTTCGACATCGATGCCGCGCTCGATTTCGAAACGCTGCAACGATTAGCGCAGGAAGGGATGGAGGCGCTGACGCGTTCGTTGCTCGATATTGATAGCGTTCTGTTCGCTGAGCCGCATATCGCTTTGTCTCGGGACGCCGCCTACTACTTGTGCCGCGGCCAAGCGGTGGTGGTACCGCATGCGCCGACGCACGGCCTAGTCAGGCTTTACGACCACCGTATGCATTTTTTGGGGGTCGGGCAGGTGCTCGACGATGGCAGAATCGCGCCGCGGCGCTTGCTGCGGCGGTGAGAAGCGTCGCTTGTCCGAAGCTGCGTTTATGCGTGTTCCTTGTTCCGACCCGGAGTGCTCGTTACAATAACCGGCTCAAATCGTGAGCTGCATAGGATTAGGGTCTGATGGTACTGCCGCCGGCACTAAAAAAAGAAGTCGTGAATAAATTTAAGCGCTCCCCGGGCGACACCGGATCGCCCGAGGTGCAGGTCGCGCTTATTACCCGCCGTATCGAGGATCTGGCGCAGCATTTTAAAACTCACCAATCCGACCACCACTCTCGCCAAGGGTTGCTGAGGATGGTCAACAAACGGCGTAAGCTACTGGATTATATTAAGCAATACAATATGCCGCGCTACCGAGAGTTAATCACCGGTTTGGGCTTGCGCAGATAGGCAATCGTAATCGCCTTAGAGCACTCCCGCATTGATGCGGCGGTTTGCACCTACCATTTCCATTTAGTCGAGCACCAGCATGCGCCTTGTAAAAAAATCATTCCAATACGGATCCCATGTTGTTGTTCTAGAGACAGGGGAAATCGCGCGCCAAGCTTCGGCGGCAGTGACAGTGAGCACGGGGGATACCGTGGTATTGGTTTCCGTGGTAGGAAACAAGGAACCGGCGCCGGGCCGGGATTTCTTCCCCCTGACCGTGGATTATCAGGAACGCACCTACGCGGCGGGCAAGATCCCTGGAGGGTTCTTCAAACGCGAGGGGCGTCCGAGCGAAAAAGAAACTCTCACCTCGAGGTTGATCGATCGGCCCTTGCGTCCGTTGTTTCCCGAGGGGATGACGAACGAGGTACAAATCATCGCCACGGTGCTATCGCTCGATCCCGAGATCGATCCGGACATCCCGGCGCTCATCGGCGCGTCGGCGGCCGTAAGCATCTCGGGGATCCCGTTTAAGGGGCCGATTGGGGCAGCGCGCATTGGCTATCTGGATGGAAACTATGTGCTCAATCCGACCTTCAGCCAGATCAAGTCGTCGCGCCTCCACCTCGTTGTGGCCGGCACCCAATCCTCGGTGCTCATGGTCGAATCGGAGGCCGATCAGCTCGCCGAGGACGTCATGCTGGGCGCGGTAATGTTCGGCCACGAACAAATGCAGGTCGTGATCCGTAACCTCCGGGATTTCGTCCATGAGGTAGCGCCGGTCCCCTGGACCTGGCAGCCCGCGGTACAGGACACGGCCCTGATGAGCGCGGTCGAATCACGGGTCGGGCCGGCTATTCGCGAGGCGTATGCGATCACCGATAAGCTCGCGCGCCGGCAGCGGATTAATGCCCTTCGCAAGCAGGCGCAGGAGGCGCTCGGCGGGCCGGCGGACGGCGCCCCGCAGGCCGCCGCGGAGGATGTCGTGAATGTGTTCGAGGCGATCGAACAGCGGGCCGTCCGGGGGATGATCCTTGATCAACGGCGCCGTATCGATGGCCGCGCCATGGACGCCGTCCGCCCGATCACTGTCCGCGTCGGGGTATTACCTCGCACGCACGGTTCGGCGCTGTTTACACGCGGCGAAACCCAGGCCTTGGTTATCACCGCCTTAGGAACGGGGCGGGATGCGCAGATCATCGACGCCATCGAGGGGGAGCGCAAGGAAGCCTTCATGTTGCATTATAACTTTCCGCCGTATTGCGTCGGCGAGACCGGCCGGGTGGGTTCACCCAAACGGCGAGAGATTGGACACGGGCGGCTGGCGAAGCGAGGGATTCAAGCCGTGATGCCGGATGCTTCCGAGTTTCCATACGTGGTTCGCGTAGTGTCGGAAATCACCGAGTCCAACGGCTCAAGCTCGATGGCTTCCGTGTGTGGAACCAGCCTGTCATTGATGGATGCCGGTGTCCCGCTCAAGGATGCGGTCGCCGGGATCGCAATGGGCCTCGTGAAGGAAGGTGACCGGTTCGCGATACTATCGGACATCGTGGGTGATGAGGATCATCTCGGCGACATGGATTTCAAGGTTGCGGGAACGGCGCATGGCGTGACAGCGCTGCAGATGGACATCAAGATCGATGGGATCACCCGTGAAATCATGGAGCTGGCGCTGCGGCAAGCCCATCAGGGCCGTTTGCATATACTTGAGCGAATGAACGCCGTTATCGCCAAACCGCGGCCGGAGATGTCGGAGTACGCGCCCAGGATTATCACCATCAAGATCGACCCGGAGAAAATCCGGGACGTCATCGGCAAGGGCGGTTCGACGATTCGTGCCATTACCGAGCAGACCGGGGCCGTCATCGACATCAGCGACGATGGCACAGTGAAAATCGCCTCCATTGATAATGCCGCGGGGCAAGAGGCGCGGCGCCGCGTTGAGCAAATCACAGCCGACGTTCAAGTGGGCATGATCTACGAGGGCCGGGTCGCCAAGCTTATGGACTTCGGTGCGTTCGTGACCATTTTGCCCGGGAAGGATGGCTTAGTGCATATATCGCAGATTTCCGACGAGCGCGTCGAAAACGTGAGTGACAAGCTGCGCGAGGGTGATACCGTGCAGGTAAAAGTGCTCGAAGTCGATAAGCAAGGGCGTATTCGCTTGAGCATGAAGGCGGTGAACGCCGGAGGGACGGCGAATTAAAACGCGGCGCGGTTGTGCGTGGAGCGGGAACAGAATCATTAAACTGAAGCGGTTAGGATCGACATGGTTAGCATTCGTTTGAGCCGGCACGGCACCAAGAAAAGGCCTTTCTACCACATCGTAGTCACCGACAGCCGCAACCAGCGCGACGGGCGTTACCTTGAGCGCGTAGGTTTCTTCGATCCGCTCGCGGCCTTGAGCGACAGCAGCCTGCGTATCGATAAAGAACGCGCTGGCTATTGGATTTCCAAGGGCGCCAAGGTTTCCGAGCGCGTCGCCACTTTGATGAAGCACGGTTCCGCTGCGTAAACGGGTTCTCATCGCCGCGGTTTAGAATGCGCTGAGCGATGGCAGGAGTTGTTGACGGTTTCGTCGTCGTAGGCCGTTTCGTGGGGATCCACGGCCTGCGAGGCGATGTAAAAGTTTTATCGTACACGCATCCGCGGGAAGGCATCTTGCGGTACGCGCCCTGGTATGGGTGCTTTGAGGGCGAATGGCGCGAAATAGCGCCTGAAAGCGCAACCGTCAAGGGTAAGGGATTGATCGCGCGATTCGCGCATCATTCGGCCCCCGAAGACGGGCAGCGGCTCATGGGGGTCCCCATCGCGGTGCGCCGCAGCCAGTTTCCGGTACTGCCTCTTGGGGAGCATTATTGGCACGATCTCATCGGCCTCGACGCGGTCGAGGAGGATGGCGCGCCGCTCGGTCAGGTCGTGGATGTCATCGCGACCGGCGCCAACGATGTACTTGTGGTTAGGGGACGCCGCGAGCACCTGATACCCTATGTGCTCGGTATCTACGTGAAAAGCGTGGATTTGGAACATTCCCGGATCGAAATTAATTGGGACCTCGAGTAATCAAATTTCAAACCCCACGGCTACGATCCCTCCGCAAGTCTGCGGGGAATAAATTTGCATGCTACACCTTGGGGTCGTGACGCTATTTCCCGAGATGCTCCATGCGCTCACGGGATATGGGATCAGCGGCCGAGCGGTCGAGCGGGGTCTGGTCCAACTGCGTCTCTGGGATCCTAGGGAGTTTACCCGCGACAAGCACCGCAGCGTCGATGATCGCCCCTACGGCGGCGGGCCGGGCATGGTGATGATGTATGAGCCGCTGCGGGACGCGATCCGCGCCGCGGCGGCGTGGCTTGGGGACGACGCTTGGGTGGTCGCCATGACACCGCAAGGGCGGCGTTTGGATCAGACCTACCTGGCAGAATTGGCCGCGCGCGGCAAGTTGATGCTCGTGGCGGGCCGCTACGAGGGTATCGACGAACGCTTGATCGAGGCGGAAGTCGACGAGGAATGCTCGATTGGAGATTATGTCATCAGCGGGGGCGAGCTGGCGGTCATGGTGTTAATCGACGCGCTGGTGCGCCTGTTACCGGGAGCCTTGGGTCACCAAGACTCGGCCCGCGAGGACTCGTTTTACACCGGTCTCTTGGATTATCCCCATTACACCAGGCCGGAAAATATCGATGACAGGGCCGTGCCGCCGGTATTGCTCAGCGGTAACCACGAGGCGACCCGCCGCTGGCGCTTAAAACAGGCCTTGGGACGAACCTGGTGTCGGCGTCCGGATCTGCTTAAAAATAGGGCGTTGCGGATCGAAGAGCAAGAATTACTGGATGAATTTGTCACTGAACGGGCCAAAACGGGTGCTAGCAGCGGCAATTTCAAGGGATCGTAAACGCAAGGCGCCGGCATGCTAACATGGCAACAAGATGAATCGGTAGGAAGCTCGCTCATGAATCACATAGTCAGCCAGTTAGAATCCGCGGCCATGGACCGCAAGGTGCCCGATTTTCGTCCGGGGGACACCGTCGTTGTCCAGGTGAAGGTCAAAGAGGGCGACAGGGAGCGCCTGCAAGCGTTCGAAGGGGTCGTGATCGCGAGGCGAAATCGTGGTTTTAACTCGTCACTCACGGTACGCAAGATATCGCACGGCGAAGGCGTGGAACGTGTGTTCCCCTTGTATAGCCCTCTGCTCCAGGAGATCGTCGTTAAACGTCGCGGCGACGTGCGCCGGGCCAAGCTATATTACACGCGTAAACTAAGCGGTAAGGCGGCCAGAATTAAGGAAAAGATAAAGCGCCAATAGAGCGGACCTAGGCAATGGACGACGGCGTGGTGTCCTCCGTGGGTCTCGGCGGCTATACCGGCGGCGCCGATCGATCACCTGAAATCAAGCGCTGGCTCCTCATCCATGAGCCCGGCACCGGGTATTGAAACCGTGCGCGAAGCGGCCGATGTGGCGGTCATCGAGCGTTTTCTCGATGGCCTCTGGATGGAACGCGGGCTAGCCAATCATACGCTAAGTGCCTATCGTTCGGATCTCACCGCCTTTAGCCGTTGGTTAAGAAAAGAGGCGCGCGATCTTCATTGCGTGGATCGCGGCGATCTGTTGCGATATCTCGGCAGTGGCGTGTCGGCAAGGACCACGGCGCGCCGGCTATCGAGCTTGCGGGCCTTTTATCAGCACCTATCACGGTTAGGCTTGGTGAAAGAGGATCCCACGGATCGAGTGCAAGGACCGCGATTAGGGCGGTCGCTGCCCGGAACCTTGTCGGAAGCGGAGGTGGATGCCCTGCTGCGGGCGCCCGATGACGACAAGCCCATCGGCATGCGCGACCAAGCGATGCTTGAGCTTATCTACGCAACGGGTTTGCGGGTGTCGGAGCTGGTCACGCTCACCTGCAGCCAGATCAATCTACGGCAAGGTGTGTTGCGCGTGACGGGCAAGGGAAACAAAGAACGGCTGGTGCCGATGGGTGAAACCGCATCGGGGATCCTCACGCGGTATCTCGATTTCGCTCGCCCGGAATTGCTAGCAGGCCGGGGGGCGGAAGTTCTGTTCATAAAAAAGCGCGGCCAAAGCATCACGCGGCAGGCTTTCTGGAAAATGGTTAAGCGGTATGCATGGCGGGCTGGAATTCACAGACCTATCTCTCCGCACACCTTGCGGCATGCGTTCGCGACTCACCTCTTGAATCACGGCGCGGATCTTCGCGTCGTGCAACTCCTCCTCGGACATAGCGACATCGCGACGACACAAATCTATACCCACGTGGCGCGAAGCCGGCTCAAGGAACTGCACGCGGCGCACCATCCGCGCGGTTAGCAGTCGGGCTTAAAAACTGAATGCGTCAGGATGCGAACTGGACTTGGTCTAACACCAAGGTAAGATCACCCGCGATGTCGATGCCGGTCTTGTAGCGCCGCGCGGGGTCCTTGGCCATGGCGCGTTTGACGATGCGTTCCATGATCTCCGGGAGATCTGATCGAACTTGCCGCAGCGGCGCCGGCTCAGCGTTCAAGGTCATGAGATTGATTGCGGCGATCTTATCGGCCATGAACGGGTGTTTACCGGTCAAAGCGCGGTACATCACCACGCCAAGCGAAAACAGATCGCTCTGCCCGGTGAGCGGCTCGTGCTTGACCTGCTCGGGAGACATGTAGAGCGGGGAGCCGGCGAGATCGAGTGTGGCGGGATCGACTCCTTCGGCGGACACCGCGATACCGAAGTCCGAGATTTTTACGTCTTGTTCGGGGGTAAGAAGGATGTTCTTGGGCTTAATATCCCGGTGTACCACGCCCTTCTTGTGGGCATAATCGAGCGCCAGGGCGCAGCGGTAAAAGATGCGGATCAGCCCGTCGAGCGAGAGGAGTTTGTGAACATTGCAGAAATCGGCCAGGGTCTGGCCGCCAGGTACGTACTCCATCACGATGTAATGGGTATATCCTTCTATGCCGGCATCAAAGATCGCGGTAATATTCGGGTGCATCAGCATCCCGGCGGTTCTGGCCTCGTTAAAAAAAAGTTGCTGAAAAACCTGGCTGGTTTCCGGGCAAGTTAAGCGCTCTTGATGCGCAACTTTCACGGCGATAAAACGGTCGATGAATAGACCCCGGCCAAGATAGACGCTGCCCATGTTGCCACGGCCAATCTCTCGTAGGAGCCGGTATTTACTCAGCGTTATCTCGCAACTTTGGGTTTGGGCTTCCGGTGTCATCGTTGGTAGGGCGTCCTGGCTCTGTGCGGGTGTATATCGGCTGTTACGCGGGTCCTTTTAAAAACGTTCACGCCTTCCGCGCCAACTGAGGTTGCCGGGCGTGATAGGAACATACTTGATTAATATAAGGTCAGAAGGAAGTACTCCGTCTGGGGAAACGAAAGCGAGGAATATGAGATGCGTATACTAGTGGCCATCGTAGCGGGAGCCGTGTCCGTCGCACATGCCGCCGTCTTGGCGGATACCTCGGTGGAACAAAGGCTTAGGTCTGTTCTTGGCGAAGCCTTACCAGGGATCGAGATAGCGTCGATACGACCGGCGCCGCTCAAGGGGATGCACGAAGTCGTGCTCGGAGGAGAGGTGATCTATGTTTCCGATAACGGACGCTTCATATTAAAAGGCGATCTCATGGATCTCAAGGACAAAAGGAATATCAGCGACGAGCGGCGGGCTCAGGCGCGGATTACAGGCTTAAAGACAGTCCCACCCAATACCATGATCGAGTTTGCGCCGCCGGACACCCAGCACGTGTTGTACGTTTATACCGATGTCGATTGCGGCTACTGCCGTAAATTCCACCAGGAAGTCGGGACCTTGAACGCGGCGGGTATCGCGGTCCGGTATCTCGCATTTCCACGCGCGGGCGTAGATTCGGAAACCTTCAAGAAATCGGAATCGGTCTGGTGTGCTGCGGACCGAAACGCGGCCCTGACCGAGGCCAAAGCCGGCAAGCCCGTGCCAGCGGCGACTTGCGATAATCCTGTTAAGGCGCATTACGAGCTCGGAACGCGCATGGGGGTGAGGGGTACGCCCGCCCTCATCAGCGAAGACGGGCAGGAGTTGGGGGGCTACGTTCCGGCGGAGCAACTGATTCAACACGTCAGGAAGGGCCGATCGTAACCACCGAACGGCGAGCCGACGCGGCCCACGGAACCGTTTCCGCTCAGGGCGTTATTGATTCGTCGCGCCGGGGGTTTCGGGAATACCGCTACCCCGTTCGATAAGGGCCGTGATGCGCCTGCCGTTTCTCGACGTGGTGTCCACGCGCACGGGTAAATACCGCCACCGAATCGCGCACCAGAATGTTGTCGAACGTTTACTGTTATTCTTTTCTTTCCGGCGTTCGAGTCTGACGGCGCGTACCTTTCCAAGCGGCGTATCCACCATTTCCTCGCCGACATACGCAAAGCGGTAATATTTGATTTCGCCGCCATCGACAATCTCGCGCATGATGGCGATCTGGTATACCAAATTGTCGAATAGGTTCGGCGTCAAGGGTAAGCGCCAAGTCTTGTTATCCTCGCGGCTATCAATCGTTTTGGCACGCCAGTCGAAACGTACGGTTTGGACGCTGTTTTTACTTCCGCTTTGACGATAGCTGTAGCGTAGCGGATGGATGTCTTCTCCGGAAAGCGACCAGGTGCTCTTTTCGACGACATGATCGTTAAGGAAGAGCGCGAGGATCCCGCTGGAGCGGCTTTCGGAACGAAAAACATACCGCCCTGTCTTTCCTTTCTCTAGTATACGCACGGACTCGCCCACCTTAAGACCGTTCGTGTGCAACGAGTAGGAGACGGCGAAGGGCTTCGGGATTTCAGCGAACGCCGCGAGCGAAACGAGAAGGTTGATGGAGATCGCGCGGAGGAAGGAGCGAAGCATGGCGTTAGTTAATGGCCGACGATTCGTATCGGTCACTCTAAAAGCATCTCGTGACCGCCGCAAGTTGGCTACGGTCCGACTTCGGTATGCTTCGATTTGCCGACCGCCGCCAGGCTGTATGGTACTATTCCCGCAGTCCATTCGCGCTGTTAGATTCTCCTTAGCGACGACAAACCGGTGGCGATCGTGTCCCTGTCCTTCCACACCGCCTCGGTTTTGGTGGTTGGCGACGTCATTCTCGATCGTTATTGGTCGGGGGCAACTACTCGCGTGTCGCCCGAGGCGCCGGTACCCGTCGTGCGCATTACGAACAGCGAGGATCGTCCCGGCGGGGCCGCTAACGTCGCCGTAAATGTGGCGAGCCTTGGAGCCCGCGTCACGCTCATCGGGATCACCGGCGTCGACGAGGCCGCGCAGCGGGTCTTGGAACAGCTCCAAAAGCACCGCGTCATTTGTGCCCTGACCCGCGTGGAAGGTTTCACCACAGTCACCAAACTCCGCGTATTGAGCCAGCATCAGCAGTTGCTACGGCTCGATTTCGAGGATCCGTCAGCCGTGCCGACGAGCGCGGGACCTTTACATGATTTTTCTCATCATCTTCCCGCCGCTGGCATCGTGATATTGTCAGATTACGCCAAAGGCGCGTTAACGGATGCACATACGCTTATAAAACTCGCCCGTGACGCCGGAAAGCCGGTTGTGGTCGATCCGAAGGGTGGTGATTTTACCCGCTACGCCGGCGCCACCATCGTAACGCCGAACCTGAAGGAATTTTGCGCCGTTGTCGGTCCCTGCGCGAGCGAGGATGAGATCATCGCCAAGGCGCGCGAACTCTGCTCCGCTATGGATCTCGAAGCCTTGCTGGTTACGCGCGGGGAGCGCGGCATGACGCTCGTTCCGCGCCACGGCGAGGCGTGCCATTTGGAGGCCAAAGCGCGCGACGTGTACGATGTCACCGGCGCCGGGGATACCGTGGCGGCCGTCTTGGCCACCGGTCTTGCCGCGGGGTTCGATCTGCAGCGCGCGACCGCACTGGCAAACGTGGCCGCCGGCCTGGTCGTGGCGAAGCTCGGCGCAGCCGCGGTCACGGTAACGGAGATCGAGTCGTCTTGGAACGGGGCCGGCGCTACGGACGCCGCGGTCGTGACCGAAGAGGCCTTAATCCAGCGCATCGCGCTCGCCCGCGCGCGTGGCGAGCGCATCGTCATGACCAACGGTTGCTTCGATGTCTTGCACGCGGGTCACGTGCGCTATCTCGATGAGGCGCGAAAATTGGGAACCCGCTTGGTCGTAGCGGTGAACGACGATGCCTCGGTAGCCCGCCTCAAAGGCGCCGATCGGCCGGTTAATCCGCTCGCGCAGCGCATCGCGGTCCTCGCTGCGCTGAAGCCGGTGGATTGGGTCGTGCCGTTCTCGGAAGACACCCCGAGGCGGATAATCTGCCGCGTATCACCCGACGTGCTGGTCAAGGGCGGTGACTATGCCGTCACGGAGATCGCAGGGCATGACTGCGTCATCGCCACGGGCGGGCAGGTGGTGACCCTGCGTTACCAAGAAGGGTGTTCGACCTCGAGGATCCTCTCGGAGTTGGCCCGCGTGCGCGCGGCCGAGCCGCTTTGATCCTGGTCACCGGCGGCGCCGGTTTTATCGGTAGTCAACTCATTAAAGGGCTGAATGCCAAAGGCCACGACGACATCGTGGTGGTCGATAACCTCGAACGCGGAGAGAAGTTCAATAACCTAGCCCGCTGTCGGATTTGGGATTATTGGGACAAGGATGATTTCATCGCCGAGTTGCGACGCAATCGAAAGCTGAGTGTTTCTCCCGAAATCGTATTCCATTGCGGCGCCTGCACCGTAACCACCACCTGGGACGGGCGCTACATGTTGCGCAACAACTATCAATATTCCAAGGAGTTGCTCGAGTACTGCCTGGAACATGGAGTGCGGATGATTTACGCTTCGAGCGCGGCCGTGTATGGGCACAGTCAGGCGTTTTCCGAATCGCAAGCCGCGCTGATCCCGCTCAACGTTTATGGGTACTCCAAGCTGCTCTTCGATGACTATGTCCGGCGCTGGCTCCCAACGTTCCCGCCGCAGGTGGTGGGACTGCGCTTTTTTAACGTCTATGGCCCGGGCGAGGGCCATAAAGGACCGATGGCGAGCCTCGTTTATCATCTCGATCGCCAGTTGCGGGAGCACGGCGCGGTGCGAATTTTTTCCGGCAGCCACGGTTTCGGCGACGGCGAACAGCGGCGCGATTTCGTCTATATCGACGATGTCGTTGCCGTGTGCCTATGGTTCCTGGACCATGGTGAGCATTCGGGCATTTTCAACCTCGGCAGCGGCAGCGGCCGGTCGTTTAATGACTTGGCCCGGGCGGTTATCGCCTGGCACAGAAAAGGAACGATAGAGTACATTCCCTTCCCCAAGGAGCTGATCGACCATTATCAGGCGTTTACCGAGGCCGACCTCGGCGCGCTCCGGGCACTCGGTTACGATCGGCCCTTCCTCGCCTTGGAAGAAGGCGTGAACAAATATCTCGATTGGCTGAACGCTTGCGGCGGATCTATACCCTCGTCCTCTATCTCCTGACGCCGTTGTTATTGGTCCGGCTTGCGCTTTTGGGCGTGCGCGACCATGGCTATTGGGAGCGCTGGCGGGAACGCCTGGGCTTTGTGGCGGCGCTCCCCGCGGCTGGACCCAACCTCTGGCTGCACGCGGTCTCGGTCGGCGAGGCGCAAGCGGCTTCCGCGCTGGTGCATGCACTGCGGGCGCGCATCCCGCCGATCACGATCATGGTGACCACCACGACCCCCACCGGAGCGGCCATGGTGCGCCGCCTGTTTCGGGATGAGGTACGGCATTGCTACCTGCCCTTCGATCTCCCCACCGCGTTAGCGCGCTTTATCGAACGAGCTCGCCCCGCCGCCTTGGTGATCATGGAAACCGAGCTGTGGCCCAATCTATTGCACTGCTGCCGCCGCGCGCGAATCCCCGTGCTCATCGCCAACGCGCGGTTGTCAGAGCGATCGTTCTCCCGGTACCGGCGCTGGACGGGCAGCGTGCGCGGGATGTTGGCGGCGGTCACCGCGGTCGCCGCGCAATCGCGGGCCGATGCCGAGCGGTTCATGGCGCTCGGCGCGGTCGCGCCTTGCGGTTGAAGCAAGAGATCGCTCCTGGGCGGCGGGTTTGGATGGCCGCCAGCACCCACGAAGGTGAAGAAGCGGCGGTGTTATCGGCGTTCGCGGTCCTGCGCCAGCGTGATCCGGGACTGCTGCTGGTGCTGACGCCGCGTCACCCCGAGCGTTTTGGAAAGGTCTTTGATCTCTGCCGGAAGCGCGGCTTCGCGACCGCAAGGCGCACCGCCCCTTCGAGCCAGCGGCCGGACGTGTTCCTCGCGGACACGATGGGAGAGTTGCCGTTATTCTACGCGCTCTCGGAGGTGGCCTTCGTGGGCGGCAGCCTCGTAGCCGTGGGCGGTCACAATCCCCTCGAGCCCGCCGCCCTTGGGATCCCCATGGTCACCGGCCCGCATATCTTCAATTTCACCGAGGTGTATGGTTTCCTAACCGCCGCCCAGGCCGCGTGGGTGGTCAATGATGCGGACGAGCTTTTGTCCCGGCTCCTGATCTTGCTCGCCGATTTCGACTTGCGCGCAACCGCCGGGCGCCGCGCTCAAGCGGTGGTGGCCGAGAACCGGGGCGCCGTGGACCGCGTCATGGACATCCTGATGCCCCTGCTGGAGCTGCCGGCAAACCAATCAGCGCGGATCAAGGCAGATACGCCAAGGTATTACTCAGGTGCTTCGTAAGCTGATAGCCTTGGGCCGTCAGCAGGTTCTCGCAGTGCCGTCTCGTCTCGCGCCGCAGGTGTTTATGCTCGTAGATGATCATCCGCGGTATAAAGCGTGCAAAGTCGATCTGCTTGATAACCTCGAAGTCATGGCCTTCCGTATCGACGGACAAGAGATCGATTTTCTCGACCTGATGCTTTCGGATTAAGGTTGCAAGCGTGATACAGCACACCGGCTCGGCGACGATCGCGTCTTCCAGATCCGGAATCAGCCAGCGGTGTTTCTTGATGACGTCCAGGTGCAGCGAGGCGAGACCCTTGGACCAGGCCGGAAGCTCGGCGGCGGCATCATCGATGCGGTAAAGAGTTCGGGTGCCCTCGGAGATCGAGATCGCCGACTGCTCGATGACGACGGCGGGAACACCTTGGTAATGGGCGCGCAAGAGATCGCAGTAGGCCGGGACAGGCTCGACGAGGATCCCGCGCCATCGATACTTCTGAATGTAACGGTGCAAGAAGTCGTGGGTCACGCCGTCATTGGCGCCGATCTGCACGAAGAAGAAGCTGCTGCTGCTGTCAGCGGAATGCTTTGTGACCAGTTCGTCAAATGCGCGCCACTCGGGGCGGTACACCCGATAGAACAAATCGTTCGCAAGCTTGCTGAGCGTACGGGCAACGCGGCGCTTAAGCGCGTGGACCCGTGCCGGGCGCGCGCGCCGCTCCGTGCCGGCTCTAGAGCGCATCATCCCGGATCAGGACGCGGGTACCGGCCTCGACTCGGTCGAAGAGATCGATAACGTCGGCGTTAGGCATACGGATGCAACCGCGCGACCCCGGTGTGCCCATCGCGACGTCATCGGGGGCGCCATGGATGTATATGAAGCGATTCTTGGTGTCGACCGAGCCGCCCTGGTTAAAGGCCGGCTGTAAACCGGTCAACCACAGGATGCGGGTGAGGATCCAATCCTTTCCCGGAAAGAGGGTGCGAAACTCGGGAACATAGACCCTGCCGTCCGGTTGGCGGGCAACGAACACCGTGCCGCTCGCGCAACCCGCGCCGATCTTTGCCCAAATCGCATGCCAACCGCGCGGTGTGCATTCGCTGTTTTCCATTTCCCCGGGGCCGTTCTTGGCGGTCGAGACGGAATAGCCGCGAACGATGTCGCGCTCCGACAGTAACCAAAGTTCTTGTTGCCGCAGTCTGATCTCGATATGCATGTTCAGGCGCTCGGCTGCGTGCGAAAATAGGATATCCTATGTTGTGCCCGGTGTCCCGAAGGCCTTTCGCGCGCGGAGGTTTCTTCCTCGCGGAGCGAGGAAGCATTTGATTGCCAGGTTAATGCAAGCTAAATCCAGGTGCCATTAGGTCCTCTCATGTTCGACCTCCAGGGACCCGAGCTGATGCCCGGCGAACGGGATCTGCTGGCCCACCCGGCCGCGGGGGGCGTTATCCTTTTCACGCGCAATTACGCCAGCCGCGAGCAGCTCGCTCGCCTGGTCGCGGCGGTTCATGCCGTGCGCGATCCACCCTTGCTCGTGGCCGTGGACCACGAAGGGGGGCGGGTGCAACGTTTCCGTCCTGGTTTTACCGCGTTGCCCCCCTGTGCGGCATTGGGCCGGCTCGACGCCAAGGATCCGCAACGCGCCCGGGCTATGGCTCGGGAATATGGTTGGCTCATGGCGATCGAGCTGCGAACGCTGGGTGTCGATTTCAGCTTTGCGCCCGTGCTCGATCTCGGGAGCGGGGTGAGTCAAGTGATCGGAGACCGGGCGTTCCACTCTAACCCGCGGACGGTCACCCGGCTCGCTCAGGCCTATCTCGATGGAATGCACGAGGCGGGTATGGCGGGTGTCGGCAAACACTTTCCCGGTCACGGATCGGTCGCGGCGGATTCCCATTGCGAGATCCCCGTGGATGGCCGGAGCTTTGAGGCCATAACTAACGCGGATCTAGCGCCGTTTGCGGGTTTGGTTCGCGCGGGCATAGACGCCGTCATGCCGGCGCATGTCATTTACCCCGAAGTGGACACGGCGCCCGCCGGTTTCTCGGAGGTATGGCTCCGGCAGGTGTTGCGGAAGGATCTCGGATTTGAGGGCGCCATCTTCAGCGATGACATCGATATGGCGGGCGCCCGTGGGGCCGGTGCTCACAGCGAACGCGCGCAGCGCGCACTCGCGGCCGGGTGCGATATGGTGCTCATGTGCAATCGGCCAGCGGCGCTGGCCGGGGTGCTGGACGCATTGAGCGCCTTGCGTGATCCTTTAAGGGAGGCGCGGCTTGCGCGCATGCGCGGCCGGACGGTGGGGAGCGAGCGCGCGCTGGAAGAGCGCCGGGGCGTCGCCAGGGCGACGGTCGCCGCCTTGGCGAACCGAGAGACAGCGGCGTGATGTATCGATGAAACGGCTGCTGGCCGTCGCGCTGCTCTGGAGCCTCGCGGGGCCGTGCCGGGCGCTCGAATGCACCCCGCTCGTGCCCGCCGCGACGCCTGCCGCATTTGCAGCCGGCAAGTATTCGCAGGGGCTTTTATTTCGGATCTCAAAAGCGGGTGTTCCACCGAGTCATATCTTCGGGACGATCCATCTCGGCGATCGGCGCGTGCTCGATTTACCCCGAGTGGTTTCGGCCAGCTTCGAGCAAAGCCGCCGCTTTGTCATGGAGGCCGTGCTAGATGAGGCCGGCATCGCCGAATTCTCGAAACTGATGTTTTATGACGATGCTACCTCATTCAAGGAGCAGGTGGGCGCGGAGCTCGCAAGCGCGGCGGAACCGCTTCTTGCCCGCTACGGTATTACCGCGCAAATCGCGCATCGCATCAAGCCTTGGGCCGCGTATATGACCCTCAGCGTACCTCCGCCTTCCAGCCTGCTACCGCTCGATCTCGCGTTAATGCAACGAGCCAAGACGCATGGGATGGCGATTTCGGGACTGGAGTCGCTTGCGGAACAGGCAGGGGCATTGGGTGATCTGCGCATCGAAGACCAAATCGCCTTGCTTAAGGATGCCATTTGCCACTATGAGTTGCTGCAGCAAGACCTCGAGCCGCTGACCGCGCTGTATCTAAAGCGCGATCTCGGGGGATTGATGGCGCTTGCCGGTAAGTATGAAACCAGATCGGCGCACTACTACGAACGCTTCCTGGACAGTCTGCTTTGGAAACGCAATCGCCGCATGGCCGCACGCATGCAGCCGTGGCTAAAGGAGGGGAATACCTTTGTGGCGCTCGGCGCATTACACCTCGTCGGGGACAAAGGAGTGCCGGCGTTGCTGGAGCGGGCCGGGTATCGCGTGACGCGCATATACTAGATCAGCATTTCTAAACCAAGATTTTTGACATAGACTACAGGGCGCAACGCGCGCCTTCCTGCGGCGCACGCCAAAGCGCGGAGGACGCGATTACAATCTGATTCGCCGCGGCGTTTTTAGTGCCCGGCTTGATGTGAGGACTTGATATGTTGTATGCAGCAAAAACTTTCGTCGATACGCTGGCTGGGATCACTCGGCTTGAGAAAGGTCCTCAGCACCTTCCAACCTCGTATGCGTTGCTGATCACGAGCGTCGTTGTCTACACGCTTACGCGTTTCGGCGTCTATATCTACAAAGTGCCGATCGGATCCGCAGCGATCATGGGATTAGCCGATACCGCAATTACGGTGGGGATCATCGTATTGTTGCTCGCGGTTCGCGGCGTGACGTTCCGGGCCCCCCAAATGCTGACAGCCTTTACCAGCATCGCCTCGGGATTCGGGTGGGCCATCATTTTATCGCTAGGGCTAATCAGTATGATACCGGATGTCCCGATGGTGCAGGGTTTTAGAAACGTCGTGATCTTTCCGCTCGTTCTGGTTAACGTCGTGATCACCGGCCACTTGTTTCGGGCGTCGCTGGGGACGAATCTCGCCGCCGGGGTAGGCATCGCATTGGTGTTATTATTCATCGTCACCAATGTGACCGACCGCTTCGACCCGACGCTCGAACGTACGGGAGCGGGCTCATCGCGTATGACCCCCTCACCGCAGACGATACCGGAGCGCTAAGCGGGCCTTAGGGCCGAACTGCGTTCCGCTAACGCGCTGGCGGGACGCATAACACGAATTACAGGGTTCGGTGCTTGCGTGTCCTGGCGATCACCGCGGCGATCTCGGCCTTGCGGCGAAGCGGATCACGCTCGATCTCGGCCAGCCGCACCGTGGGATCGGCTTCGGCCGCGGGCGCATTCTCGGTAGGATTTGCGAGCCGCCCGTTGCGCGCCTCGAAGCGTGTGCGGGCGGCGTCCGCGTGTGTTTGATCCCAATTGAGGCCGGCGGGGATCATTTCGATGCAATCCATGGGGCAGGGCGGTAGGCATAATTCGCAGCCCGTACAGAGATCCTGAAGCACGGTGTGCATGTGCTTTGCCGCCCCGAGGATGGCATCCACCGGGCAAGCTTGTATACACTTCGTACAGCCGATACAAAGCTCCTCGATGACACGGGCGGTACGGGACGGTTGCTCGGCGCCGTAGCGAGGATCGAGGGGTAGGGGTCGGCGCCCTAGCAGGCCGGCGAGCCGTTCGATCGTGTGGCTGCCACCCGGTGGACACTGATTGATGCCGGCCTCGCCGCGGGCAATGGCCTCGGCATAAGGAAGGCATCCCGCATACCCGCATCGACGGCACTGTGTCTGCGGTAGCAGAGCATTGATCTTTCCGGCGATCTCCTCGGGGGCGTGGCGCGCCGTTGTCAAGTCAGTCACTGATAAGATGACGCTCTCAGAGCACCCTGCAAATCGCCGCCTTGAGATAATTGGTCTCGGGGATCGCGGGGTGAATGGGATGATCCGGCGATTGGTGCCCTTGCTCCAACAGTTGTATCTCCCGCCCGGCACGTAGCGACGCTCGCCGCAACACATCCACGAAGCCCTCGTGCGTGAGGTGATAGGAGCAGGAGGCGGTCATCAAGATCCCGCCGTGCCGAACGAGCCCGAGCGCCGACTGGTTGAGGCGCCGGTAAGCCAAAAGCCCTTCGGCAAAATCTTTTTTCTTTTTAATAAAGGCCGGCGGATCCAAAATCACCACATCATAGCTTTCCGCGGCGGACTGCAAGGCCTTGAGCGTCGCGAAGGCTTCGCCATTGACAGCCGCAACCCGCACGTCATTTGCCCGCGCATTGCGTTCGATATAGCGCAGCGCATCGACTGAAGCTTCGATGGATTGCACGGAAAGAGCGCCGGCGGATGCCGCCTGGACGCCCCATGCCCCTAAGTAGCTAAACACATCGAGGACGCGCACGCCTTTGACATAGCGCAGCATTCGCGCGCGGTTAGCGCGCTGATCGTAATACCAACCGGTTTTCTGCGCGCTTAGCACGGGGACATAGAACCGGACGCCATGCTCGGTGAGGCAAATCTCCTCGGGCACCTGACCGAACGCCGCTTCGACGTACAAGTCGAGACCTTCGAGGAGGCGGCTCGGGGAATCATTGCGCAACAGGATCGCCTTCGGGTCCAGGACCTCCCGCAACGCATCGATGACGTCACTTAGGCGCCTTTCCATCCCGGCCGTGTTGAATTGCGCCACCAAGAGATCACCGTAGCGATCGACCACGAGCCCAGGGAGACCGTCACTGTCCGCGTACACGACGCGATAATAGGGTTCGTCGAACAGGCGCTCGCGCAAGGCCAGCGCGCGCTTCAGGCGCTCGCTGCACAGCGCCGTTGACCAAGGGCGGTCGCGATCCAACAGGCGCGCGCAGATCAGCGAATGCGGATTCACGTACCCCGTCCCCATGGCTTTGCCGCCGCTGGTGAACACCGTGACGCTGTCGCCGGAGGTAAGCGCGTGCAAAGGCGTCGCATGCGTATCCACCTCATTGCTGTAGACCCAGAGATGACCGGCGCGCAGGCGCCGATCTTCGCCCTTCTTTAACACCAAGGGTTTTGCGGGCATGATGTGATCCGCGACTGTCATATTCGCAGCATTACGGACTGATCTCTCATTGAACCGCTACCAGCGTGCCCAGGTCTTCGATCGGCTCCAAGCGCAGAGACCTCATCCGGCCACCGAGCTGGAGTATCGAACGCCATTCGAGTTGCTGGTGGCGGTGATCCTTTCGGCTCAGGCGACCGATGTTAGCGTCAACAAAGTGACGCGGCGACTGTTCCAGGTCGCGAATAAACCCGCGGCCATCCCAGGTCTCGGGGAGGAGGGTCTGAAATCGTACATCAAAACCATTGGGCTTTATAATGGTAAGGCTAAAAATATCATCAATACCTGCGAGATTCTTTGCGATAAGCACGGCGGACAGGTGCCTCATGATCGAGGGGCGTTAGAACAACTGCCCGGCGTTGGGCGCAAGACGGCCAATGTAATTTTGAATACTGCCTTCGGAGAACCCACGATCGCGGTGGATACGCATATTTTTAGAGTCGCGAACCGCACGGGACTCGCCCCGGGTAAAACTCCCGCCGTAGTAGAACGGGCGCTCATGGCCGCGGTACCGAAGCGATTTAGGCAAGACGCGCATCACTGGTTAATCTTGCATGGGCGCTACGTCTGTCAGGCGCGAAAACCGCGCTGCGGCGAATGTATCATCCGTGATCTCTGCGAGTGGAAAGGGAAGGCCGAGATAGGTCGCGTTTAGCTGTGCTGGTGCAAGATCAACCGTCGGCAAGGAAGTATTTTATCGATGTATGGAGTAAACACCCGGCGGGCGATGCCCTACAGCCGATCGAGAACCTGATTTTAAAGGTGATCCTCGCTCACCCCGAATACCACGCATTACTAGGGGATCGAGAGCAGGCTCTAGCGAGGCGCTATACCCCCGAGGGCGGCGAGACCAATCCTTTCCTGCATATGGCTATGCACGTGGCGATTGAGGAGCAGTTGCTGACGGATCGGCCTGCCGGTATCGCACGTATCTATTCCGAGCTGCGAAGGCGTTGCCCCAACTATCACGATGCCCAACACGAAATGATGGATTGCCTGGGCGAGGCCTTATGGCAAGCGCAACGCACTCACACCCTTCCCGATGAGCGGCGCTATCTGGAGTGCTTAAAAAACCGGCAGCTGTAACTCGCCCGCTTGCCGTATCGAGCATCCGACGGCCGATGAGATGGCTTAGGCCGCGAGAAACTCCATTCTTATGCCCGCCAATTCGATAACATCACGATCTCTGAGCTGATGACTCCGCGCCCCGATCGGTTGCCCGTTGATAACCGGATAGATCGGTTGTTCGGCGGTCCCGCCCTCGATATGCGTAATGAAATAGCCTTGTGGCCGCCGTGATATCACGGCAACCTGCACGCCGGGCTTACCCAAGGTAATTGAGGCCTTGATCAGCTCGAGCTGCTTGCCGGCAACGGGCCCGTTTAAAATGCTTAACCGCCCCAGTGGCGAGCCCGTGCGCTGCAAGCTCGGCGAAGCCGCTGCACCAAAGCTTGGCCCGATTGACGTCTGGCCAATGGCCTTCGCGAGCGCCGCGGCCGCTGAGGCCGTTCCGGGGCGCATGATTATGGTTTTTTCGAACTCGTCGTCATCGGCGGTGGCGTGCTCGTTGACGTACCGGATCTCGTGTTTGCCGATGCTGATGACATCGCCGTTCCGTAGGGCGTGTTTCTTTATGACCTTGCCGTTGACGAATGTCCCGTTCGTGCTCCCGAGATCTTCAAGAAAGGAGTCGTCCAAGATTGTGATAATCAGGGCATGTTTACCGCTCACCGCAAGATTGTCGACCGCAATATCGTTTTCCGCTTTGCGGCCAATCGTCATGCGTTCTTTGGTAAGCGGATAGTCTCCTTGTACCACGCCGTTTAGACTAAGGACGAGTTTTGACATAAGGACGCTCTATACGATTAACTAAGCCATCGTTGTAATTTACGGGGCCACACAAAAATCGCTCTCCGATACGCACGCAGCCTAGCGATGACGAGAGAGATATTATCATGACCCCCGCGCTCATTGGCTAGAGCGATTAATCGCTCCCCCGCTGCCACAAGATTAGCATTATATTCTCGCAGGGTTAAGTGAATTTCTTCATTATTGACCATATCGTGCAGGCCGTCGGTACACAAGACGTAGGTGTCCCCGGGATATAAACTTTCCTCGTAGATATCGACCTGGACAGCCTCGTCGATCCCAAGTGCTCGGGTGACCAGGTTTTTTGGAGCCGCTGCCGCGGCCTGCTGCGGCGTCATGCCCGCCTGATCGATCAGTTCCTGGACGACCGAATGGTCGGTGGTAATCTGCTCGAACGAACCGCCCCGAAGACGATAAAGCCTGGAATCACCGACATGCCCGACGGTAACGTTGTTTCCTTGAAATAAACAGGCGATCACCGTGGTTCCCATGCCTTGGCATTGTGCTTCGGTTTGTCCGGTTCGGTAGATCATCGAATTGGCGTGCGTGATCGCTTGGTCCACGATGGAAGATTGTACCGTCGCGCCGCGACGTCGCCCAGAAAGCCGCGCCGAGTCTAACGCTTTGCGCACATGGCTCATCACCGAAGAGACCGCAATTGCGCTCGCCACCTCCCCGGATCGATATCCCCCCATGCCATCCGCCACCACCGCTAAACCCAGATGCGCGTCGCTCGCGGTACTATCCTCGTTATTCGGGCGTCTGCGGCCCCTGTCCGAAAGATTTATGATTTCAAGAGCCCCGGATTGAAACATGACGCCTCGCTTATAAACGGGTCTGGTTTAGCCCTGCAAGCAGGTCACGTGCCATCTCAGCGCCGCGTTGGTACCTTTCGGAGGGCGATTTTTTTAACGCCTTGTCGATGATTCGCCCTAGATACGGTGCGGTGCGGGCCAAGTCCGGACAAACGTCGAAGAGACTGATCGGCGCAGCGTGCACGATCTTGTGCATCAGGGCATCCATCGTTCCCGCGGTAAACGGCAGGGAACCGGTGGTAAGTTGGTAGAGCATCACCGCTAAGGAGAACAGGTCGGAGCGGCCATCGATCGGATCCTGGAGGACTTGTTCGGGGGACATGTAAAAAGGGGTGCCGCCAGCCAGTCCCGCCGTTCCGCCATGCGCGTCGATGACGCTCGCGATGCCGAAATCGGTGATCTTGACCGTATTCTTCGACGCCGCATACATCACGTTGCCGGGCTTAATATCCCGGTGAGCGACCTGCTGGCGATGCGCATAATCGAGGGCGCGCGCCAGGGTGGCGACTAAAAATAGCGTTTTCCTTGCCGGCAGCAAATCATTCTTTTTGATGTAGGGTGCAAGCGTGGTTCCCTCGAGGTACTCCATCCCGATATACGCCAAATCGTGCTCATCCCCCGCTTCATACACCGCCACGATGTTCGGGTGATGTAGACGCCCGATGGTCTCGGCTTCCTGGAACAGGCGCGATTTTATCTCATCGAGTTGCGCTTCTTCCAAGATTTCCGCTAAACAAATGGTCTTAACCGCGACATAGCGATTGGCTGCCCGATCAAGACCCAGGTAAACCACGCCCATCGTTCCGCGGCCAAGCTCTCGCTGTAACTGGTAACGGCCAAGCAGCGGTTTATGCGAGAGTGATTGCGCCATTGTGTGCACAATTGGATAAGAATTGTCGCGACATGATCGGTCGGTCCGCGCGGAAATCAATCACACCAGTGTTCCACTGCTTCGCGCGCCCCTCGTTCGGCCTCGACGCGCTCGTTGTGCGCAAACACCACGCGATTCCCTTTTTTGTCCTTCTTATAAATCATCGATGCGCGTTCGTAATTGAATAGCTGCCTATGAGCGAGCATGCAATTTTGATTGCGTTTCTCTTTCTCCAGGCGCTTCTCTTGCGCCGCGGAGGCCTTCTCCTGACGTTCTTCCTCGAAGACCTTTAACAGCCGTTCTTGGCGCTTGAACCTTTCTTGATCGCGTATGCCGACGGACGGTTTCGCGATTACGTTAAGCTTCACGGCGTCTTTATTGTGCGGCCGCTCCCCGTAATGTACGGTTCCATCGTCATCGACCCATTTATAGATCTCTCCGCCGTACAAACCTTGAGCTTGAAGACAAAATGCACCACAGGCGACGGCAACCAGCCATCTGCGATTCGCGTCGAGCCAGCGGATTTCTTGCATCGGAATCATGGGTTTCGATGGATCAGAGTGCCTGTCCCCGGCCTCGCCGGGGCGGGGAAGTTAGCAACCGGCCGTGTTATCGGCGCGGACAAAAAATAAATGAAGGAAATCCGGCGGAACGCGTGATAGACGCGGCCCGAACCGGGCACGCGTTGCTGGGTGACAAACGGGTAGCGCGACCGCGGATCGACGGCCGCTCGCTAGCGCTGCAGCATGTCCAACTTTCCCTTGACCTCGCGCCACTCGTCGGCGTCGGGAGGCGCCGGTTTGCGCTGGTTGATGACCGGCCACGCCTTCGCCAACTCCGTGTTGAGGTCGAGGTAATGCCTTTGATGTTCAGGCAAATCATCTTCGGAGAGGATTGCATCCACCGGGCACTCCGGTTCACAGAGCGTGCAATCGATACACTCGTCGGGGTCGATGACCAGCATGTTGGGGCCTTCATGGAAGCAATCGACAGGGCACACCTCCACGCAGTCCGTGTACTTGCACTTTATACAGGGTTCGATAACTACGAACGTCATTGCTTCCTTTTCTCCAGAGGTCTCTTGTTATTATAACCGGGAATCGGGCCGCTGCGATAAGCTTTGCCCATCCGCGAGGCTATTCCACCAGCGCGCGCAAGCGGTATATCTCTTCCAAAGCTCGCCGCGGGCTTAAGCCATCGGGTTCCAAGGCGCGCAGCGCCGTGAGGGCTGGCGGTTCCGCGACCTCATCGAATAACTCCATCTGTGGCGCGGACGGTTGAGGCGTCTCCAACCGTCGCCGCCGTTCCAGCCGCTGCAGCTTGTCCCGGGCACGGCTTACCACGGCACCGGGGACTCCGGCCATCCGCGCCACCTGCAGCCCGTAGCTTTGATTTGCGGGGCCTTCTTGCACCGAGTGCAAAAAGACGAGCCGATCACCGTGTTCCACGGCATCAAAATGCACATTCGCCACCCCTTCCATTTCGGCGGCCAACTCTGTTAACTCGAAATAGTGCGTCGCGAACAGCGTATAGGCACGTATTTCCCGCGCTAAGTGTTCGGCGGTCGCCCACGCGAGCGACAATCCGTCGAAGGTGCTGGTGCCCCGTCCAATCTCATCGATCAAGACCAAGCTCTGCGAGGTCGCGTTGTTGAGAATGTTAGCGGTTTCGGTCATTTCGACCATGAACGTGGAACGTCCACTCGCCAAATCATCCGCCGCGCCGATGCGCGTAAAGACGCGATCCAACGGACCAATTTTCGCCTTCGCGGCCGGAACGTAACACCCGCTGTAGGCGAGGATCACGATCAACGCCGTCTGCCGCATATAGGTCGATTTGCCGCCCATGTTCGGGCCGGTGATCATCAGCATGCGCCGCTCATCGCCGAGGTAAAGAGTATTGGGCACAAAAGGTGTCTCGCGAACCCGTTCGATCACCAAGTGCCGACCGCCTTCGATTGACACCCCGCTGTCGCCGCAAAGGGCCGGGGCGTTCAGAGCGAGCGTCTCGGCTCGTTCGGCAAACGACGCGAATACATCGGCTTCGGCCACGGCGGCGCTCGCCGCTTGCAGCATCGGCAGTTGTTGAATCAAGCGCGTGAGGATCTCTTGGTAAATCTCTTTTTCCTTGTCGAGCGCCCGCTGGCCCGCCCGGAGCGCTTCGGATTCGAGCGCGGCCAGTTCCGGCGTGATATACCTTTCCGCCGCCTTGAGCGTCTGCCTGCGCACGTAATCCGCCGGGATTTTCTGCTGATGAGCCCGGCCGATCTCGAGGTAATAGCCGTGCACGCGGTTGTAGCCGACTCGGAGGTTTCCGATGCCCGTGCGTTCGCGCTCTCGGGCTTCGATCGCAACCAGCACCTGCCCGACGTCATCGCGCAAGCGCCGCAAATCGTCGAGCTCGCGGTCGTAACCCGTCGCGATGACACCGCCATCGTTTACATAGGCCGCGGGATCCTCCGCGATGGCCGCCTGAAGTAAGGTGCGCAGCTCGGGAAATCCCGCGATCGCTTGGGCGAGCGATTGCAGCCCGGGACTGTCGATCTCATCGAGCCGGCGGCTCAATTCCGGCAAGGCTTCGAGCGCGTTCCGGAGCTGAACGAGGTCCCGAGGACGCGCCGACCGGAGCGCGATGCGGGCCAGTATGCGTTCGATATCCCCGATCGCCCGCAGCGGCTGCCGCAATCCGTGCCAGAGGGCATTCATCAGCAGGGCGCCGATCGCGTGATAACGGTGACGGAGCCTGGCTTGGTCGCGGATCGGGCGATTCAACCAACGCCGCAACATGCGGCTGCCCATGGGCGTCACCGAGCTATCCATGATGCCGATGAGGCTGTGCTCCTTGGCTCCGAAATGGCTCTGGTTTATTTCCAGATTGCGGCGCGTCGCGGCGTCGAGGATCAAGCTCTCCTCCCGCCGTTCCACGCAGAGCTTGCATAAATGCGGCAAGGCGGTGCGTTGGGTATCCCGCGCATATTGCAACAGGCCCCCGGCCCCCGCCAAGGCGACGTCCAGGTCTTCGCACCCGAAACCCGCCAGGTCTTGGACCTCAAACTGCTGGGCTAATGCGCGTTTGGCGTGCTCGGTATCGAAATGCCAAGGCGGCCGCCGGCGCAGGCGTGGGTCCGCGGTAAACCACGGCACGAGATCGGACGCTTCGCTTAAGAGCAACTCGGCAGGCTGCAGCCGCTCAATCTCGCCGCCAAGCGCCTCGCGCCCCGTGATTTCGAGGACGCTGAACCTGCCGCTGGCGAGGTCCAACGTGGCGAGGCCGATACGCTCCCCTTGCGCGTGCACCGCCGCCAGCAGGTTGTCGCGGCGTTCTTCGAGCAACGGCTCGTCGGTCAGGGTACCCGGGGTAACGATACGCGTGACGCGCCGTTCCATCGGCGCTTTGCCCGACTGCTCGCCCACTTGTTCGCAAATCGCGACCGAGTATCCCATGCGCACGAGCTTGGCCAAGTACGAATCCACCGCGTGCACCGGCACGCCCGCCATCGGGATGGGCGCCCCGGCCGAGCTCCCGCGCGTGGTCAGGACAATGTCCAGTAAGCCCGCGGCTTTCTCGGCGTCGTCATAAAATAGCTCGTAGAAATCACCCATGCGGTAGAACAAAAGCATCTCCGGGAAGTCCCCCTTGATGCCAAGAAATTGCTTCATCATGGGCGTATGTTCGCCGCCGCGATCCGCGCTCGCCGCCATGCGGGTCAGTGTAGCGGATACGCAGTCCGTTGCAACGCAACGAGCCTAGTCGATACACTTAGAAACGTCCGTACGCTTGCTAGCGATGACGGCGCAGCGTTTTATCCGGAGATTTTAAACCCATGAGTCATGATACCCAGACGGAAACCCGAGGTTTCCAGGCCGAGGTCCGCCAGTTGCTGGACCTGATGATCCATTCGCTTTACAGCAATAAAGAGATATTTCTCCGCGAGCTCATCTCCAATGCGTCCGACGCGGCCGAGAGGCTGCGCTTCGAGGCACTCGGCAACGCAGCGTTATTCGAAAGCGACAGCGAGATCAAGATCGAAGTGGAGTATAGCGAGAACCTCAAGACGATCACGGTGCGTGACAACGGCATCGGTATGTCACGCCAAGAGGTGGTCGAAAACCTCGGGACCATCGCCAAATCGGGCACCCAGGAATTTCTCAAGGCAATGACCGGCGACCGGCAGAAAGACTCACAGCTCATCGGGCAATTCGGGGTGGGATTTTACTCTGCGTTCATCGTCGCCGAGGAGGTCACCGTCACGACCCGGCGTGCGGGCTTGGGCGCCGAGGAAGGAGTGCGTTGGCAGTCCGATGGGAAAGGCGAGTACAGCGTTCGTACGGTGCCGCGTAAACTGCGCGGCACCGAGGTGGTTCTGAAGCTACGCACCGGCGAGGAAGAATTCCTGAACGGTTACCGGTTGCGCAACATCATCGGCAAGTATTCGGACCACATCACCTTACCGATCCTCATGCCCAAGGAAGGCAAGGACGCGAGCGGCTTTGAGCGGGTGAACGCGGCGACCGCGCTCTGGTCGCGGCCGAAGAGCGAGATCAGCGACGAAGAATACAACGAGTTTTATAAACACGTGGCCCATGACCACGAGGCACCGCTCGCCCGCATCCACAGCAAGGTCGAGGGCAAGCTCGAATACACTCTGCTGCTCTTCATCCCGAAGCACGTGCCTTTCGACCTCTGGGACCCCGAACGCCGGCGAGGGGTGAAACTTTTCGTGCGCCGGGTGTTTATCATGGATGACGCCACGCAGTTGATGCCGCGTTACCTGCGCTTCGTGCGCGGTGTCGTCGATTCCAACGATCTGCCCCTCAACATCTCGCGTGAGATCCTGCAGGACAATAAGATCATCGACGGGATGCGCGCGGGCGCCGTAAAAAAGGTCTTGGGGCTCCTGGAAGAGCTGGTGACCAAGGGCGAATACGGGGTATTTTGGAAGACCTTCGGCCGGGTCCTCAAGGAAGGTTTTATCGAGGACGCCTCGAACCGGGATCGGCTGGCGAAGCTCGCCCGCTTCTCGAGCACGCATACCGACAGCGAGGAGCAAGAGGTCTCGCTCGATGACTACGTGACCCGTATGAAGGAGGGGCAGAGTGCGATCTATTATGTCGTCGCCGACGGTTTTGCTACCGCCAAGAATAGCCCGCATCTCGAGGTATTCCGCAAAAAGGGCCTCGAAGTCCTGCTGCTGTCCGATCCGGTGGATGAGTGGGCCGTGACCCATCTAACCGAGTACAGCGGGAAGCCCTTGAAATCGGTCAGCAAGGGCGCACTCGATCTCGGGGCGCTGGAAGATAAGGACGACAAGGCAGCGGCAGAAACCGAGGCCGGTGAGTACAAGGATCTCGTCGAGCGGATCCGCAAGAGCCTGGCCGAGCGGGTCAAGGAGGTGCGGGTGACTCACCGCTTGACGATCTCACCGGCCTGTCTGGTTGCCGATGAGCACGAGCTCGGCGCCCATCTGGAACGCCTGCTCAAGGCCGCGGGCCAGGACTTGCCGGCGACGCCGCCCATCCTGGAGATCAATCCCGAACACCCCATCGTGCGCCGCCTTCGGCGCGAAGTAGAAGGGCCCCGATTCGAGGATTGGGCGCGCATCCTCTTCGACCAAGCCCTCCTGAGCGAGGGCGGACGGCTCGATGATCCGGCCGGTTTCGTCCACCGGCTCAACGAATTGTTCTTGGTCATCAGCGGCGAGGCCGCATAAAGCAGGCGCGAGCCGTGCGCGAACGCGCCCCCAGTCTCGCCGAGGCGCACAGCGCACGTGAGTTGGTTTATTGGGCCGAGGGCCGCTTTCTCGGCGCCGGGTTGTGTTTTGCCCACGGGACCACGAACGCGCGCGAGGAAGCGGTGCTGCTGGTCTTCCATGCGCTCGGGCTGCGCTTCGATACCTCCGAGGACAGGCTCGACCGCCGGCTGAGCGAGGAAGAAAAAGCCCGCGTGGTGGGGCTCCTGCGGCAACGCGTGCAGACGCGCAAGCCGGCCGCGTATCTACTCGGCGAGGCTTGGTTCGCGGGCTTGCCGTTTTATGTGAACGAACAGGTGCTGGTACCGCGATCGCCTATTGGGGAACTCATCGAATCCGGTTTCTCGCCTTGGGTGGGCGAGGTCCATCGCATCCTCGATATCGGCACCGGGAGCGGCTGCATCGCCGTCGCCTGTGCGCTGGCGTTTCCCGAGGCGCGGGTCGATGCCGTCGATCTTTCCCCGCGGGCCTTGGAGGTAGCGCGGCGCAATGTCATGCGCCATCAGGTTCAAGACCGCGTGCGGGTACTGCGATCCGACGTATTCGCCGCGCTCGCTTCGGAACGCTACGATCTCATCGTGAGCGACCCGCCTTATGTCCCGGCGCGGCATATGGCGGCGCTTAGCGCCGAGCACCGCCACGAGCCCGCCCTCGGCCTCGATGGCGGCCCCGACGGCCTCGCCGTCATCAGCCGTATTCTTGATGGGGCTTCCGGTCACCTCACCGAAAAGGGTGTCCTTGTTGTCGAAGTCGGCGAGGGCGCCGGCGCCCTCGAGCAGCGTTATCCGCGCCTCCCCTTTGTTTGGCTCGAGTTCACGCGCGGCGAGGACGGGGTGTTCTTAATCGAGGCCGACGCGTTGCGGGCGCATTTTAGTGATGGAGGATCCTACTGACCGACATAGGCAAAGCGCTAAATTACCGTCGGCAGTGCACGAAAGGCACGAGGTCAGGTCTCGACTTATTAGTTTGCGTAGCGTACATAGGATACGCAAACTAATAAGTCGAGACCTGAACATCCCTCTGGAATTTTTAAGTAGTGTTCATCGAATTTCGTAATGGCGTTGGTGTTTGATCAGAGACCAGATGACGCGCGCCAGCTGGCGTCCGAGGGCACGGACGGCCTGGTTGTGGGTTTTGCCCTCAGCGCGCTTCTTTGCCGAGGAAATCTCGCCCTTCTTTACTGGCTGGGCGCGGCATGCAAAGAAGCTGACTGCGCCCTGGCGCGCCTACGTCCTGATGACCCGTCACGTGCATGTGTTGCTAACGACGAAAAAGGCCGAGTGGCAGGCAGAGCTTGGATTATGAGCAATATCGACCGTGGCCCCTTTAGCCGCGCTGGAGATCGGGGCGGTGCCCGGGCGGACAAGCCTGGATGAGCGAGGATCTTGGCTATCACCGGGGGATGTTCGATGACGGCGATGATCTTCAGGTGCCGCCGCACTGGGGGCACTAATAACGTCAGTTCTGGATAAGCAAAGGATGTTCTCCTGGAAGGGAAGGGATAACCAAAAGCTATAGGAAAGAAATCGGCCCCTTAAAGGGGCCGATTACCAGACGAAACCGTTAAGCAACGAGCCGGTTTCTATTTTCCGCAGGTAATATCGGAGTGCGTCGAGGAGAGGATAGCTTCCGCAGTAACTAACCCTAACAGATTGGTCACTTTGATATGCACGGCATTCACCGTAATATCGGCCTTGTTGCCCTTAACCGTCCTCTTTTGCTCGTCGAGCACCACCGTCACGATGCCAACACCAGGCACGGTGATCTCCGTGTGCTGATTGGGCCCATCTTCATCATTCAACTCGATATTCTGCCCATTAATGGAAAGACTCAATACCCGCGAGTCGCCAGTGGCTTTAGGCTTCCCGTAAACACACTGGGCCCTGGTCATCGCGGTGACAAGTTCGGCACTCACCTCAAGCCCAGCGACTTCTAAGAGGAGGTTAGCTACCTCGGCCGCAGACTTAGCCACCTTCCCTCCCCCTGAGGTCTTAGCATGTAAGACCTGAGCACTGAGACTGAGCAGCCCCACGATGTCCAAGTTTTTATCGATGTAATTTTCTTCGAGCACGCCCGCGCCTCTCGGGAAATTGTTCTCCAATTTACCGGTGTCCGCGATTGTGGTACTGAGTAGTCCGGGAACCTTGGCTTGCACCACAAATGCCCGCCCACTGAAGGTATTGACAGGCGGCTTGCCAGTCGCCTGAACTATTGGAGTAGCCAGGAATAACGCTGCTACGATAAGGGGTAGAAACTTGGTTTTCATATAGTACCTTCCTCTGGTTGGTTAATTTATCCAATTACTTCCATGGCGATCCGTTCATCCGCTGAAGCATTCACGCTTCACTCTCTGCCAGGGACGAGTATTATCGGCGCGAAGCCCGGCCGCCGCTGGCACGTTTTTGCGCTGTCACAGGATTTTTTTGCTCGGTGTACGCCGTAATATCCGAGCCGCCGGAAGTCATGGGTGCCGTGGCGAAGACACGCGCCTGGCCAAGGTTTTCGACGGCACTGTCGGGCGCGTTCATACCCCCGCGAAAGGTGGAGGGCGTCACTCCGTGGCATTGTTTGAACACGCGTGCGAAGTAAGAGGCGTCTTTAAACCCGACATCGAAGCAGACGCGCGTAATATTCATGTTCGGGTCTTCGAGGAGCTTGGCCGCCCGGCGGCAACGCTCCCTTTGCACATAGTTGTTGAAAGACTCTCCGCAGGCGCGTTTGAAGCTGCGGCTGAAGTGGAAATAGCTTATGCAGCAGTGCGTGGCGACCTCGCTGGCCTTGATGTCTTCGGCGAAGTGGGCGTCGACGTACTCTTTTGCCTTCATTACCGCCCATTCGGATCGAGTCGGTTTTTTTTCGTCAGGATCTCTAGCGTCCATGCTCCGGGGCCGGACAATGTCCCTCGCCGGTTCTTGCTTCCTGCTCGCGATGATTTTTCGGAGCGGTCCTATTTCTCGGATAAAGTCCGAGGCTCGAATAGGCTTCGGGAAAAAATTCCATACCCGCGCCCGCAGCGCCCATAGCACCAGCGCCGTATCGTGATGCAAGGACAGAATCAAGATGGGGATGGAGGGGCGCCGCAGCTTGAATTCGCTCAGGGTGGCGAGCCCCTCGGGGCTCGGATCATCGAAGTCGAAGCAGGCGATACAGGGTTCAGAGGGCAGGACGCTCTCGTCAAGCGCCTGGCCGCCCGGCAGCCAGTCCACGGTGAAGTTGGCGCCGAGCTCCCGCAGCACCTCGGTCGGGGTTTTCGACCGAGTGAAATTGATCCATAACAACATTAAATCGTCCATGACGCGTTCGCTCCTTCGGAGGGATGGAAAGCCGCGCTGAATGGCTAGCGCGATAAGCCGAAGACCATGGTGCGGTCTGACCGCGGAGGTCCGTTTCTCCAGTCTTAGGCCCAGACTGCTAAGCAAGTCCGATGCCTAGCGCATCACGGGGAGCACCGCGATACACTCATCGTGCATGAATTATCCGGTTGATCCATAAAGTCATTGAAACTCATGGATTCCAGCTTTCCATCCTGGGGCGTCAAGCGGGGCCCGTCCCTGGCCCTGGCTTTCGCTGGCATGACGGAAATAGTGTTGTGGACGTTGAAGTGAAATACTCTTCAAGGTACGCGAACAGCTTCATCGAGGGTAAAGAAACGCCGGCAAAAGTCGTTGCAAGGCGATGTTCGACCTATCTTTTCCGGAAGCTCAGCTTCCCCCGTGCGGTTGCTTTTACTAAAAACCAAGTTTGTAAACCCTGTGAAATGCTTCCTTTGGAGCGGTCTCTTGTCCGTGTTGTTCTGGTGGTATAGCTTCAAACAGCTTCCGTGCGTCCCGATTATCGTCAGTACGTCATTTCAGCGAAAGCTGGTATTAGGGTATCGATATTTCGGCGATTTAGTCCATGACGCTATCAAAGTGCGGCAGGTACAGAACACCGACCAGAATCTTGCTGTCCTCTTGCGCATAGCCGATGAAGCACTGACGAACCGCAATTTTTCAACGGCGGGACACTTCGTGGCGTACTTTTCAGAAGTGGAAGACGACCTCGGACAGTGGCGCGGCTATGGCGGCGGAGAATGCGGCTACGCTATAGGGTTTTCCGTTGAGGGAATCTTGGAAGCCAAAGCGCGTAGCCGGGTTTGAGCGAAGCGAAACCCGGGGGAATGAGCTTCGTTTCCCGGGTTACGCCGCTGCGCGGCTATCCCAGGCTACAATTTCTACGCTACTCTCAAGAAACACATTTGAATAGCCTGGTTTCATAGCGTTATTTTTTAAGCCGATTGGGGATTGGGAATCAATTGAAAGCCAAGCTTTTGGGCCGTTTTGGTCAGATGTCTGAGGACCCGCTGATGGTATCGTTCTTCATAGTGGGCTTGCCCTTGATCGACATAGGCTTCGCCTTTCGTCAACAAGGCATAGAGTCAGTCTTGCCAACTTATGTGCGCAGGCCGTGACCGCGTGGGGCTTGTCCATGCGAGCAGCCAAGCGCCGGTAATAGGCCCCCAAGGCCGAACGGCTGCTACGCAAGGATGCCGCCGCCAGCTTGAGGGCTTGCGCGGCCCGATTTGCGGTCCGCTTAGAGGCACCCGACAAGACTTTTCCGCCCGATATCTTCGTTCCCGGACACAACCCCAGCCAGGAGGCGAAGTGCTTGGCGGTTTTGAAGCGCGACAGATCGGCGCCCACTTCGGCCAATACCTTGAAGGCGGTGGTGACGTCGATCCCATCGATCTGGGTCAAATCCACCCCGCACAACTGAAACAGATAGGTCCGCATGTCGAACCGTGGTGCGTTCTTCGCCCGCGCGCGTCGTTTGGCTTTGCCAGGCTCTCTGCCATGGCGCGCCAAGGCCCCCAGCATGGATTCCAATTGCCGGTCGCATTCGGCCAGTTCGGCCGCATAGGCGTCATACAACGACACCGCCTGCTTGAGCGCGAAGAGGTGTTCCTCCCGCCAGTTACCCTGCAAGGATTTGGCGATCTCCTCCTCAGTGGCCCGAATGCGGAAGTGCTTGAGCTTGGCCAACACCTGCCCGTTGCGTTCGCCCGCCAGGATCGCCCGGATGATTCTCTGACCCGTCTCCCCCACCACATCGGAGATCACCTGGGCCAACTGAATATTCATCTGGGGAATTAGGGGACAGACCCTGAGGTATCCCCACAAATATGACTGTATTATCAGCCAGTTAGATAAAAACACGGTAAGGGAACCTGCATGATGTCGGATGATCTCACTGATTGA
>MUGK01000110.1 GCA_002007425.1 Chromatiales bacterium USCg_Taylor | reverse complement strand
CTCGGAAGACGAAGATGACGATGGCAGTGCCGATGAGCGTCGCCCGTGCCTCGGGACTGAGCTCGCGTGTCAGCCGCTCGATGAGAAAGGTGACGATGGTGAAGGAGCCTACAAACACGATCTCCTCGTTGTAGGGCAGATTGCCGAGACCCACGGCGAGTGTGAAAACCACGAACAGCAGGCTGCCGCCGAGGATCCACCAGTTGGGTTTGGTCGGATCAACGTTCTCCAGGATCAGGGCCTGCACCTCGGCGCGACTCTTGCCCGCGCGGAGCAGGCGGCGCCGGTCGCGCGCCTTGAGAAGCGAGGCGCTCACCACACCCAGCACCGAGATCGCGGGAATGCTGAGTGCCATTAAATAGACGTCGCGGTAAATGCGCGCAATGTCTGCTTGCGGGAGCGCCTCCACGCCGGTGAAGAGGTAGAGGTTGATAAGCGCCACCAGCGTGCTGCCCCCGATGATGGCCACACGCCCGAGCGTCTGCATGGTGGTGTGCATGAGCTTGCGGGTGGCCGGATCGACGGGGCGACCGTGCTCATCGACGCGCGGCACCGCCTCGACGGTCATCGCGTCGGCCACCGCGTCCTGGATCACGTAGCCGATCGGCGAGAGCAGCGCGCTCACCACGAACCACGCCTCCGCCGGCATGATGGCCGTCATGGCCTCGCGCTCGCCGATAAGGAACACCATGATGAGCAGGCCCACGGTGATGAGGCTCGCGCCCAGATAGACAAGCAGACTTTTCCAGCGCCAGATGAGATCGACCAGATGCCCGAGCGGCATCTTGAGCACCCAGGGGATCCCCGCCCAGAAGCCAATTGCGGCGAGGAAGGCGGCGGAGAGGCCCAGGTAATCCTTGACAAAGAAAGTGCCGACGATGCCGGTCAGCCCGGAGATGCCCGCCCCCATGTAGACCATGAGCGGCGGCAGGTAGGACAGCCGCATCTCGCGGCCGAGCTCGAGAATGTTGCGATCGATCCAGCGATAAGCGGCAGTGATCATCTTAGGGACGCTCGTCGCTCGCCTATCTACCTGATATGTCTCGCGACTCGCTCCGCGGCTTCGCGCATCTGGGCTTGCTCGCGACACTTTTGCAGAGCTTCCTTAGGTATCTATTCGCTGCGCGCAAGGCGGTAACCGCAATACCAATGGTTCGTGGTCTTGCCGATGTTTCTGACCGTGTGGCTGGTGCCGGCCGGTATCAAAACCTCCTCGCCTGGTTGAGGGTGGAGCGTTCGCCCACGAAATGACACCTCGATCTCCCCATCGATTAGCATCACGATCTCATCAGCGTCGTGGACGAAGTCGGCCCAGACCCGCCCGGGCGGGTCCGTCCAGATAGCGCAGCTAAACCCGCGCCCCGCCCATTGTTTCGCGACGTTTGTCTGCTCCATTGCCTCTCCGTCTACCGGACGCGCCTCCCAGGGTCACGTTATTTTGTCTTAATTCAATCTACACTTGACCATCCAAATCCCCTCTCTCTCACCGGCCTGCTACCGCGTACAGCGGCGTCTTTGCTAGGAAGTCGGCGCAGGCCTCGGCCGGGAGCGGCCGGCCGAAAGCGTAGCCTTGCGCTTCCTGGCAGCCATGATTTCGGAGGAACCGGGCCTGCGCGGTCGTCTCCACGCCTTCCGCCACCACGCGGATTTTAAGCTGCCTCGCCATCGCTAGAATCGCTTGCACGATCGCCACGTCGTCGGGGTCCTCGGGGATGTCGCGGTCGATCTTGATGCGGTCGAGCGGCAGACGCTTGAGGTAGGCGAGGCTCGAATATCCGGCGCCGAAGTCATCCATCGCGAGCTGAATACCCGTACCGCGCAACTCGTGCAATGTCTTTATGATCTGCTCGGGGTCGACCATCAGGCTCGATTCGGTGATCTCGAGATCGAGGCGTTGCGGCGGCAACCCGGTCTCTCCCACGAGCGCCCGAACCCGCGCCGGGAAGTCCCCCCGCCGGAGCTGGCGGATCGAGAGGTTTACCGCCATCCGCACCGGTGGCAGACCCGCCGCCTCCCATTCCATCGCTTGCCGGCAGGCGGTGCGCAGGACCCATTCGCCGATCTCGGTGATGAGCCCGGTCTCCTCTGCAATCGGGATAAACTCACGCGGCCGCACCATCCGCTGCTCGGGGTGCCAGCGGATAAGTGCCTCAACTCCGGTAACGGCGTCCGTTTGAAGGTCGATCTGTGGCTGATAGTGCAGCACGAATTCCTCCCGCTCGATCGCGCGCCGCAATCCGTTTTCCAGTAACCGGCGTTTCTGGGCGTGCGCATTCATACGCGCATCGAAGAACTGGTACCGATTGCGCCCTCGATCCTTGGCCTGGTAAAGGGCGGTATCGGCGTGCTTTAGCAAGGTCTCCGGATCAGCGCCGTCCTTGGGAAACAGGCTCACCCCGATAGTGCTCGATATGTGCAACTCGTGCCCCAACACCGTGAAGGGTGCGGTCACCATGCCGAGGGCCTTAGCCGCGACCCGGGCGACATCGCGCGCCCCGGAGATCCGCGGCAGCAGGATGACGAACTCGTCCCCGCTCAGGCGCGCAAGCGTGTCGCCCTCGCGCAGCGCCGAGCGCAAGCGTTGGGCCACCTGGCGCAACAACTCATCGCCTGCCGGGTGGCCCAGCGTGTCGTTGACGATCTTGAAGCGGTCGAGATCTGTGAAGAGCACCGCGACCTGGGTGCTGTCCCGCTCGGCCTGGGCGAGCGCCTGGCTCAGCCGGTCCAGGAGCAGTGAGCGGTTGGGGAGATCTGTCAACGCGTCGTGGTAGGCGAGGCGAGGTAGTGGATCCTCTCCTCACGCGAGCGCGCCGTTTCCTCGGCCGCCTTGCGCGCCGTAATGTCCGTCCACGAGCCGACGACCTCGGCCGGCCCCGCCTCGTCTCTCACCAAGCGGTAGCTATCATGGAACCAGCGGTAGCTGCCATCGGCATGCCGGAATCGGTACTCGATCGAACCCCTTTCAGGCACCACTTCCTGGGCGAAATGGGCCAGCACCGTAGCGCGGTCCTCGGGGTGGAGGTGCGCGAACCAAAACTCGGGATCGGCAATCATTTCTTCAGGCGCATAGCCCAAAGTCTCCAGGAGGTTTCGGCTGACGAAGGTGCACCGATGAACGGCCGTAGCCCCGGTACTGTAGATGATTGAGGGGCTGGACGCCAACAGGTGGTCCAGCCGGCCGCGCGCTTCACGTAAGGAATTCTCCGCGGCCCGCCGATCGGTGATGTCTCGCAGATGGGCGCTAAAGAACGGGAGACCATCGAGGAGGATGCGGGTCACTGCCAGCTCCACCGGAAACTCCGACCCATCGGCACGAAGCGCCGTGATCTCGATACGCCGACCGAGCACCCCCTCCTCGCCCGTCGCCACACAATGGGTGATGCCGCAGCATCGGTGCTCCTCGCGCAGCGCGGGCGGGATGATGAGCTGCGCCAGATTCTTGCCGAGGACATTGGCCTTTGGGTAACCAAAGGTCTTCTCGGCGGCGGGATTAAACTCGACGACGCGGCCTTTGTGATCCAAGGTAATGACGCAATTGAGCCCATTATTTAGGATAAGATCATAACGGCGCAACAAGACTTCGCGGCGCTTATTGCCCAAGGCGATGAGCAGAGCCAGGCCCAGGATCGTAAAGGCCACCAGGATCAGGATGTCGCTGCTCAGGTGCGAGACGTTCATCGCATAGCTCGTATCGCCCACCCACCACGGGTGGTGGTGAGCCTCCCGGCGAAATTGAGGGCGACGTAGGAGGCCAGGACCGCGATCAGCACCGAGATCGCAACGTGGGCGGGATCGTAACTATAAGGTAATAAGCCGTTATCGGGTAAATGGGTCATGTAGTTGATAGCGATTAGAAACCGCGTTTGCACCAGCCGTCGGAATGCGCAATTCGCGCGCCAATCCCGCATGTCAAGATCAGTCCGGCCACAAAGGACTGTAAAAACGGTTACCTGCGATGGTCTGTGGCGTGCTCCCGGCGATCGCGGGTCGCCCATCGGCCTTGCCGCCGAATATTTATTCTTAGAATCCGGAAATATTAGTACATTATGCGTCCGCTGCCGGAGATGCCGTCCAAGCTTAACCGATTAATCACCCGTTCGCATCGTCGTCCGCCAATGAATTTCTCCCGATCGATCGTTTTCTACCTCGGGCTATTCGTCACTCTCATCATGTTCGCGCCCATCTCGCTCATGGTGTGGCCTCTGCCTTACCATCTGCGTTACCGCATCGTAACGCTGTGGGCTCATCTCAACGTCTGGTGGCTCGCCACATCCTGCGGTCTGCGCTGGCGGGTGACAGGCATGGAAAACGTTCCCGACGGCCCGGCCATCATCATGTGCAAGCACCAATCCGCCTGGGAAACCTTTGCCTTGCAAAAATTCTTTCCGCCGCATGTCTGGGTGCTGAAACGCGAGCTGCTGTGGTTGCCTCTCTTCGGCTGGGGACTCGCCACGCTCAAGCCGATCGCCATCGATCGAAGAGCGGTCCGCCGCGCGCTGCGGCAAGTGGTCGAGCAAGGGCGCGACCGTCTGCAAAGAGGCCTATGGATTACCATTTTCCCGGAAGGTACGCGGGTGGCGCCGGGGCAACGGGTGAGCTATGAAGTCGGCGGCGCCTATCTCGCCGCCAAGACCGGGGTCCCGGTGGTGCCGGTCGCGCATAACGCCGGGGTGTTTTGGCCGCGCGGCCGGCTCGCGAAAAAACCGGGTGTCATCGACGTGGTTATCGGTCCGATGATCGAGTCCAACGGGAAAGGCGCGGCCGAGATCAATCGATTGGTCGAGGACTGGATCGAGGCGACTTGCGAGCGGCTGCCGATGATGCCTTGAGCGCTCATGGGAGAAACGCACGCAATGCCGCTAGCAACAAGCACGGCACGACGACCGCGGTGAGCCCGCCGCGGAGCCTCAGAAACCAGGGCGTGATCGAATAGCGCCGCACCAGCTCGCGGTCCACCGCGTAGTTAACCGCGAAGGCTGCCGCGAGTACCATGAAACGGGTGGTTTCCGGGAGCAATAGCGCCACCCAAGCGGCGATCGCCGGCACCACGCTCCAGGTCATGAAGAGCGCGCGATTGCTTTCAGTCATATTGCGGTGGACCATCGCGATGCCCCAGTGCAGCGCGCCGATAAAACTCAAGATCACCGCGGCATAGGTGCTGAGCCAACCGAGAAGCAGCGGCCGGTAGTCGAGAGGGGCCGCCCACAAACTGCCCGCGAGGACGATAAACGGCACCAGCCCGCCGGCGCCGAGCCGGAGCGGAAGCGGGGGGATTTGCGGGTCATTATTCATCGGTAAGGAAGCGCGCGTTTGGTTCTATAGCCATTTCTTGCGTTTGAAGTAGGCCAGCATCAGGGCGACGATGCCGATCATAATGCCCCACAATGCGGGATAACCCCAGCGCCATTTTAGCTCGGGGAAATATTCGAAGTTCATTCCGTAGATGCCGACGATAAAGGTCAAGGGAATAAACACCGTAGCGATGATGGTCAACACCTTCATGACCTCGTTCATGCGTTGGCTCACGCTCGAAAGATAGCGGTCGAGCATTCCTTGCAGCACGTCTCTCAGGTTCTCGATGGTATCGATCACCTGAATGGTGTGGTCGTAGACGTCCCTTAAATACACCTGGGTGTCCGGCTGTACCAGCTTGGATTCCCCGCGTTGCAAGGCGCTCAACATTTCGCGCAGCGGCCACACCGATCGGCGCAGGAAGATCATCTCCCGCCGCAGATGGTGAATCGTGGTGAGGGCTACCTGGCTCGGATTCGTTAAAAGCTCGTCTTCAAGCGCCTCGATCCGGTCCCCGACGCGCTCCAAGATCACGAAATAGTTGTCGACGATGGCGTCGATGAGGCTATAGGCCAGGAAATCGGCGCCGCGCTTACGGACCTTTCCGGCCCCGCTTCTGATGCGCGTACGGATCGGATCGAAAACGTCGCCGGGCTTCCCTTGTTCTTGAAAGGAGAGCACCCATGAGGCGCCCAATACTAAACTCACCTGTTCGACGCTAAGCGCCTCGCCTGCATATGACAGCATCTTGACCACGATATACAGGTACTCGCCGTAATCTTCGAGCTTAGGGCGCTGGTCGGTGTTGACGATGTCTTCGAGGACCAGCGGATGGAGACCGAAATCCTGGCCGAGCTCCCGTAACAGCTTGACGTCGTGGACGCTATCGACGTTGATCCAACTGTTGCTCGGCGAGTCCTTGTATGGGCGGCACTCGGAGGACCCCTGCGCCTCCTGTTCGCGCAGCGCTCCGTCATCGAAGTCGAGGATCGAAATGCGCGTGATTTCCCTGGTGTGCTCCCCGATGTGCACCAAGGTGCCAGGGGGCAGCCCGGCTTTCGGCGAGCGCCGCAAAACGAAACGTTTCAATCGATGGCGCACGCGGGCTTCTAGTGGGGTAAGAAATAAAAGGCAATGCCGAGGATCAGATAGACCGCCAAAAGTGTACGCCCTCCATCCAATTGCACTCGCCGTCGTCGGCGATACGGCTGACCACCAAGACGGCGAGCACGATCGCGATGACCTCGAAGGGCGTGAAGACCAGATCCATCGGGGCGCCGAAGGCATAACTGACGAAGAGCAGCACCGGGGCCACGAAAAGCGCAATCTGCAGGCTCGATCCCACCGCGATGTTGATGGCGAGGTCCATCTTCCCCTTCATCGCCACGATGACCGCCGTGCTGTGCTCGGCGGCGTTACCGATGATGGCCACCAGGATAACGCCCACGAACACCTCGGTCATGCCCAAGGTCCGGGCGGCGTGCTCGACGCTATGGACCAGGATCTCGGCCATGACAGCGACCAGCGCGGATGAGATGACCAGCACCGCGATCGCACGGCCTCGTCCCCAATGCCCGCCGGCTTCGCCCGCATTGATCTCTTCGCCCGCAGCCCCGACATAAAGATGCCTGTGGGTGCGGAGCGAGAACACCAGGCTCAGCCCGTAGGTGACGAACAAAACGATCGCGATCTCCAAACTCAGCCCGCGTTCCACTTCAGTGCCGGCCTCGGCCGCGAAGAGGTGAAAGATCGCCGGGATGACGAGGCCGATGGCGCTCAAGAGCAAGAGACTCGCGCCCATCGACGCCGCGGTGCGGTTGAACGCTTGGATCGGAAAGCGCACACCGCCCGCGACCATGCTTAGCCCCAACACCAGGAGGATGTTGCCGATGATCGAGCCGGTGATGGAGGCCTTGACCACGTCATGCAGACCGGCCCGGAGAGCGAAGAAGGCAATGATGAGCTCGGCGGCGTTGCCGAAGCTCGCATTGAGAAAACCGCCAATCCCTTCTCCCAAGCGCGCCGCCAAGTGTTCCGTGGCCTTGCCCATCCGACCGGCGAGCGGGACAATGGCCAGACAGGAGGTGATAAAGACCCCCAAGGGATCGGCTTGAAGCCACCGCAGAGCGATGGCGATCGGGACAAATACCAGGAGACTATCCAGCGGGGTCAGACCGATCGAGCGCTGGGTTTTTTTCATGTTATGACCGACTTGAATGGCCACCGGCTCCGGTACAGTGTGCGGATTCAAGCGCACGACTGCAAGCTTGGAGGGCTATCACGGCGCCCCCGCGCCGTGCTCAATCGAAGGGGATCATCGATCTCACCGAACTAAGCACTCTGGGTACCCAGCCTGTGCTTTCCCCTGTAACATGAACGCCGCAGAATAGTCCCTTGGCATAAGGATTGATGGTAATCGCTCACGGAACCTCATAGAAGCTGCGCACGCGACGATGAATTTGATCCTATTTTTACCCGCCTTGATCCTGGGCACTCTCGAGGGTCTCACGGAATTCCTGCCCATCTCGAGCACCGGCCATTTGATCATCGCCGGTGAGATCCTTGACTTCACCGGCGAGAGGGCAAAAACCTTCGAGATTGTCATCCAATTGGGCGCCATCCTGGCCGTGTGCTGGTATTATCGCGCGAAGCTTGTCGAGGTGGCGCGCGGGATCACGCACAATGCCATCACCCAGCGTTTTCTCGGCAACCTCGCGCTGGCCTTTCTCCCCGCGGCCTTCTTGGGTCTGCTGCTGCACCGATTCATCAAAGATCACCTGTTTAATCCGATCACGGTGGCCGCGGCTTTGATCCTGGGGGGAGTCGTGATCCTTCTGGTCGAGCGCTCGAAGGGCGAGGCCAGGGTGCATGCGGTCGAGGACATGGGTTGGCCGGAGGCGCTCAAGATCGGTTGTGTCCAGGCGCTGGCCTTGATCCCCGGCACCTCGCGTTCCGGGGCGACGATCATCGGCGGATTGGTGTTCGGCCTATCGCGGCAGGCGGCGACGGAATTCTCGTTCTTTCTCGCGATCCCGACCATGTTCGCCGCGACCTTCTATGAGAGCGTAAACAACTGGCATCTGTTACAGGACGGCGATCTATCGCTATTCGGGATCGGGTTTGCCGCGGCCTTCATCTTCGGCCTCGTTGCCGTCAAGGCGTTGCTTCATTTCGTAAAAAATCATAGCTTTTGCGTCTTTGCTTACTACCGGATCGTTTTCGGAGGGGTAGTGCTTTCTTATTTTTGGTTAGTTCCAGGGAGTTGATGAATGTCTGACTACGCAACGCTGGTTGCAACGCTTAACCGCTGTGCCGAACGCGCGCGCGAAGAGAATCTTACCTTGGGACAGGTGCTCGACTCCATCGAAGAAGCTGCCTTTGCGTTCATCTGCATCATTATGGCGTTGCCGTTTCTGCAACCGCTCACGCTCGGCCCCTTGTCCGTGATCGGCGGGCTCAGCTTCGCCGCCTTAGGCTGGCAGCTTTTCCGGGGTCATCCGACGCCGATGCTGCCGCAAAATCGGCATATGCTTGAAGATCCTCGGGTGGTGCCGGCGGTTTACCAAACCGCGTTATAGCTATTGGGTCACCGGCGACAAAGGCCGGCAGATCAGCGGGCTCACGATCATGGCCGGCGGTTTGTTGATGGCGATACCCGCCTTCGGTCTGCCCTTCAATAACTTGATCCCCGCGCTGGCAATATTCTTCGTGTGCGTCGCCGAGCTGGAGCAGGACGGATTGATGGTGTTCGTGGCCTTCGGCTGGTTGATCGCCACGGTGCTCTATTTCGTCGTCGCTTTTGCGCTGGTGTGGTTCCTTGGCGAGGAGGCGCTGTCTTTCTTTAGCTAAGGAAGCTCTGCAAAAGTTACCGCGCAGCCCATCTGCTTTCCTCGCTCCTCAAAGCGCGGCCGTCCATGGGCCGCTCCCCGCGTCGGCGCGTGCTCGCGACTCGCTCCGCGGCTTCGCGCATCTGGGCTTGCTTGCGACACTTTTGCAGAGCTTCCCTAACAGCAACGCCGCACTCCGCTCCACTTGCGCTCAACTTCGGCTTTAAAAAACTCGGCGCGTGTCATCGGGATCGCTTCCTCGGCCGCGTGCCGGGCGCGCCAGTGGGTTAAGTAACGTTCATAGGCGTCATCGCCGCTGAGCGCGCGGAGGATCCGCCAGGCTCGTTGCAAAAAGCGCATGCGGTGTTATTCCACTGGAATTAGTAACGCGCCGGGCTGGTTATTCCTTCGAGTCTTTGTCGCCGCCGCTTTCGGCGGCTTTCCCGTACAGAAACTGACCGATGACTTGTTCGAAGACCACGGCGGACTGCGTGTCCGTGATCACATCCCCGCCTTTGAGGAATTCTTCGCTGCCCCCGGGAGCAAGGCTGATGTATTGCTCACCGAGTAACCCGGCCGTGTAGACGTTGGCGCCGGTATCCGTGGGGATCTGAGTATACTGCTTGTCGATCTGTATTATGGCAACCGCGGTGTACGATTTTGAGTCGAATTCAATGGCGTTGACGCGTCCCACGGTGACACCCGCCATCTTGACCGGCGAACGCACCTTCAGCCCGCCGATATTGTCGAACATGGCGCGGATCTCGTAGGTGCTGTCGGCGCCGAAACCGGCGAGACTCAAGTTACTTATTCGCAGGGTGAGCACCAGCAGCGCCCCCAAACCGAGCGCGACAAAGGCTCCGACAATGGTTTCGATCCATTTTGAATGCATCATGAATGGCCCTTTAGTCGAACATCAAGGCGGTGAGCACGAAATCGAGCCCCAGCACCGCGAGGCTGGAGTTTACCACGGTCCGAGTCGTCGCGCGGCTGATGCCTGCCGAGGTGGGGGCCGTATCGTATCCCTCGAATACGGCAATCCAGGTGACCGCGATGCCGAAGACAAAGCTCTTGATGACGCCGTTCAGGATATCGTCGTGAAAATCAACCGCCGACTGCATCTGGGACCAGAAGGCGCCCTCATCGACGCCCAGCAATCCCACGCCGACGAAGTAGCCTCCATAGACACCGACCGCGCTGAAGATCGCCGCGAGCAAGGGCATGGCCAGGATCCCGGCGAGCAGCCTTGGCGCGACCACGCGGTGCAGCGGATCGACGGCCATCATCTCCATGGCTGCCAACTGCTCGGTGGTTTTCATGAGCCCGATCTCGGCCGTCAAGGCCGAACCGGCGCGGCCCGCGAACAGCAGCGCCGAGACCACCGGTCCGAGCTCGCGCACCAGCGATAACGCCAACAGGATCCCGAGCGACTCCTCGGCGCCGAAATCCACCAGGGTGTTATAGCCTTGCAGCCCTAGCACCATGCCGACGAAAAGCCCCGAAACCGCGATGATGACGAGCGACAGCACCCCGAGCGCGAAAACCTGCGAGGTGAGTAAGCGCCAGCGATAAAGCGTGGCCGGTAACCCGCCGAGGGTGTAAAGCAGAAAGATGTGTCCGCGCCCGAGGCGCTCGAAAAAGCTCAATCCGGCGCGGCCCAAGGCGCGCAGTGCGCTCATCACTCGTCACCTCCCGCCAATAAATCCTCCGCAATATCGCGCGCCGGGTAGTGGAAGCGCACCGGGCCGTCTGGGCGAGCGTCCATGAATTGCCGTACCCATTCGGAGTCGCTGACATCGAGCTGAACCGGCGTGCCCTCACCGATGATCTTTCCGCCGGACAGCACGTAGATGTAATCGGAGATCGACGCCGCCTCGCGCACATCGTGCGACACGATGACGCTGGTGGTGCCGAGGGCTTCATTCATCTGCTCGATGAGGCGCAACAGGACCCCCATGGAGATCGGATCCTGACCGGTAAAAGGCTCATCGTACAGGATGATCATGGGATCGAGCGCGATGGCCCTGGCCAGGGCGACCCGGCGCGCCATGCCGCCCGAAAGCTGGCTCGGCATCAGATCGCGTGCGCCCCGCAGCCCCACCGCCTCGAGCTTCATCAGCACCAAATCGCGGACCATCCGTTCGGGCAGCCGGGTGTGCTCGCGTAAGGGGAAGGCCACGTTATCGAACACCGGGAGATCGGTTAAGAGCGCGCCGCTCTGAAACAGCATGCCCATGCGCTGGCGTAAGCTCATCAACGCTCCTCGCGATAACGCCGTGACCTCCTGCCCGTCGACCCGCACACTCCCCGATAGGGGCTTGAGCTGACCGCCGATCATGCGGAGCAGGGTGGTCTTACCGCAGCCGCTCGGTCCCATGATGGCCGTGATCTTTCCGCGCGGCATGGATAAATTGATGTGGTCGAAGATGACCCGCTCGCCACGGCGGAAACAGAGATCCCGGATGCGGACGAGAGGCTCCAGCTCTTGATTATTGTTTTGCATTGGCCTTATGGAAACGTGAGGGCGTGATTCTCGGGAACTCACGGCCCAACGTCAACCCGAGCGCAGAGATCGCCGGTGGATGAACGCGGATCGGCCACAAGTGCTGTGATTGCTATACGGCTAAAGATGGAAGATTTAAAAGGGCGCTCACTGATGATCCATGCGGGTGGCGATAATTATTCCGATCTGCCCGAGAAGGGAGGTGGGGGTGGCGCCCGCATCGCCTGCGGCGTCATCCCGTAATCGGGCGGCGCGCCGGATCCTCAAGCAGCTCGATCTTGTAGCCGTCGGGGTCTTCCACGAAGGCGAGCACGGCCGTACCCCCTTTCATCGGCCCGGCCTCGCGCACGATCTTGCCGCCGCGCCCGCGGATCGCCTCGCAAGCCGCGTACACGTCATCGACGCCGATGGCGATATGCCCGTAGGCGTTTCCCGGCTCGTATCGGCTGGTGTCCCAATTGTGCGTAAGCTCCAAGATGGCCGTGTCGCGCTCCTCGCCGTAACCGAGATAGGCCAAGGTAAAGCGGCCCTCGGAATAATCGGCACGCCGCAACAGCTTCATGCCGAGGACCTCGGTATAGAATTGCAATGAGCGGCCGAGCTCCGCGACCCGTAACATGGTATGCAACATACGCATTGGTGACGTCCCCCCCAAAAATTACTCAAACGGTACCACATGGAGGTATCTAAACGGAATATAGCCGCGGCCGACCCCGCGGCCTCGCTTCGCGCCGCTGCCCCGTCATGCGCTCTATCTTGGCATGGAAGCGCTTATTGCCCAAGGGCTGACTTTGGTTCAGCGCGAGTCGTATGGCGCTGAGGGTCTCGTCATCGAGAGGGGGCCGGAACAAACGGCGGTAGGCCACTCGCCGTACGTTGTCGGTCGCCCCGAGTGCCAGGTAGACCGGATGAGGAATTAGCAGCGGCGATACTTGTCCGAGGGCGTTGGCTCGGTAACTGGTCCAACGGTAGTGGGCCGGATCGTCCACCATCGCCGCGCGAACGGGATTCAGTTCGATGTAACGCATGCCAGTGAGGAGATAAGTCTTCGCCTCGATGAGTGAGGACTTGTAGCGGCTCTCCCAGAGCGTGCCCGTACGCCGGTACTGGCGGTTGATATACTGCACGTAGCGCCGTCCCAAGGAGATGATGAGCTTCGGTACCGCCGCTGCTCTCTTGGGGGTGAGGAGCAGGTGCACGTGGTTGCTCATGAGCGCATAGGCGTGTAGCGAACAGCTCGTCTCCTTCAATGCCTCACCAAGCCAGTGCAGGTAGGTAAAGTAGTCTTCTTCCCCAAAGAAGCACGGCTCGCGGTGGTGGCCGCGTTGCACGATGTGCAGTGGTATTCTATCGAGGTGAACACGCGGGTGGCGGGGCATGATCCCAATATATCATAAACAAACCGAGGCTGGCCCCTATAGTAGCGCAAGCATTTCTAGGTTATCTAGCGCGCCCGTATGCAGCGCAGGGAATACGGGATTGGTGGGTGTCGGTGCATGAGCGCTAATCTTCTCGCTTCTTGCCGTAACGCTTCGACAGATCGGCGGCGAGCCGTTTCGCCGCTTCGAGGCTTTTGGGCGATAACTTGCCGCTGGTGTCCGTCAGGGCGGCCGCCGCTTGCGAGTGGCCCGACTGCGATGCGACGCTGAACCATGCGTAAGCCGATCCCAAGTCCCGCGTCACACCTTGACCCTGGGCGTAGATCTCCCCGAGACGAAATTGCGCCTGCGGAAGGCCCTGTTCAGCCGCGCTTTTGAACCAGCGGCCGGCCGCGCTTAGATCCTTTTCGACCCCTTGGCCGTTCGCGTACATGATCCCGAGATAATATTGAGCATAAGGATCGTTGGAGGCCTCTGCGAGCGGGAGCAGGACCTGTAGGGCGCGCTCGAAATTCCCTTGAGCGTGTGCAACCACGGCTTCGGTTAAATCGGCTTGTGCGGCGAAAGTTAGCGCGAACAGCAACAAGGACATGAGGCATCGGTGTTTCATAATCTATGCTGGCCTTTCCATTGCGGTACACGATTGAGTTAAAATTGCCGCCTTTATAGAAGCTAGCACGCCGAATGTACAGCCCGGGGTTGGACGGACGCGATAACCGTCGAATAGCTACACAAGAATGTCAATGAACGGCTACAAGGCCTTTCGGGTCCACCAAGAGGACGGGAAGATCCATGCCCGGATCGAAACCCTGCAGCGGGAAGATCCGTGCCCCGGCGAGGTGCTGATCCGCGGCGTTTATTCCAGCGTGAATTACAAGGACGCGCTCGCCGCCACGGGAGCAGGAAAGATTCTGACGCGCTTTCCCTTGGTGGCGGGGGTCGATATTTCCGGAGTCGTCTCGGAGTCGGATGATGCTCGCTACCGGCCCGGCGACAAGGTGCTGGTGACCGGCTATGACTTCGGCGTGAGCCGCGATGGGGGCTACGCGGAGTTTGCGAGTGTCCCGGCCGAGTGGGTGGTGCCCCTGCCCGCGGGTTTCTCCTTATACGAAGCGATGGCGATCGGTTCCGCGGGGTTTACGGTCGCCATCTGCGTGCAGCGCTTGGAAGACAACGGACAAACGCCGGCCAGCGGCCCGGTGGTGGTTACGGGTGCGACCGGAGGTGTGGGGAGCCTCGCGATTGACATCCTATCTGGACGCGGATACGAAGTGGTTGCGGTGACCGGCAAGATGGCGGAAGCTCTCAATCTGCGCAGCCTAGGCGCGCAAACGGTCTTGGACAGGAATACCCTCGAGTTGGGATCGCGGCCGCTCGAAAAAGGCCAATGGGCGGGCGCCATCGATAACATCGGCGGGGAGCTGCTCGCCTGGCTCACCCGGACCATGCGCCCGTGGGGGAACATCTGTGCGGTGGGTTTAGCGGGCGGCAGCGAGCTGCATACCACCGTCATGCCATTTATCCTGCGCGGCGTGAGCATATTAGGCATCAGTTCTGCGGGCTGCCCGACGGCGCTGCGGCATGCGCTGTGGCAACGGTTGGCCGCGGATCTGCGGCCGCGTCATCTCGACAAGATTGCCGCGCGCACGGTTGCATTGGAAGATCTGCCCGCGGTATTCGACGCGATGCTCCAGGGGCAAGCGCGAGGGCGGACGGTGGTTAAAATCGCGGACGAATAACGGCCCGGAGTTGAACGCGCTCCATGGTTGCTAAAACCTTATATGACAAGCTTTGGGACAGCCACGTTGTGCAGGACTACGGCGACGGGACGGCGCTCATCTACATCGATCGGCATCTCATCCATGAGGTGACCTCGCCCCAAGCCTTCGAGGGATTACGGATCGCACACCGAAAACCGTGGCGCATCGACGCGAATCTCGCGGTTTCCGATCACAATGTTCCAACCACCGACCGGACGACCATCGACGATCCGATCTCACGCCTGCAGCTCGAAACCTTGGATCACAACTGCGCAAGCTTCGGTATCCGCCAGTTCAAGATGAGCGACATCCGTCAAGGGATCGTGCACGTGATCGGGCCGGAGCAGGGGTTTTCCTTGCCCGGCATGAGCATCGTGTGCGGCGACTCGCATACCTCCACGCACGGTGCTCTGGCGGCATTGGCTTTCGGCATCGGCACCTCCGAGGTCGAGCATGTCTTAGCGACACAATGTTTGATCCTCAAGAAATCGCGCAATATGTTGGTTCAGATCAACGGCTCGCTCGGCCGCGGCGTAACCGCCAAAGATATGATCCTCGCGGTCATCGGACGCATCGGCATGGCAGGCGGCACAAGGCACACCATCGAGTTTTCGGGTCTGGCGATTCAGGCGCTGTCGATGGAAGCGCGCATGACGGTGTGCAACATGAGCATCGAAGCCGGCGCGCGAGCGGGGCTCATCGCGGTGGACGAGGCGACGATCGCCTACCTCGCGGACCGTCCGATGGCGCCCACGGGCGGGCTCTGGGATCAGGCTATCGCCGCCTGGCGCGATTTGCGGTCCGATCCCGGCGCCGGGTTCGACCGTGTGATCGAAATCGATGCCCATGGCATCCAGCCTCAAGTGTCCTGGGGCACCTCCCCGGAGATGGTTGTGTCCGTCGATGGGCGGGTCCCGGACCCTGGGGCTGAGAGCGATCCCGTCAAGCGCGACGGTATGCGCAAAGCGCTGGCCTACATGGGCTTGCAAGCGAATGTCCCGATCACCGATATTCCCTTGGATAAGGTGTTCATCGGGTCTTGCACCAATTCGCGCATCGAGGACTTGCGCGCCGCCGCCGAGGTCGTGCGCGGTAAGCGCATCGCAGCGAATATCATGCAAGCTCTGGTGGTGCCGGGCTCGGGGCTCGTGCGCAGGCAAGCCGAGCAAGAGGGTTTGGATCGAGTATTCATCGAGGCCGGGTTTGAGTGGCGCGAAGCGGGCTGCTCGATGTGCTTGGGGATGAATCCAGACCGATTGTCACCGGGCGAGCGTTGCGCTTCGACCTCGAACAGGAATTTCGAAGGCCGGCAGGGCTCCGGCGGACGGACTCATCTGGTCAGTCCGCCGATGGCTGCCGCAGCAGCGATCGCCGGACATTTTGTCGATGTACGGGAATTCTGAAGGCGAACGGGGATGAGCGGCGGGGAACCACCGTTGGATAGTTTTCGGAGCGGGGAACATGGAGGCAATTAAAAAACTGACGGGGTTGGTGGCGCCGCTCGATCGCCACAACGTCGACACCGACGCGATCATACCGAAACAGTTCTTGAAATCGATCCAGCGCACCGGATTCGGACCGAACCTCTTCGACGAATGGCGGTATCTCGACCAGGGTGGGTCGGCCCAGGACTGCGCCCATCGGCGATTGAATCCGGATTTCGTGCTGAATCAAGAACGCTATCGCGGCGCCCAGATCCTCCTGGCGCGGAACAACTTCGGCTGCGGGTCCTCGCGCGAGCACGCGGCATGGGCGCTGTTGGACTACGGGATCCGCTGCGTGATCGCGCCGAGCTTCGCGGATATCTTCTTCAGCAACGCCCACAAGAACGGTCTATTGCCAGTCATACTCGCGAATTCAACGATAGACCGGTTGTTCCAGGATGTCGCGGGCACGCCCGGCTATGAGCTCACAGTGGATCTGGAGGCGCAGACGCTCGTTACGTGGGATGAACACGTAATCGAATTCAGCATGGACGCGAGCATTAAGCGGCGGTTAATGGAAGGTCTGGATGATATCGGCATCACGCTGCAAACGGCGGAGCTCATTCGCGCCTACGAGCAGCGGCGCCGTCAGGATGCGCCGTGGTTGTTCTCGGAGGAGATATGCAGCGCCGGCGCGACCGTCGATTCATTGACAGGGCCAAACGAATCGACTATAATAGCGGCGGCCTTGTCCGCGTGACGCTTGAACTTTGTGTCCGGCGGTGCGTCGAAGGTGGTGGCAATGCCAGGATGCACAAGGCTGTTTAACCCGCCAGGGTTGGCGTTTTCGCCGCGGCCCTCGGTATGTGCGACAGGACATCCAAGTCACTAGGCACACCACGTCGCTATCGCTCGCGCGTGCCTTCGCTCAATGACTCTACGCCGTCCATCTAGAGGACGGCTATCGCGGGCTCCTCGCCTCGGCGTTCGCCTTCCATGGCTCGTCGTGAGAACATTGTAATAGAAAATTGGAGAAATAAAGTATGCAGATCAATAAAACGCTTATCGCCGGCTTAGCCGTCTCTGGGCTGGTGCTTTCGGGCAACGTAGCGGCCGAGACGGTTGAAGTGAAGGCCTCGGGGATGAAGTTCGATCCCGTGGTCGCATTCGTCAAGGCTGGTGATACGGTGATGTGGACAGGCCTGCCGACGGCGAGCCATGATGCCGTGGCCATACCGAGCATGATCCCGGAGGGCGCCGACGTCTTCAACAAGAAGGAAGAGGGCGCGACCGTCACGCTCAACAAAGAAGGCGCCTATGTCTACAAGTGCTCGCCTCACCTCGGCTTGGGTATGGTCGGGGCCATCGTCGTGGGTGACAAGATGCCCACCAATATGGAGCAGATCCAGACGAGCCCCGAAAATAAGGGACCGGTCGCGAGAATCGTCAAAGAGCTCGTGAAGGAAGTCGAGGCCAAGTTCGCCAAGTAAGGCGTATGACAGTGATCGGCTTCTCCCACGGTCGGTTACCGTTGCGAGAAGGAGCGGTGGTGTCTGCGTGAGACTTCGCACAGACACAATCGCCTGCTTCGTGAGAGTACTTGAGTGAGCCGCAGGAAATCTGTCTACAGCGGCCTTTCTCGGCCGCGCTGGTCTTGGGTCGGGGGGATTGTCGCCGGGGCTCTCTGCTCGTCTGCGGCACTGGCAGGACCCGAGGATCAGGACCAGCGTAAGGCACTCAAGGTCTGCGCGGATCCCTACAGCCTGCCGAGCTCGAACAAGGAGCAGCAAGGCTTCGAGAACAAGATCGCGCAACTCTTCGCCGGCGATCTTAAACTCCCCCTGGAATACACCTGGTTTCCGCAGCGGATCGGCTTTATTCGCAACACCCTGAGAAACAATGATGCGGCCGACGGGCGGTACAAGTGCGACATCGTGATGGGCGTGCCCGCGAACTTTGAGCTTGCGGCCACGACCAAGCCCTATTACCGTTCGACCTGGACCATGGTCTATGTCAAGGGCCGGGGTTGGGATGACGTCAAGTCCCAAAAGGACCTCGTCAAGCTCCCGGTTGAACGCAAAAAGGCGTTACGGATCGGCCTCTTCGACCGGAGTCCGGCGGCCATGTGGCTCATCAAGAACGACATGATGGAAAACATCATTCCCTACCCAATCATGTCGGGCGATGCCCGAGCCTATCCCGGCGAGATCATCGAGAAAGATCTCGTCAGTGACAAAATTAATCTCACCTTCGTTTGGGGACCGATCGCCGGTTACTTCGCCAAGCGAGTGCAATTCCCCGAGGTTGTGGTCATCCCCATGCGCTCGGAACCCGGAATTAGATTCGACTACAGTATTGCCATGGCGGTGCGTTTCGGCGAGAAGGACTGGAAGCAACAGATCCAAGCGCTTATCGACAAACACCGTGAGCGGATCCGAGCGATACTGGCAGAGTATGGTGTCCCGCTATTGGAAGATTAACGATGGACGAGAGGAGCTTAAATACAATATGTTATAATAATGTTTGAATAGACTTCTTTTACTACGTGACTCAAGCAATTCGGAAAAAAGCGGCGCCGGCGTTCTATATCGCCGGCCCGGTCCTCCGGCACCTCAAAGAAGGTGGTGTACTGGCGCTGGTTGCCCTCGCGGTTTTCATGTTCACGGCCTTGATTTCCTACCATCCCGCGGATCCTGGCTGGACCCACACCGGGCGAGACGAGGTCATTTTGAACCGGGGGGGTATCGTTGGAGCGTGGTTCGCGGACATCGCCTTTCACCTCTTCGGCTACCTGGGCTACCTCCTACCGGCCAGTGTGGCATTCACGGCCTGGATGATCTTTCGTGGTCTGAACAATCACGGCGTCGCCGATTACGTCCATGGGCTCACGCGCTTTGTCGGCTTGTTGCTCATGGTGACCGTGGGCTGCGGCTTGATCTGGATCCATTTAGATGCGGCCGGAGGTTTCCCATCCCACGGCGCCGGATTCGTCGGCAACGTCGTCGGGAAAGAAGCCGCGGAGATCTTCGGCTCCTTGGGCGCCACGGTGCTGATGCTGGCCATGTTCCTGACCGGGGTGACTTTGCTGACCGGCTTATCGTGGTTCTGGCTCATGGACACGGTCGGAATCGGCATGCTTTGCATAGTGGCGATGGGGCGGCGCGCTGCAGCGGCCGTGACCGACCGCGCCACCGGGGTGCGGGCGCGCAAGGCGCGTGAGGCGGTCTACGACGAACAAATAATCAGAATCGCGGAGCGTCCGAAACCGCGCATTGAACCCTCCCCTCCGCCGCTCGCGACTCCGCCCCTGCTCAAAGAGCGGCAAACGTCGTTTTTCGATGCACCGAATACGCAATTGCCGCCCATCGCGTTGCTCGATCCCCCGCCTCCGCCGAAAGGTGGATTTTCTACGGAAACGCTCGAGGCGATGTCGCGCCAGGTGGAGCTCAAACTGCTGGACTTCGGGATCGAGGTGAGCGTAGTGGCCGTGCACCCCGGACCGGTGATCACCCGCTTCGAACTGCAACCGGCGCCGGGGATGAAAGCCGCGCGCGTCACGAGCCTGTCCCGGGATCTGGCGCGCTCGCTCTCTACCGTGAGCGTTCGGGTGGTTGAGGTCATCCCCGGGAAATCCGTGATCGGGCTCGAGATCCCCAATCACCAGAGGGAACTGGTCAGTCTGCGCGAGATCCTAAGCTCACAGGAATACGAAGCCAATCAATCGGCATTGACACTCGCGCTCGGCAAGGACATCGGCGGCAAGCCGGTGATCGTAGATCTTGGACGCATGCCCCACCTGCTGGTCGCGGGAACGACCGGAGCGGGTAAATCGGTGGCCTTGAACGCGATGATCTTGAGCCTGCTGTACAAAGCGCCAGCCAAGGACGTACGGCTCATCATGATCGATCCCAAGATGCTGGAGCTTTCCGTCTACGAAGGGATCCCCTCGTTGCTGGCCCCGGTCGTGACCGACATGAAGGAGGCGGCCAACGCTTTGCGTTGGTGCGTCGCGGAGATGGAGCGCCGCTACCGGCTGATGGCCACGCTCGGCGTGCGCAATCTGAGCGGCTACAACCGCAAGGTGAAAGAGGCGATAGGCCTGGGCGAACCGTTGCCGAACCCGTTCTTCGGCGATACATCGGACGAAGAGACGCTCGCGGCCTTGCCCAATATCGTGGTCATCGTCGATGAGCTGGCCGATATGATGATGACGGTCGGCAAGAAAGTCGAAGAGCTGATCGCGCGGCTGGCGCAAAAAGCCCGTGCCTCCGGCATACACCTGATTTTGGCCACGCAGCGCCCATCGGTAGACGTGATCACCGGGCTCATCAAGGCCAATATTCCGAGCCGGATCGCGTTTCAAGTGTCCTCGCGCATCGATTCGCGCACGATTCTCGATCAGATGGGCGCGGAGAGTCTGCTCGGACACGGCGACATGCTGTATCTACCTCCAGGCACCGGGGTTCCGGTCAGGGTGCATGGCGCCTTCGTGTCCGATCAGGAAGTACATAAGGTGGTCGCGCATCTGAAGCACAGCGGTACGCCCGATTACGTGAGCGACATCCTCCGCGGCGATGACGAAGCGGCGGATGACGACTTTGCGGGCGTTATCGAAGCCGGTAGCGGCGTCGATGATCTCTATGACGAGGCGGTGCGTTTCGTGACCGAGACTCGCCGCGCTTCGGTCTCCGGCGTACAACGGCGTCTTAAGATTGGGTATAACCGGGCGGCGCGGATGATCGAGGAGATGGAACGCAGCGGTGTCGTCGGGGCGCTCCAATCGAATGGCTTTCGCGAAGTCTTGGCGCCGCCGCCGCCCAAAGATTAGGCATTGCGGCCGGCATCCGCGGATTAACAATGCGTTACAGCCTTGTGTTCGCGCTCCTCGCCGGGCCATGGTTTGCCGCGGTAGGGGCTGGCAATGAAGCGACGTTACTTAGCCGCTATCTGGAAGGCCTCGTCACGCTCAAAGCGGCGTTCGAGCAAGAACTGATCGACGAAAGCGGCGTCACCCGCGAGCGCTCACGCGGCACTCTCTACCTTCATCGGCCCGGTAAGTTTCGCTGGGAATACGATCGTCCTTATCAACAGTCGATCGTGGGTGACGGGCAGCGCGTATGGATCTACGATAAGGACTTGGAACAGGTGACGGTCAAACCGCTCGGTACGGCCCTGGGCAGCACGCCGGCCTTGCTCCTCGGGGGCAAGGTGGACCCGAAGGAGGAATTCGTCGTCACTGAGCGTGGCGAGCAGGGCGGGATAAGGGTCCTTCATCTGAAGCCGAAACGCGACGAAGGCCAATACACTGAAATTCAACTGAGTTTTGAGGGCTCGATGCTACGGCTGATGGAATTGCGCGACAGTTTTGGTCAAACCACACGCATCAGATTTGTGGCGCAAAATCGGAATGCGGCGATCGAACCGTCGTTGTTCGTGTTTACGCCCCCTCCGGGGGTCGATGTCATCGATGCGGCCGAAAACCTGTGAAACGTCTATCCTAACGCCGGCAACCTGGTACTGCGATCGCTGGCGATGATGTTAGCGTCCCGGCCACTGGCGGACCGCATGCGGCCCCGGCACATCGACGCCGTTGCCGGTCAAGAGCATCTGCTCGCTTCGGGGAAACCGTTACGGCTCGCGATCGAGTCGGGGCGTTTGCATTCGATGGTCTTCTGGGGACCCCCGGGGACCGGCAAGACCACCTTGGCAAAGCTCGTTGCATGTCATGCGGATGCCTTGTTTCTGTGCATCTCCGCCGTGTTGGCGGGCGTCAAGGAGATCCGCACGGCCATCGACGAAGCCCGCGCCTTGCGTGAGACCGAGGGCAGGGGAACCGTGCTTTTCGTCGATGAAGCGCATCGCTTCAATAAGTCACAGCAGGACGCCTTCCTGCCTTTTGTCGAAGACGGAACGGTGACCTTCATCGGCGCGACGACCGAGAACCCTTCTTTCGAGCTGAATAACGCGCTCCTCTCACGCCTGCGGGTTTACGTGCTCAAACCGCTTGCACTTGATGCCATTCGCGCCCTCATCGATCGAGCGCTCACGGACGAGACACATGGCGTTGGCGAGCGGAGACTGACGATGGCGGCCGAGCTTCGGGACCAACTGGCGGCCGTGGCCGATGGTGATGCGAGACGGGCGTTGAACCTTCTCGAAATCGCCGCGGATCTCGCCGAGACCGGCGCCATCGACGCGGCGCTTTTGAAACAAGTGATCGGAAGCGGCGCACTTAGACGCTTCGACAAAGGAGGCGATGCCTTCTATGACCAGATCTCGGCGCTGCACAAGTCGGTACGCGGATCGGCCCCGGACGCATGTCTGTACTGGCTCGTTCGTATGCTCGATGGCGGCTGCGATCCGCTCTATATCGCGCGCCGCGTCGTGCGCATGGCTTCCGAAGACATCGGTAATGCCGATCCGCGGGCGCTGCGGCTCGCGCTCGATGCCTGGGAAACGCAAGAGCGCCTGGGAAGCCCGGAGGGAGAGCTTGCGATCGCCCAGGCGATCGTCTATCTCGCCTGCTCCCCGAAAAGCAATGCCGTCTACAAGGCTTTCAATCTGGCGACGGAGGATGTGAAGCGGTCGGGATCGCTCGAAGTGCCATTACACCTGCGGAATGCTCCCACGCGCTTGATGAAGGCACTGAGTTACGGAGAAGGCTACCGGTATGCTCACGATGAGCCGGAGGCTTATGCGGCAGGCGCAAGCTATATGCCGGAACCGCTTAAGGACAGGCGTTATTACGAGCCGGTGGATCGTGGGCTCGAGATCCAGATCCGGCAGAAACTCGAGCGCCTCCGTGCCTTGGACGCGAACGCCGAGCCGATGAAAAACGATTCCGGCACGCGCGTCCGCTCGCGCTAGCGCGCCTGGCTCGGCGTGCCGAACGCGATGCTTGATCCCAACCAATTGCGCACGCGATTAAGCGAGACCGCCGCGGCGTTGCGGCCGCGTGGGTTTGAGCTGGCCACGGAGGAGTATCTGCGCCTGGAAACCGAGCGTAAGTCCTTGCAGATCGTCACGCAGCAACTACAACAAGAACGCAACAGCAAATCGAAGGCGATTGGTATCGCAAAGGCGCGGGGCGAGGACGCACAGGGGCTGCTCGAAGAAGTGGCGGATCTCGGCGATCGGCTGAAACAAACGGAGATCAAACTTACCGGCGTGCAAGGTCAAATAGAGGCGTTCAGCCTGTTGATCCCCAATTTCCCTCATGCAAGTGTCCCCATTGGAACCAGCGAGCACGACAATCGGGAGGTACGCCGCTGGGGTCACCCGCCCCAATGCGACTTCGATCCCAAAGACCATGTTGACCTAGGGACCGGGCTCGGGGCCATGGATTTTGAAGCGGCCGCGCGCATTGCGAGCGCGCGTTTCGTGGTGCTGTCCGGATCGCTGGCGCGCATGCACCGGGCTCTCATCCAGTTCATGCTGGACGTACACACGCGCGAGCACGGCTATACCGAAGTCTATGTACCCTACCTGGTCAACGCCCGCAGCATGCAAGGCACCGGGCAGCTTCCTAAGTTCGCTCAAGATCTGTTTGCGATTCCGGAACCGGGTTTTGGATCCTTGAGGCCGCGGAGCTACCGCGGCGCTATGCCTGTCACAGTCCGTGCTTTCGCAGCGAGGCGGGTTCGTACGGAAAAGATACCCGCGGGATGATCCGGCAACACCAGTTCGAGAAAGTGGAGCTGGTCCAACTGGTAGCGCCGGCGTCGTCGTATGATGCCTTGGAAGCGTTGACTCGGCACGCGGAAGTGATCCTACAGCGTCTCGAACTGCACTACCGGGTGGTGGCGCTATGCACGACGGACCTCAGTTTTTCCGCGGCGAAGACCTATGACCTCGAAGTCTGGCTCCCCGGGCAACAGAGGTTCCGCGAGATTTCGTCTTGCAGCAACTTCGAGGCTTTCCAAGCCCGCAGAATCAAGGCGCGGTGGCGTAACCCGGAAACCGGTAAACCGGAGTTTCTACACACCTTAAACGGCTCGGGTCTCGCGGTCGGCAGAACCCTCGTCGCAATCATGGAGAACTATCAGCACGCCACGGGGCGCATTCGCGTACCCGAGCCATTGCAACCCTATATGGGGGGGATGACGGAAATCGCATAAAAAACCCCAGGGATCTTGCGATCCATGGGGTTTCATGGACACTGAGCTTGGGTGGTTAGTCGTCGCCGGAAAATACGCCCAGCAAATGCAGCAAGCTGGTGAAAAGATTGTAAATCGATACGTACAATCCCACCGTCGCCATGATGTAATTGGTCTCGCCTCCGTGGATAAGCTCGCTCGTCTGATAGAGGATCATCCCGGCCATCAAGGCTACGAACATCGAAGAGACCGCGAGCGCCAGCCCCGGGAGCGAGAAAAAGATCGCGGCCAAACCGGCCAAAAAAGCGATCAACACGCCTGCCATGAGGAAACCGCCCATGAAACTAAAGTCCTTGCGCGTAGTAAGCGCGTAGCCGGAGAGGCCCACGAAGGTGAGGCCGGTGCCGCCCATCGCCATCATGACCAACTGTGAGCCATTCGCAAAGTGATTTACATAGGCGTTCAAGATCGGGCCGAGGGTCAGGCCCATGAAGCCGGTCAACGCAAAGACCGACGCGAGCCCCCACACACTGTTCCTGAGCTTCACTGTCAAGAACAGCAACCCGAAGTAGCCTATTAAGGTAATTATGACCCCGGGGTAGGGAAAATCGAGGGCCATGGCCAAACCTGCCGTCATCGCGCTGAACAGCAGGGTCAGCGACAACAAGGCGTAGGTGTTGCGTATTACTTTATTGGTCGCCAGTACCGACGTTGCAGTTTGGGTTACTGGGTATTGAATCGTTTTCATCAGACGGTGTCCTCCATCGATAAAGGGTTTCTCACCTAACTAAGACTTACAGAAGCGGGTAAGGTTCGCTTCTAATGATACTGGCAGGCAGTAAAAAAGCAACTCCGAGTCTCTTCCAATGCTAGATGAGCCTGAAGGTGGGGCTTATTTCTAACACAAGATGAGCCTGAACTAGGAGCGGGTAGCTGTTCATGATGGGAGGATG
>MUGK01000109.1 GCA_002007425.1 Chromatiales bacterium USCg_Taylor | reverse complement strand
GCTCGCGCGTGCCTTCGCTCAATGACTTTACGCCGTCCATCTAGAGGACGGCTATCGCGGGCTCCTCGCCTCGGTCTTCGACCTTCCATGGCTCGTCGTGTGAACTGGTAATCACGGCGGATGCCGGATCTCCCAGCCTGTCGATGACCGCATCGGCGACATGGAGGGCTTCGTACCCTAGAACATCGTCGCCGCTCTCGCCCAGACAATTCGACGCGTAGCCCTGAGCGACATCCTTGCGGACAGCAACTCGATAATTGGCGTCCTTCACAGCCGGCGGTTCCCGATAGACCTCGCCGCAGCGAACCACCGTGTAGCGCTTGACGTTCTCATCCAATCGACCGCGCACATAGATACGATTCCCTAAGCCGGTCACCAGATGCTCGTCCTGACTGGAGACGATGTAAGGTGCGTTGGCAAGCTCTTCGGCTCCGACCACCTGTGGCCGGCTTAAGAACGGCCAGATGGCATCGAGCGGGATCGCCGGCAGCGCGTCATCGTGCTCGGACGCGCGCACCGACGGCGATAATTTGACGTTCCTGCCCCATGTTCGCCCCAGCACGGGTTTACCGTCTCGGTAGGTTAAATAAAGAATATCGCCGGGATAGATGCGGTGCGGATTCCGCACCTGCGGATTCACTTGCCAAATCTGCGGCCAGAGCCATGGTTTCCTCAAAAAGACCGCCGAAATGTCCCATAAGGTATCGCCGCGTTTCACGACATAGCGGTCGGGGTGGCTCGGGTTGAGCGCCAAATCCCCGCCGTGGCAAGGTAGCGTGGCCAACGCGGAGAGTAATAGAAATACATATTTTTTCATTGTCGTGTCGCCCTTACGGCAAAGGTTTAATGTTATTTATTAAATTTTAGCAAAAAGAACCGCAATTTCATTAATCTCTATAAAGTTCAGAGTCAGGTTCTGCTATGATTTACGCCATCGGACAGGACAACGCGTGGCATGGCCATCTTAGATATATTGCACTATCCGGATCCCCGCCTTCGGATAAAGGCACAACCCGTGCCAGCCGTTGATGACGGCGTGCGGCGCCTGGTTTCGGACCTGTTCGAGACCATGTACGCGGCGCCCGGGATCGGGCTCGCCGCCACCCAGGTCAACGTCCACCGGCGGGTCATCGTCGCGGACGTCTCCGAGCGCCATGACCAACCTTGGTGTTTTATCAACCCCCGCGTCACGGGCACCGAGGGCCGTGAGCAAACCGAGGAGGGGTGTTTATCGGTTCCCGGCGTTTTCGAGACCGTCGAGCGCGCCGAGCGCATTCAGGTACAGGCTCTCAACGCCCAGGGAGAGATGGTCAATTTAGTGGCGGACGGTTTGCTGGCCGTGTGTATCCAACATGAGATCGATCACCTCGAAGGCAAGCTGTTCGTGGATTACCTTTCGATATTAAAACGCAACCGGCTCCGCAAGAAATTGGCAAAGGCGCAACGACTCGCCTTATGAGCGGCCCGGAACGGCTCGCGCAGGCCAGGATCGTTTTTGCGGGCACGCCGGAGTTCGCGGCCACGATACTCCGCGCCTTAGTCACTACCGCGCCTACGTCCTTACTGGCGGTCTACACTTCGCCGGACCGGCCGGCTGGCCGGGGACTCAAAATGCGCGAAAGTGCCGTCAAGACCACGGCGCGTGAGCACGGATTAGCGATCCGCCAGCCCCTATCGCTCAAAGATGCGGCGGCGGCGGACCAACTCGCCCTGTTAGAACCTGATTTTATGATCGTAGTCGGCTATGGACAGATCCTCCCGCGCGCCGTGCTCAATATCCCGCGCCGTGGATGCATCAATGTTCATGCCTCCCTGTTACCGCGCTGGCGGGGCGCGGCCCCGATTGAACGCGCCCTTGCCGCGGGCGATCGTGAAACCGGCGTTTCCATCATGCAGATGAGCGCGGCCTTGGACGCGGGTCCCGTCTACGCACAGGCCCGCTGCGAGATCCGCCCCGCTGATACCGGCGGCGCCCTGCGGGAACGGCTGGCCGAACTGGGTGCAAGGTGCCTCCTAGCGACCCTCGAGGAGATTTTGAACGAGCGCTCACGGCCTAGTGCCCAAGATGAAGGCGGCGTCACCTCTGCCCATAAGATCGAGCGCGCCGAAACCTGGCTCGACTGGTTGCGCCCGGCCCCAGAGTTGGAACGCAAGGTCCGGGCATTTAATCCGAAACCGGTCGCGCTCGCGCGGCTCGGAGGGATGGAATTTCGCGTGTGGGACGCCCGTGCGATCGAGACCCGCGTTTCGGCCGCCCCGGGCGCGTTGCTGCCCGGTGCAAGAGGCGGGATCGATGTGGCGACCGGCGAGGGCGTATTGCGTCTCACCCGGGTCCAGGCAGCCGGGCGAAAGCCGGTGAGCGCGACGGATTTTCTCAACGCCCATCCGGGTCTTAAGCATGACGGCTAGGCAGTCCCCGCGGCCGCTTAAGGATGCGCGCGCGGTCGCCGCGCGGCTGGTGTCATGCGTCGTGGGGCAGGGCCAGTCCTTGGCCACATGCATGCCGATATCGCTTAGCGGCCTGCGTGATCCCCGCGACCGCGGCCTCGCTCAGGAGCTCGCCTATGGCGCCTTGCGCTGGTTCCCGGCCTTGGAGGCGCTTGTGAGCAAGCTCCTCTCGCGCCCACACAAGGAAATCGATAGCGCGGTTTTTGCCTTACTCTTGATCGGTCTTTATCAGCTCCTGTATCTGCGTATTCCGGATCACGCGGCCGTCTCCGCGACCGTGGACGCCAGCCGGCGGCTCGGGCGCGCTCGCGCCGCACCGCTCGTCAACGCCGTGCTCCGTGCTTTCCTGAAGCGCCGCGACGAGTTGCTCGCAGAGCCGGCCACCGAGGCCGCGCAATACGCGCATCCGGTGTGGTTGCTGGCGGCGCTCAAGACGGCCTGGCCAGAGTCCTGGCAACGCATCGCGGCGGCCAACAATGAGCGGCCGCCGATGACCCTGCGCGTCAACCTGCGTTGCGGCTCGCGTGAGGATTACTTGGCGCGGCTTGGCCAGGCCGGACTCGAAGCACACCCGCTCTCCCTGAGTCCCTATGCAATCTCGCTTCCGGAAATCCTGGATGTGTCGCGGCTACCCGGGTTCGACCAAGGGCATGTCTCGGTGCAGGACGCCGGCGCTCAGATCGCCGCGGTGCTGTTAGATGCGCGCCCCGGCCACCGGATCCTGGACGCTTGCGCAGCCCCGGGCGGGAAATGCGGGCATATTCTAGAGATGGATCACGAGTTGCGCCGGATGGTCGCGGTCGACTGCGATCCCACGCGCATCGCATCTCTGCGGGCGGCGCTCGAACGTTTACGCTTAAGGGCCAAGATATACTGTGCCGATGTCTCGGTACCGGCCGGCTGGTGGGATGGAAAAGCGTTTGACCGCATCCTCTTGGATGCCCCGTGCTCGGGCAGCGGTGTGATCCGGCGGCACCCGGATATCAAACTCCTGCGGCGCGAGTCCGACGTCGCGGCATCGGCCGGCCTGCAAATGCAACTCTTGAACGGCTTGTGGCCCTTGCTCGCGAAAGCCGGCAAGCTCCTGTATGTGACCTGCTCGGTGCTGCCCGCCGAGAACCAGACCCAAATCCGCGCCTTTCTGGCCCGGCACGCCGACGCCCACTTGGACCCGATCGCCGTAGCGCACGGCCAGGATACCGGGGCGGGAGTGCAACTGCTGCCGGGAGACGCGAATACGGACGGATACTTCTATGCGGCTTTGCGGAAAGTCTGAGCCGCTGCCCAAGCGCGGCGCTCTAGCCAGCACGGCGCTGCTGTTGATGCTCGCGGCGGCGCCGGTTTCGGCGGCCGGGATCGTGATCAAGTCCGCGGCGTTGCGATTGGTCAATGGCTTCTACTTGCTGGACGCCAATCTCGGATTCAAGCTCGGTAAAGAGTCCCTGGAAGCACTCGACAGCGGGGTGGCGCTCGAGCTCCTCATCGAAACCCAACTGTGGCGCGAGCGCGGATTCCTCTGGGATGAGCGCATCGCCACCGTCAAGCAGGGTTACCGGCTTGAACATCACGCGCTCAGCAAGACCTATGTAATCGTTAATCTCATCACCGCTGATCGGCAGAACTTTACCTCCTTGGCGGATGCTCGCGCGGGGCTCGGAAAGATCCGCGGCGTCCCGATCCTCGAACGCCGCTGGCTAAGCGCGGGGCGTGGCTACCACGCTCGGGTCCGGGCGAGCTTGGATATAGAATCGCTTCCGGCGCCGGTGCGCCTCATCGCCTACTTCTATTCGGGCTGGCGTCTGAGCAGCGCTTGGTTCGAATGGAGCTTAACGGTATGACGCGGGCACGCCGGATCCTGGTGCCCATCGGCGCATTGAGCCTGGTCCTCTTGGCGTCACTGTTAATGATGAGCAACGCCACCCAGGACTCGCAGCGTTTCGGCCAGTTGTATTCGGTGCTCTTGGCGGTGAATGCCCTCGGGCTCATTACCTTCCTCGTGCTCATTGTCCTCAACGTCCGTCAGCTCTACCGCGATCTGCGCGCGCGCCGGCCCGGCGCCCGGTTGCGCCGGCGCATGCTGAGCCTCTTCGTCGCTCTGGCGGTGAGCCCGCTGCTCGTGGTCTATGGATTTTCCATCGATTTCCTCGGCCGTGGCATCGATAGCTGGTTCGATGTGCGCGTTGCCCGGGCTTTGAAGGACGCGCTCGATCTGAGCCGCGGCGCGCTCGACCAGCAGACACGCAAGCTCCTGAAGCAGACGGAACAGTTGGCCTATGAGCTAATGGAGGGTCCGATCTCCGTCACGCCGCTCGATCTCACGGCACTCAGGGATCCGAGCAGCACCGTGGTGGCCGATCCGGCCTTACCGATGAATCTCGACGAGCTACGCACGAAAAGCGGCGCCGACGAGTTGCTATTACTGACCCGTAAGGGAGGTATCATCGCTTCCAGCAGCGGCGCTCACGAGATCGTGCCCAACCTGCCGAGCGGGCAAATCTTGCTGCAACTGCGGCAAGGACGAAGTTATGTCGGACTGGACGCGATTCGCGACGCCGCGCTCGCTGTGCGCGTCGTCGTCAACGTGCCGGAGATCGGCGCGGCCGGTGATCCCGGCTTATTGCAGGCGCTCTATCCGGTGGCAAGCCGCACCAATAAGCTCGCCGATAACGTGCATTCGGCGTACCTCCAGTATCGCGAACTGTCCTATCTGCGGGACCAACTGAAACTCAGTTTCGTAATGACCTTGACCTTGGTCTTGTTGTTCAGCATCCTAGGCGCGGTCTGGGCCGCGTTTTATTCCGCCAACCGCATGGTCGCCCCGATCCAGGATCTCGCCGCTGGAACCCGGGCCATCGCCGAGGGCGATTACGGGCGGGAGTTACACGCCCCGAGCCAGGACGAATTGGGATTTCTGGTCGAATCGTTCAACGAGATGACCCGCAAGATCGCACTGGCGCGCGATGAGGCCAAGCGCAGCCAGGATCAGGTCGAGGCGCAGCGCTCCTATCTGGAGGCCGTCCTGGGGCGCCTGTCCTCGGGCGTGTTGACCCTGGATCCCAATCTGAGCCTGCGGACCGCGAATGCAGCCGCGAGTAAGATCCTCGGCGTCGAGCTGGTGCCCCTCCTTGGCCAAAGCGTGAACAGAATTTGTGCCGCCTTCCCCTATTTGCAGCCCTTCGGCGATGCGCTGCGCAATGCCCCCGATGCGCCGCATTCGGACTGGCGCGAGCAGGTTCAGTTGTTCGGGACCAGCGGGCGGCAGGTGCTGCTGTGCCGCGGTACGACCTTAGCGGGCGCGAGCGCGCGGGTACGGGGACACGTAATCGTGTTTGACGACATTACCGCCCTGCTGCAGGGACAGCGGGACGCGGCCTGGGCCGAAGTCGCGCGCCGTCTGGCGCACGAGATCAAAAACCCCTTGACGCCGATCCAGTTGTCCGCGGAACGCCTGCGGCAAAAATATCTCGGCACGCTGGCGCCGAAAGAAGCTGAGGTACTCGATCGGCTCACCCATACGATCGTGCAGCAGGTCGAAACCATGAAGAATATGGTCAATACCTTCTCGGAGTATGCCCGCACGCCCCAGATGCAGCCGAAAGCGTGCCGTCTCAATGAATTAATCCAAGAAATACTGGATCTCTATCAAAACGTCGATCGCGACGCCGTTTTCGCGGCCGATCTCGATCCCGAGCTGCCCGTGACCCACGCCGATCCCGGACGCCTGCGCCAGGTTTTGAACAATCTCATCAAGAACGCCTTGGAAGCGAATGAAGGCCAGTCCGCCCCCCCCTACATCACCGTCAGCACGCGCAGTGTCGAGGAGGCGAGCCACCGGTTCGTCGAACTACGCATCGCCGATCGCGGCCCGGGCGTGCCGAAGGAATTGCTGGGAAGCTTGTTCGAGCCCTACATGACCAATAAACCCAAGGGCACCGGTCTTGGGCTGGCCATCGTAAAAAAAATCATCGAGGAGCACGGGGGTATCGTCTGGGTGGAAAACTTACCGGCCGCAGGCGCCTGCGCCGTGATCCGGCTGCCCGTGACGACGGCCGGCGCCGAATCCCCCGCCCCCGCAGCGCGAGCGCTATGAGCGCCCCGCATCTCTTGGTCGTCGATGACGAACCCGATATCCGCGCGCTCCTGGGCGAGATCCTGGAAGACGAGGGCTACGAGGTCTCGCTCGCCGACAACGCCGAACGCGCGCGCGAGTCGCGCCGGGCCCGGCGGCCGGACCTCGTATTGCTCGATATCTGGATGCCGGACTGCGACGGCATCACGCTGCTCAAGGAGTGGTCCGAGGGCGTCCCGCTCGACATCCCGGTGATCATGATGTCAGGACACGGCAGCGTCGAGACGGCGGTCGAGGCAACGCGCCTCGGGGCCTATGACTTCATCGAGAAACCGCTGTCGATGGCTAAGCTGTTGCTCACGATCAAACGCGCGTTGGAGGCCGCGGCGCTCACCCGTGAGAACATCAAGCTCAGAAGCCAGGCAACCCGGGAGCCGGTGGGCGACAGCCCCGAATTCATCCGCCTGCGAGATCAAGTCAAGCGCATCGCCTCGCATCATACCGCGGTATTTATGCGCGGAGAGCCCGGAACGGGCAAGGAGGTCTTTGCCCGCTATCTTCATGATCACAGCCCGCGCGCCCAGGCGCCCTTCGTCAGCGTCGCCGTCGCGGGACTGGCGGTGGAAAACCCGGCCGCGGAACTCTTCGGCAGCGAGGAAGAGGGGAACGTGCACTTCGGGTCCCTGGAAAAAGCCAACGGCGGCACCCTATTTCTTAAGGACATCGCCGACCTCGAGCTCGGTCTCCAGGCCCGGCTCCTCAGCGCCCTGGAACATCAAAAGTTTCTCCGCGTAGGCGGGCGCGATCCGGTCACTATCGATGTCCGCATCGTCGCAGCGACACGCTACGATCTCATGGAATACGTTCGGGCGGGACGCTTTCGCGACGATCTCTACTATCATCTCAATGTGGTCCCGCTCCAACTCCCTCCCTTGCGGGAGCACGCGGAGGATATCCCGGAATTGTTGGCCTTTTATTGCGAACTGTTCGCTGCCCAGGAAGGATTACCGCGGCGGCGTTTCACACTCCCGGCTCAGAAACAGCTTCGCTCTTACGGCTGGCCCGGTAACGTCAGGGAACTGAAAAACCTGGTGCAACGGCTGCTGATTTTGGGTAGCGGGGAGACGGTGGAAGGCTTCGAGGTCGAAGCCGCGCTCGGGATCCGCACTGCGGAGAGCTTAACGGAGCCCTTGCCCGGGTTTGACCGCCCATTACGGGAAGCGCGCGAGCAGTTTGAAAAGGCTTATTTTGAGTATCAGCTCCAGCGCGCCGGTGGGAGCATCAGCCGGATCGCGGGCCGTGTGGGCCTCGAGCGTACCCATCTTTACCGCAAATTACGGGCGCTCGGCATCGATCCGAAACAGACCCCCGGCGAGCCTGCGAATTAAGCGCCGTCGCCGCCGCGCATGAACCGCATCGCCCAGTTCGAGGAGCTCCTGCGGCGCGGCCGCGACGATGCGACCTTACGCTTCAGCCTCGCCACCGAGCACTATAAATGCGGCCAGCCGGCGGCTGCCCGGGAACACTTGCGCCAAGCGCTCGCGCTCGATCCCGGCTATTCCGCGGCCTGGAAACTCTATGGAAAAGTCCTCGCAGAACAAGGCCTGTCCGTGGAGGCCATCCAGGCCTATGAACAAGGTATCGCGCTCGCCGAGACCCGCGGCGATATTCAAGCCGCGAAAGAAATGCGCGTGTTTTTGAAGCGCTTGCGCAAGGAGGGCTCGCAGGCAAGCGACCGTTAAGCCGAAGGCGTCGGATGTATCGCGCTGTTTGCGCCGTAACCCACCGACTCGACGCGCGTAGCGCGTCGCCCTCGATGAGCGCACGCCCCTGACGTTCTCACCAAAGGGGCCAAGCTCTGTGGGATCCCCACGAATTTAGGCTCAATTTGAGCTCTCCTGGCAGTGTCGCTGTAGGATTCCATGGAGGCTATGGATGGCCGCGATCACATCAG
>MUGK01000108.1 GCA_002007425.1 Chromatiales bacterium USCg_Taylor | reverse complement strand
GCAGGACGGTCGCGGCAAAAGGAATCACTCGCCGCGAGACCGAGGGTGCGAGAGTGACTTGGATGTCCTGTCGCACATACCGAGGGCCGCGGCGAAAACACCCCCGGCGTCGCCAAGCAGGTGATCGACATCATTGCCTGCCGCCACGAGTGGTTCGATGGGGGTGGTTATCCGAACAGGTTGCAGGGGTCGGCAATCCCGGTGTTTGCTCGAATGGTGGCAATCGCCGAGTGGTTTGATGCATGCACGAGCGACCGGCTACATGCCTCCGCGATTTCCCCGCACGCAGCGCTCCAGCAGCTTTACCGACAGCGCAATACGCGCTTTCAAGCCGAACTTGTAGAGCAGTTCATTCAAACGCTCGGAGTTTACCCGACCGGGACCCTCGTCGAGCTCACGACGGGCGAGGTCGGGGTCGTGATCAGCCAAAATCGCGTGCGGCAGCTTCGGCCCCGGATCATGGTCATGCTGAGGTCGGACAAGTCACATTACAAATCGAATCCGATTGTCGATCTTTTCAAACAGGCGACGGATCAATCGGATAATCCCTTGTCGATCGTGCGTGCGATAGACCCCGCCCAATACGGCGTCGAAACGCAGCAATTCTTCCTCTCGTCCGTCTGTTCAAAGTTATTGGGTCATTTCCGAGGTAAGTGACTGAAGCGCTGAACCCAATAGCCGCGCGCAGGTTCCGAGGCCGTTTATCGCACGCCGCAGACCACGATCGTCTTTCCTTTCACCTGAATAAGATCCTGTTGTGCGAAAATCTTTAATACCCGTCCGACAACCTCCCGTGAACAGCCGACGATACGGCCCAGTTCTTGACGCGTAACACTGATCTGCATCCCAGCGGGATGCGTCATCGCATCGGGTTCCTTGCAAAGGTCTAACAAGGTCCTAGCGATGCGGCCCGAAACATCCAGAAAAGCCAGATCTCGTACCTTGCGGTTAGTTTTTAAGAGCCGCGTGGCTATTTGCGTCGCCAGCAAGGGTACGATGTGAAGGTAAATCGCGGGAAGATTACGCAGGCGGTCGTAGCTGATATGCGCTACTTCGCATTTTGTTCTCGCCCGAACAAACGCGGTCCGCTTTATGTTCTCGACGAAAAGCCCGGTTTCCCCGAAGAACTGGCCGGAATTCAGATAAGCAAGAACGATTTCGTGCCCACTATCATCCTCCAGTATAACGGTTACAGACCCCTTGATAACGTACAGTAGTTCGTCAGCCGGATCCCCGCATGTTATGATAAGCGCTTTGGCGGAATACTGCGCGCGGCGGCAGTGGCCTAGAAACTCTTCTATCAGTGGATCACTGGTGCGCTTAATGGGACCGAAGATCGACAAGGGTTACCTCACGGTATAGAACGATACGCTCGAAGCTCGAGGTTGTTTAGCAAGGGCGTGTACGGGTGTAACCGCGTAGAACGGTTTTAGGCACAACTATCCCGGAAAGCGCCATGCGTGCGGTTATAAGGTGGGCGGGAGACGCCTTGTTTGTGGCCGAATCTGGCAGCGGCCACACCGTCGTGATGGACGGCCCGCCAGAGGCCGGCGGCCGAAATGTCGGCATTCGGCCAATGGAGATGGTGTTACTGGGCATGGGAGGCTGCACGGCCTACGATGTGGTGTCAATACTACGGAAGGCTCGGCAAGACGTTAGGGATTGTAGAATCGAGATCGAAGCCAAGCGCGCAGATAGCCCACCACAGGTATTTACTTCGATCCATGTGCGTTTCCTAGTGCGTGGAAAAGGATTACTGGCGCAGCAAGTTGAGCGAGCTATTCGGCTGTCAGCGGAGAAGTACTGCTCGGCCTCGATAATGCTCGGGAAGACAGCTGATATTACCCACGAATTCGAGATTGTCGAAGCCGACTAAAACACACCGACTGTCGCGGCGCCGTGCGGAGGATCCCCGATTCCTACGTTAGAGGCTCGGTTAACTAGGCTGACAGCATCGTCACCTTTTTTCCACGCCGTGACGCCCAAATTTATCGCCAAGCCTGCGGGCGCGGGGTCGAGAGCCCATAGGAGGTCAGATTTATCCATCTCCGCGCGTAGTTTTCCAGCAAGTTGCGTAGCCGATTCGAGATTGGTCTCAGGCAAAACCACGAGTATGCTGCTGTCCCCCCAGCGGCCAATCATGTCTACCCAGCGAAGCCTTTCCTTAAGGAAGCGGGCGGCCTGAATTAGCGCCGCTACGCGGCCGGATTTGGCGTTTGAATTGTTAGGCACCGGCTGGCCCAGATCAATCATGAAAACCGCTAAGGCGTTGTTATAGCGCCGGCTTCTCGATACCTCGGCGACTAACTGCGCCATCACCGATTGTTGCGTAAGCAATCCGGTATCCGGATCATTTTCGTTCCGCGCTGTAGAGATTAAGTTTAGATGCTTGCGTTTTCGAACGATCTCATAGTGCGTAACATCGACAACGCAAGCCACTTCGAACGCCTGCCCGGGTTCCATCTGCACGTGGCGGGCAATGAAATTCAACCAACGTTCTGGATGGCCGGACGTAGCAGGGAGTTGATAGGTCTCAACCGTTTTGAATAAGGTGAGGATCCGGTTCACGGGCAGGTCGCCTCGGGATTTTCCGATGGTGGATTGGTACGTGACGGCGAGTTGTGAACATAGAGCGTCGTTTGCCCAGATTATCGTTCCGCTGTCGTCGGCGACGAATATCCCGATGGGAAGAGATTCTAAGATTTGTAAAGCTACCGCCGGCGAAATTAGAGTTTCTGCTTGGCTCATGGGATTCGGTGTGGAGAAGATTGTTATGAAGCGGAGAGGTCGATTACTTGGCGGCAATTTGTGCTTCAACTTTAGTATAGACCCGAACTCTGCGCGCAAACGGAGGAGGGCTTTACGACGTTGCGCCGACGCAGTTTAGATAGGCTCCTTCCATGTCGGTGGCGCCGAAGTGCTCGCAAAATGCCGCGGGTGCGCCTTGATAAAGGATCTGTCCCTGGTGTAATACCGCCATTCGGTCGCATAGCGCACTGATGTCGGCAAGCATGTGGCTGGTGAAAAACAACGTAAGACCCTGTCGTTTGCGGGCCAGCAAATCGCGTTTAAATAATGCACGGGCTTTCGGATCGAGACCGCTCATCGGTTCATCGAGAACGTATAGATCTTTGCCACTCAGTAAAGTCGCTGCAAGACCGAGTTTTTGCGCTGTCCCTTTCGACAGATGTCGCACCGGTTTTCGCAACACCGGCGGATCGAGGTCCAGCGTGTGTAGAGTTGCCTCAACTTTGTTCAATTGCCACGGCTGGCGGTGCATTGCGGTCATGAAGCGAAGAAATTCGTTGCCTGTGGCAAAATTCGGTGGGATAAATCGCTCCGGAAGAAATGCTAGGCGGGATCTTGAGGCGGGTTGGGCGTGGAGGAGGCCAAAGATTTCGATGGACCCGCCGCTGGGGGCACACAGGTCCAAGAGGCACTTGATTAGGGTCGTCTTACCGGCGCCGTTGATCCCAACGAGCCCGAGAAACTCGCCTTCACGGAGGTGGAGATCAACGTTATCGAGGACCTGCAGCTTTCCGAACCGCTTTGAGACGCCCTTGAATTGTATTGCTGCGCGATCCACGGTTTGTCCAAACGGACCTGTAAGCGGAAACACCCGCCAGAAGGCGGGTATGAGTATAGGTCTCGAAATACGTTATTGGGTATTAATAAAGGAAGTATCCGTTACAGTCCTGCGCGTCGGCGTTAATGTCCCAGATCGCGGGTGCTGGAGTGGTGTCGGCGCAGGTCGCATCCGAACCACCCACAGTTGGGAAGCCCGTGGCAGTCGCAATCGCGGGCGCAGACCTCAAGATCCCGCTTTCCGGTAAGCTATCGTCCACTTTTACGTCTAGCTCACGCATGATATTGACCGGCACATTCCTTCCCGTGATGAGATGTAATCGAGGTGGCTGGCCTGTAGTAACGTTCATGTAATCAGCGGTGCGCCCGAGTAACAAAAAACCGTTCCAGGGATTGTTCGGCGCCGCCGGCGGTGGTGCTGGGTTTGTGTAGGCGGCGGCATCAGCAGCAACGCCGCTATAGTTACCCTGCAGGAATCTCGCGGCCGCCATATGCGCCCACGCAGCAGCCGCTTCGTCAAAAGAGTCGATCTGTCCGTTCCCGTCACCGCCCACGCCAGTACTCGGACACTTGGGCACTTCGCGGCCGATGGTGCCGCAGGACTGGGCTGCCGGCATATCCCCCGGCACCGCACGGTAGCGATCAATAAACCCGTAATAGGCGGTTTGCACGCCGGCTGTCAGGTCGGCGAGATTTCTTACCCGTGCCGCAGTAATCAATTCTTGACCCTTCAAGATACCGCCGAGAAGCAGCCCGATAATGACCAGCACGATGGCGATTTCCACCAAGGTGAAGCCGTGTTGCTTGTTTACCATAATGAAATTCTCCGTTAGAGCTAGACGATAGTCTTGTGCAGGCCCCATACCATGTTGTCATATCGTTGATATTGAAGCATATTATTGCTTACTCTTCGACCCGATCGCCCCGCCGGTTGTCGGTTCCTCCACACAATCGTCGAATGATCCACAACGTTTCGATTGCACAGGATCATCGCTATTGCTCACTTGTTCCTCGGTGGAGAAACACGTCGCGGCGATTGCAGTTGGTTTAAACGGGAGGTGAGGAACTCGATTTCATCGGGATCGGTCACTGTGCCGCTGTCGAGCAAGGCCCCAAGTAAGACTTTGGCGGTTTCGATTTCGCCCATGTCTTCGAGAACGAAGATGTGCATCTGCTTCGCCCAGTGCGGCACGTCCTTGCCGGTGGCATGGCTCGCGATTGCCTGGGCGTAACGCAACGCCAGAGGCAAGTCGGCGAGGCGGTGCTTGGCCAGCACCGCGGCGTGTGCAAGCCATTGCCAGCGCCGGTTCGGATCGTCCAAAAACCGTTGGTAAACGAACTCTAGCATTTGCCGCTGTTTGACTGGCGCTGGAACCTCGGCGTACAACCGGCTCGCGGCCAGCAACGGGTATTGGGAGCGCGGCGCGAGCGTTAAAATCGCATCGAGCCAACCGATGGCATGTCCATAGTTCAAATCCCTGAATGGGATGCTAATGCCCGGCTGGTTGTCGAAGGCCTGTAGCCAGAGCATGAGTACCCGTCCGAGCGCCTCCTGCTCCCCGAGGCTCGCAACTTCCAAGACGTCGATCCGCGGAGGCGGCGGCAGTGCACGGGCGATCGCTTGTGAGGGAGGCTGTTCAGTTTGCCAGAGGATCTGCAAGGTAAGGCCGCAACACAGTGATAGTATTACCGGCACCGGCACCTCACGCACTGGACGTTCTCTCGCCATGACACGCGAATGCTAGAAGTTCTTGCGGTACAAGTCGAATAAACCCGCGCCGATGAGCAGCACGAGGTATATCATTGTTTGTCCGATGATCGCGACAAGGTCCCGTCCATCGGCGGCACCGTAAATGAGCCATTGGCTAGAGGTGTAGCGATCGAGATCGGGGAGCAGGAAGGCGAGGATGTCGATCACGCCACTGATGAACCGCTGCGATGGGGCTGAGGGATCGGCCAGCGGACCGTGACCGATGAGCTGAATCGACCCGATGGTGCGGGCCAGCACATAAAAACCAAACACGCTGCTCAAGGCGAGCGTGGCTTGCCGGAACGTAAATAGGCAAACGATGCTGACACTCGCGACGATGAATAACTCACAGGCGAGGGATAGGACCCACGGCCCGACACGCTGGGCAGGCGAATACAGCAGCAGGCATAATCCGATCAGCGCTGCGACCACTATCGCGGCGCCGGAGAAACCGAGAAGCCTACCGAAGAAGTAGCTTGCTCTCGAGATCGGCAGGGACAGCACGAGATCTAAGCTCTTTTCGTGTTGTTCGCGGAGCATGCTCATCGTCACGAAAAGGCTGATCAGGAGCACGGCGAAGAAACGTAACGCGCTGCTCAGTATGCTGACCTTGGTTTCCGCGCTTTCCGTGATCGCGACCTCCCCGATAAATTCGGCGAGGCCGAAAAGCGAAATCAGGGCCGCCAGCACGAGCGAAATGAGTCGATTCTGAATCGCTTCGCGAAGCGTAAACAAGGCGATAGTTAATATTGCGCGAAGATGCATATGCATTTCGGAGGCCCGAACGCTAAGCTAGTCAGCATCCTGATCTTACGGAAAGCTCATGAATTAAACGTCCCTATGTTTCTATTCTACCCGTGACAACGCTGGGATTTCACGTGCCTGCCTTCCTAACACATCTCTCTCGCAAGAACGAATACCGCATCCTCTCGGCTATGCTGGCAGCCGTTCTGGCGGGTAGAGAAGCGGTTTGGTTTAAAAGACACGGTGCTCTTTTCGCTGGTTTCGATCGGTTTGGCTTATTGGTTGGACCGCTGGATATTTTTCTGTTGGTTCGTAGTGCTGATCGGGCTACTGAGTGGATTTCCAGGCTATCGCCGTTCCGGCCGCCTGGTTTATGTGCCTATCTTGTTTTTCCTGGTGTCCGATCTTCTCATTGGCTGCGTTCCTCATCTTTTTCACGTCAAAGCATTGCCGCCTGCCGTGACCACAATGTTTCAATACGGCTTGCTGGCCGTGCCCGCATGGGTGTTTATTGTGCGCCCGGATCCGGGAGGCGGCGCATCTTCGTATTCCGTCGATCTACTGAGAGCTATCACCGCGTCAATGATGACAGGCATGCTTGCGTACCGACGCAGCCGCGGACCATACTGATTCTAAAACGGCAACTGCCGCTCATCATTCAGCGCCTGCAGCGCGCGCTTGACAAGCTGCAAGCACCTGAGAAGGCGGATTTGACACATGTGGATGTGGCGGATTGGTGGTACGAAGCAACCACCCGCCATGGGCACAACGGCGTTCAGTTTCGAGCAACAATCAGCACGCATGCGGCGATCCCAGCCGATTTATACGATAGCGTGATCGATAACTTGCTGGAAAACGCCTACGTCAAACGACGTGCGGAAACTGGCATAGAGATTACCGTGACTCTTCAATCCGAAGTGGAGAGTGTTTGTCTGAGGGTGTGCGATCAGGGTTGCGCCATTGCTACAGCCCGAGCCAATGAACTTTTTAAGCAGCCTGTATTATCATATAGTGGACTGGGTATCTGACTTTACCAAGCCGGTAAGCAAGCGGCACTCTCTGGATGTACGCTTGCCTTGAGTGAAAACAAGTCTGGCCGGGTATGTTTCTCGCTGTCCGCCGAGGGTACAGCCTGAGGCTAAAAGCCAAGGCTCGACAGCAATGAATCCACTTCGTCTTGACTTGAGACCTTGCTTTCCTCGCCCGCCATGGTGAGCGCGGGTCCTGCGGCATGAACGCCGTTGCTTTTTTTAACACGGGTTTTGCGCCGCGTGCTCGATATTCGGATGAAATCTACCAAACTACGCTCGACTTCTTGTACGACTTCAATGACGCGACGTATGACTTGCCCGGTAAGGTCTTGGAAATCCTGTGCCATTAAGACGTCGGAGAGATTCTTGTGCAGTTTCTGTGGGTCGGCTTTGACCCTAACGATGAAATCCGTGAGCGGATGATCGCCTTCACCGGCGATATCGAATAGCGTCGTTTCGCGCGTCTGGCGGCGATGAAGATTTAGGATCTTATCCGCGTTGATCGCCATGGTGTCTACGATGGGCAGCAATTCTTCAACGGCGTTAAGGGTTCGATGCGCTGCTTCCTCGGTCTTTGTGATAACGGCGTTTAGCCGCTCTTTGGCATCAGGGATGTCAGTCTTGGTAATTCCGATCAAGCGCGCGTCAAGCCTTATGGTGAGCATTGCATTGTGCAGTCCACGCGTGAGTTTACCGATCTCCACGAACAGACTGGCCTCGCGGCTCGCGGCGATCCTCTCCAAGATTCCATTCGCCTTGACATCATCGCCCTGTTCGAGCGCGGTTACAAGGCTACGTGCCTTACTCAAAAGTGCCTTATCGTTCACGGTACGCTGTCGAATTGGTTTTAGGCCTTAACGCGTTCCCATATCTTCTCAATCTTTTCTCTTAGCGTATCCGCCGTGAAGGGTTTTACGATATAGCCGTTGACGCCGACCTGCGCCGCCTCAACAACCTGATCGCGCTTGGATTCCGCGGTGACCATGAGCACCGGCAAAGTGCTTAGATGCGTGTCTGACCGAATCGCTTTCAGTAGATGAAGGCCGCTCATGCCAGGCATATTCCAATCGGTGATCACGAAGTCAAAACCGCCGCCTTGGAGCAACGGTAGCGCGCTATTACCGTCATTCGCCTCGTGGGTGTTCGAAAATCCAAGCTCTCGCAATAGCATCTTAATGATGCGCCTCATGGTAGAAAAGTCATCTACTATCAGAATTTTCATTTCCTTGTTCATGTATACCTCCTAACGCACCGCGCCGACGATCGCGGCTGCTAAAATCTACTCGTCGTTAAGGCACTCACTCATACGGGCTCTCAACCTGATCAATGCCTGAGCGTGAATTTGACAGACGCGTGATTCACTTACGCCCAACAC
>MUGK01000107.1 GCA_002007425.1 Chromatiales bacterium USCg_Taylor | reverse complement strand
ACGGTCGCGGCAAAAGGAATCACTCGCCGCGAGACCGAGGGTGCGAGAGTGACTTGGATGTCCTGTCGCACATACCGAGGGCCGCGGCGAAAACGCTGGACATTGCCTCCCGAAGATGAGGATCTCTCCCACCGCTGGCGTGTCATCAAGCGAATGGTCACGCAGCGCTGCCAAACGAGACTCAATCGACCTGAATGGATGAACGCGCGTCGCAGAAAACGGAACCAAAGCACGTTATGGCAGCATCGATTTTGGGAGCATCTCATCCGCGATGAGGCCGACTTCAACCGGCGTATCGATTACATCCCGGAACCCGGTGAAGCATGGCTGCGTGGCACGGGTGAGCCATTGGCCGTATTCGAGCCTCCATCGGTATCTCAAACAGGGGTGGCTGCCAGCAAATTGGGGAAGCAACATCGAACCACTCAACGGCGCTGACTTCGGCGAATGAATTGGCGCACACGCGCCCTACGCTCGCTTGCTTTGGAGTGCTCAAACATCAAAGCCGTACATACCTCAAATGCGTATAAAAAAAGCTTGCAAACAAAGATGGTATCTACGCTCGCTGACCGTTCGATGGATGGGTTAGATGTCATCCCGGCACCTGGCTTTGTACTTGGTCTTCTTCTGATAGTACTGCCTGTGATAGAGAGTTACTGATTCCTCGAACTTGTTGAAGCCTGACTTCAAGCGATCAATGTGAAACTCCCAGAATTCCTCGTTGTTCAGCAGCTCACGAGTGACACGGGACTTCATGGCGAAGAATTCATCCTGCGCTCGCGTAGTTCTGGCCGGTTGCTTGGTCGAAATGTGGCTGCGTGCGTGCGCAAGACAATCGCGCGCCAGACGAACACAATCTTGAGCAGCGATTAGACGTACTGCGGTCGACGGAGACTGCACGGTGACACCGTCTTCCCGCACGTCCGTGTACATGGAAGGCTCGCGACCGAACTTAAGGTCAACTATCAGTTGCATCGCCGCCTTCGCGGAACTGACAACGTCGGAACTGGCCATTAGCCAGGGTGCGAATGCAGCTGTAATCTTGGGCGAGTGATCTTCAAACGACTTTCGTACCTTGCTAGCCACTGCGGAATCGTCGAGTTTCCGGCCTTGCGCGTCGAACGCAAGTTGCGCCTTCCCTGTTTCCTCGATCGACGCAACGGCCAGAAAATACGCGCGCGCTTGATGACCATTGGCTTCAAGAAGCGCCGCCTCTTCAAGCAGTTCCGCTGCGTTCTGCAGGGCGGCGCTGCAATATCGCTTCAGGAGGTCGACCGTTAGCGTGTAGTCTCTGAACTTCTGCATGGGTAGCTAGCGATCGGTCGATCTGACGGGATTGTGCCCGTCAGCTCTCCCACACCAATTGGAATTTGATAGTTGCCATTCTCCACCCCGCGGAACTCAGCGATCAGCCTCATTCAGTTCTTGGAACCGAAGCCCTCAAAGACCCAGCCCAGCAGCATAAATGGTAGAAGTGGCACAACGAATATGACGAAGCCGCCGATTGGAGTGGCGATGAGCGCACCGAAGAAATTCCGGAACACGCCGGAAAGAAATGGTGGGGTCCATCCTCCGGATGTTGCCATGAGGCCGCCCAAGTGCACGCAGAAGGCGATTAACGCTGCAATGGGCAGCCAGCAAAGGACGAGCGTATCAAAGGCTCCTAGGTTAGAATCCTTTCCGAATTCTTGTCCCAGACCTATGGACAAATACATGGAACCGCAGGCTGAGCCCAGGAGCGCAACGTGGAGCTCCGACGCCGGGACGCCGGTATGGGAGCTAAATACTATGGAGTTAAATCCTATCCATATGGTGATAGCAATTCCCGCGGTGACTATGCCTTGGAGGACTACCAGCGCCAGCCAAATTCTCCTTCCACCCTCGTTATAGTTGATCGCCATAGTGTCCTCGCTTGTTTCACTCCCCACTCGGTGAAGTCCAACGCCTGAATTAAGCCGAGCCGCGAAGCGGCTTCGGCTTGAATGAATTGTTAGCGGTCAGTGGTTGAGTGGCTGGCATGAGAAAGGATTGAGGCAATTCTCGCCGCCGGTCTCGCTGCACGCATCCTTGTTAAGTGCATCAGCAACAATTGAGCAGCTCTTCATATCATCCATGAACCCGTGGACTGTGGCGACGTGATCTTCCGGGTCGTTCCACTTGACCACAGCGTAGTCGGGAGAGCTGCCAATCTTGTTTTTGCTAAAGAATTTTCGTGGCGCATCAAGGCCGGGCTTCTGATCGCAACCTGCTAATGCCGAGATCCCGAGTACGAGCGCTATCCATATGAGGCGAGTTGGCATGCTTGCTCCGGCTGCTCTGACCGCTAACTTGAATTCGACCTCGTTTATATATGTAGAAACAGCTTCTACGTTTATAAACTTGATTTATATATAGCAATCTTGGCGCCAGCGCGTTTATGGCTATATTAACCCAACATCGTGGTGTTCATGACCCACAAACTTCGGGGTCAGGTTAACAACTGCTTAATTCCGCCAAACAATGACGAGTAACGAGTCCGACTGAATGCCCTACCTTGGCTCACCGCCACTCAGGGGCAGACCGCGAGGAGAACGCACTTGGGTAGCATAAGCACTAAACCTTGAAGCGGAAATGCACGACATCGCCGTCACGAAGGACGTACTCCTTGCCTTCCAACCGCCACTTGCCGGCTTTAGGTCAGAAAATCGTCGTAGGTGATGACCTCGGCGCGGATAAACCCGCGCTCGAAGTCCGTGTGAATGACCCCGGCGGCCTGGGGCGCCGTCGCTCCCGCCGGAATCGTCCAGGCGCGTGCTTCTTTCGGGCTGGCGGTAAAATAGGTGTGCAAGCCCAGCAATGCGTAGCCGGCGCGGATCAGCCGATTGAGACCGGGTTCCTCGAGGCCGAGCGCCGTCAAGTACTCGCGGCGTTCTCCTTCGCTCAAGCACACGAGCTCCGCCTCCAACGCGGCGCAAACGACGAGACTGGCCGCACCTTCACGCGCGGCGTACTCTGCGAGATCCTCCGTCCAGCGATTCCCGCGAAGCTCCGCCTCCTTAACGTTCGCGATATAAATCGTGGGCTTCATCGTTAACAGGTGCAGATCGCGCAAAAGCTCGCACTCTTGGGGGGTCGAGGCCACGGATCGAAGCGCTTGGCCCGAATCGAGGCGGGTGCGCGCGGCCTCGAAAACCTCCCTCGCGGCCGCGGCTTCCTTGTCACCGATCTTGGTGCGCTTGATGACGCGCTCCAAGGCGCGCTCGACCGTCTCGAGGTCGGCGAGGCAGAGCTCGGTATGGATGGTCTCGATGTCGGACAGGGGATCGACGTGACCTGCCACATGCACCACATTATCGTCCTCGAAACAGCGCACGACCTGGGCCATGGCTTGTGTTTCCCGGATATGAGCCAAGAATTGGTTGCCCAAGCCCTCGCCCTTGGAGGCCCCGGCCACCAGGCCCGCGATGTCGACGAATTCCACTTGGGTCGGAACGATTTTTTTCGGTTTGACGATGTCCGCGAGCGCCGTTAAGCGAGGGTCGGGTACGGCGACCAGACCGGTGTTCGGGTCGATGGTGCAGAAAGGATAATTCTCGGCCGCGATCGAGGCTTTGGTGAGCGCGTTAAACAGCGTGGACTTACCGACATTCGGCAGGCCCACGATTCCGCATTTAAACCCCATCAGGGAAGCTTAGGGAAGCTCTGCAAAAGTGTCGCGAGCAAGCCCAGATGCGCGAAGCCGCAGAGCGAGTCGCGAGACATATCAGGTAGATAGGCGAGCGACGAGCGAGCACGCGACAAAGCAGATGGGCTGCACAGTAACTCTTGCAGAGCTTCCCTTAGAGCTTGTCACCGCGCTGATGCAGACGATTCATCGCCGCCGGCAGATCACCGCTGACGATCCAAGGCAGCAGCTCGAGGGCGGCGTCGAGCGCCGATCCGATCGCGTCCCGATCGGCGCTCGAGGGGCGGCTCAACAGGAACGGCGTGACCAGCTCGCGCGCTCCCGGGTGTCCAACGCCTACCCGCAGGCGAATGAAACCGGGATCGGGCAGGCAGGCCAAAATATCCCGCAGGCCGTTGTGCCCGCCGTGACCGCCGCCGCATTTCAAGCGCACCGTTCCGGGGGGGAGATCCAACTCATCGTAGGCCACCAATACCGATGCCGCTGGCATTCGATAATAGTGCGTGAACGCCGCGACGCTGCGCCCGCTATGGTTCATGAACGCCATGGGCTTCAGCAACCAACACTCACGGCCCGCGAGACGGACCCGGGTGATGTGGCCAAAAAAATGCCTTTGTTCCTGAAACTCGGCGCCGCACGAGCGCGCGATCCGATCCAGCAACCAGAAACCGGTATTGTGGCGCGTCTCCGCGTACTCGGGGCCCGGGTTGCCAAGACCGACGATGAGATCGATCCCCGCGCGGTCTGACACGTCCGAGCCAGATCAGGCGCTCGGTTTCGGTTCGGTCGTCGCGGCGGCGGCAGGCTCCTCCGCGGTCTCCGCCGCAGCCTCAGCCTCGCCTTCGGGCACGACCACCCGCGGGATATGCACCGAGACCACAGGCTGAGCCGGATCGCCTCCATGCAGGAGCCCGGCGGCCTCGACATCGGCGGGCAGGCTCAAGTCCGAGAGGTGCAATGTCGTACCAACGGCAACGTCCGCAAGATCGACAGCGATGAATTCCGGCAGGTCCTTCGGCAAGCACACGACTTCGACCTCGGTCATCAAGTGGCTGATGACGCCGCCGCCTTGTTTAACGCCGACACACTTGTCCGCGTTAACAAAGTGAATCGGTACCCGCATCGTGAGCTTCTCATGCTCGCTCACGCGCAGCAGATCGACATGCATGATGCGTCGCCTAAAGGGATGCCGTTGCAGATCCTTGAGCACTACCTTCTCCGTCGCGTCGTTCAGGTTCACGCTTAGAATATGCGAATAGAACGCTTCCTGCGCCAGATGTTTTTCCATCTCGTCGTGACTCAACTGCAGCATCACCGGGTCTTTACCGGCGCCATACATGATGGCCGGGATCTTGCCCGCGCGGCGCAGGCGGCGGCTCGCACCTTTCCCGGTGCCGGCGCGGCTTTCAGCGCTGATTTCGAACTGGTTCACTTTATTTTCTCCTTTTGTTTGCGGTTTTCACGGCTGGCCATGCGCTCCTGCGGGCGGGAATGTTTGACCATCAATCCATAAACATCGAGCTCAAGGACTCTCCCGAGGCGATCCGGCGTATGCTCTCGCCGAGCAGCCCAGCGACACTGAGCTGGCGGATCCGCGGGCAAGCGGCCGCCTCGGGTGTAAGCGGTATGGTGTCGGTCACCACCAGCTCATCCAATGCGGAAGACTGAATACGCTCGACGGCATTGCCCGAAAGCACCGGATGCGTGCAGTAGGCTAAAACCCGTGTGGCGCCGCGGGCCTTAAGCGCTTTGGCGGCCTCGCACAGGGTTCCGGCGGTATCCACCAAGTCATCGATCATGACACAGGTCCGGCCCTCGACATCGCCGATAATATTCATGACCCGGGCCTCGTTGGGGTTGGGACGTCGCTTGTCGATGATCGCGAGATCCGCATCATCGAGCCGCTTAGCCAGCGCTCTCGCTCTGACGACGCCGCCCACATCGGGGGAGACCACCATTACGCTCGGGTATTCGTGTTTCCACACATCGCCGAGCAGCACCGGCGAGGCGTAGATGTTGTCGAGCGGGATATCGAAAAATCCTTGGATCTGCTCGGAGTGGAGATCGACCGTCATGACCCGATCGGTCCCCACGCTCGCAATCATATTGGCGATCATCTTCGCGGTGATCGGCACGCGCGCGAAACGCGGGCGCCGGTCCTGGCGTGAATAGCCCATGTAGGGCATGACCGCGGTAATGCGAAACGCCGAAGCGCGCCGGATGGCGTCCGCCATCACCAAAAGCTCGAGCAAGTGATCATTGGTCGGGGCACAGGTAGGCTGTAGCACAAAGACATCGCGCCCGCGCACGTTCTCCGTGATCTCGACCATCACCTCGCCGTCGCTGAAACGGCCTACCGCCGCCTTCCCCAAGGGGATCTGCAGATGGTTGGCTACGGCCTGCGCCAAAGCAGGGTTGGCATTGCCCGTAAACAGCATCACCGAATCAAACGACATGCCTGCCCCTTCGTCACCTAAACATGGCTGGGGTGCCAGGATTCGAACCTGGGAATGCGGGGATCAAAACCCCGTGCCTTACCGCTTGGCTACACCCCAATAGCAGCTACTCGATGCGAGCCCCGCGTGTGCTCTCTAGCGAGCCGATCCAACAACGGGGAGCGGTTTAACCCTCTGGCCACAAACCCTTGCCAATCATCAGGCAAGGCCCGAATCACCTCGCGCGCTTGGGCTTCCGCACTAAAGCGCGCGAATACGCAGGCGCCGGTTCCTGTTAGCCTGGCGTCGCCCCATTGCTTAAGCCAGTCCAAGGCCCTTGCCACTTGCGGGTAACGCGCCCGCACCACGGGTTCGCAGTCGTTGCGGCCACCCGAGTTGATGAAATCGGCGATTGTGATGGCAGTCGAATCCCGTGTCAAATGCGGATCGGCGAACACTGCCTCGGTCGATACCATGCAGGGGGGTTGGATGATCAAAAACCAGGGCTCATCGAGCGCTAGCGTCGTCAGATTTTCTCCCACTCCTTCCGCCCACGCCGCCTGGCCATGGATAAAGATGGGGATATCGGCGCCGCGTTTTACCCCTAATTCGATCAGGCGCTCGGTGGGCAATCCAAGTCCCCATAATTGGTTTAAGGCGACGAGCGTGGTTGCGGCATCGGAGCTCCCTCCGCCGAGTCCGGCGCCGATCGGCAAACGCTTTTTTACCCTGAGATCGGCGCCGAAGCGGGTACCGGTGGCTGCCTGTAGAGAGCGCGCGGCCTTGACCACCAAGTCATCGTCGGCATGCACGCCGGGCAGCCCCGACAAGCGCCTGATCCGGCCGTCCTCGCGCGCATGGATTTCGATGCTATCGCCCCAATCCAGGAATTGAAATACGGTTTGTAACTCGTGATAGCCGTCCCCGCGCCTCCCGGTAATGTGGAGAAAAAGATTGATCTTTGCCGGTGCGGGCCAGGGTGTGGCGAGCATTTTTCAACCCATCTCCCAGCTTTGCACGACCATCCGCACCTTGAGCTGATCACTGTGCAAGAAAAGCTTGAGCGGGAGATCGACTGCCCCGCTGTGGCCATAGCTCAGAACACTGATGTGCCACCCGGACTGCTCTAGATCGATCATGCGGCCCAAGGGATCCAACTGAAGCCGGGATACCGGCGCCTCGGGATCGGGGATCCCGCGCACCCAGTAATGCAGACCCGCCACCGGCAGGGTCCACCCGAGCTGCTCCGAGAGTAGGGTCTCGGCATCGCGGGCCGTTAACGATTTATTGTCCGGCGTACGCATGACGACGCCACTCGCATCGCCATCCAGACCGTAGGTTCCTTGTCCCAGCGGGGCGACGATTCGCAGCGAGAAACCTTCACCCGCCTGCCGCCACTGCAAACCCGCCTGCCAACCGTCTCGGGGTGTCTGCACCGCGACGCGCCCATGGAGCGACCAGCGCCGCAAGGCATCGATCTCACCGCGGTGCCGTTGCCAAGCCTGGTCGATGGCCGCGTTCCCCCCCAAGTGGTAGACGGGCATCTGCGCGCATGCGGTGAGCAACAGCAGCCCAAGCGCGGCATGCCTTGCTTTCACTGGTTGAGCCGTCTCATCACTTTGAGTAGATTCGGGTCCCCCGGCGCTACCCGCAGCGCGCTGTCCCAAACCCGCCGCGCCTCGGCTCTGTCGCCCTTCACCCACAAGATCTCCCCGAGATGCGCCGCGACCTCCGGGTCATTGCGGATCTGGAGCGCTCGTCGAAGATAGCTTTCCGCCTCATCCAAGCGCCCTAAACGGTACAGCACCCACCCCATACTATCGAGGACAAAAAAATCATTCGGCGTCAATTCCAGCGCTCGTTTAATGAGCGCATAAGCCTCTTGGTAACGGGTGGTGCGATCGGCGAGAGAATAACCGAGCGCGTTGAGGGCTTGGGGATCGACGCGGCCGATCTTGTCCGCGAGCATCGCCCGTGTATAGAGCAGTTCCGAATCATAGCCGCCGGCCAGCGCTTGGTCATAAAGCTTCATGGCCTCCGTGTACCGGCCTTGGTGGGTTAGTATTTCACCCGCGATCCGGATCGCCTTGATCCTCTGCTGCTCGTTCGAGGGTTTGATCGTCGCCAAATGGCGCTCAGCGTCTTTCACCTTACCGTGCTTAACCAGCGCCAGCGCGATGCTCAGTTGCGCGTCGAAATGATTCGGTCCTTCCTCGACCGATGAGTACCAATGGACCGCCGAGCCGTAATCCTTTTTCGCTTCGGCGATTTGTCCCAAGTAATAGCGCGCATCCTGGGTGTACTGTCCGCTCCGCGCGATGCGCATAAAACTTTGCTCGGCTTTGGCCAGATCTTGGCCTTGGAGGTAGAGCAGCCCTAGCGCAAAGCGGACATCGGGGTTGTCGGGTTGCTCCTTGGCGAGGATCTCGAATTGGTCGCGGGCCGCATCGAAACGCTTATTGTCGGCGAGCAGCCTGCCGTAAGCCATGCGCAGATGAAAGTCCTCGGGATGTTCCTTCACGGCCCCCTCGATCCAGGTCAACGCGGATTGCACGTCGCCCTGCTTTTGCAAGATCCCGAGATAGGCCACCGCCATGTTGGTGTCGAAGGGAGGAAGTCTCAGCGCCCGCTCCATGGTTTCCCGCGCTACCTGAACCTCGTCGGCGCGAAGCGCCAACCACGCATAAGCGAACAAGGCCTGCGGGTCATTTTGGTGTTTCGCCACCAGCCGCTCCATCACCTTGAGCGCCGCGGCTTGGTCCTTTTCGGTGCTGAGTAAATTGGCGATCAGCCGCAGGTTACGACTCGCCTGCTCATCGTCTGAATCCGTAACGATTTCGAGATGTTTCAAGGCTTCGTCAAGCCGGCCTCCGCGAATCAATAACGCCGCCAGCACCCGCCGCGCCTCCGGATCATCCCCGGCGCGCGCTACCCAGAGCTCGGCCGCTTCCAGCGCGTCGTGTTCGCGCTTGGCAAAAATCGCGATGCGGGTCGCACGCTCCGCGACGCGCGCATCGGCTACTGTACGTGCGATGCCTAAATAATTTTCTACCGCGATCTCGGGATGCCCTCGCTGCCCGGCGATTTCAGCGACCAGCAGCTTGTATAACATCTCTTCGGTGAGGTCGATCCTCGGCGTGGCGGCAACGGCGCTCGCGGAAGGGTCCATCACCGCTTGCGTCCCCGGCTGAGTCTGAACCTGGCTCGTAGCGCAACCGGCGAGCCACGCCGCGAGTAGGCACACAAGTCCAAAGCGCGGAGATTGGCGCCGCTTAAACGGCGCGAACGTCAAGGAATCACGCGAGGACAGCATGGTTGAATGTCTAGATCCATGGTTTAGGGAAGCTCTGCAAAAGTGTCGCGAGCAAGCCCATCTGCTTTGTCGCGTGCTCGCTCGTCGCTCGCCTATCTAGCTGATATGTCTCGCAACTCGCTCCGCGGCGTCGCGCATCTGGGCTTGCTCGCGACACTTTTGCAGAGCTTCCTTAGCACTGGGTTGAAGAACGCATGACCGCCCCCGGTAAGGTTTTGCAAACAGCGTCCGAAACCTCGGCAGCACTCCAGAATGGCGACTTCGACCAACCCCGGGGATATGCTAATGTTGCTATTCTACTGCATTCGTATTAGTAATTACTAAGTCGGGTCCTTTGATTTCTGGGAGCCCATCGCCCCATGCATAGAGTCAATTTCCTCCGCCGCCAGGCACGGCCTCCATCGCAGCCGGGAAGCCCATGCCGCTCCTGGTAGTGGGAATCAATCATAAGACGGCACCGATAGCCGTTCGCGAGCGCGTCATGTTCACGCCCGATCGGCTCCCGCATGCGCTCTCGGAATTTCGCCGTGTCGAAGGCGTCAACGAGGCCCTTATCTTGTCCACCTGCAATCGGACGGAAATATACTGTCACCAGGCTCACGCCGATACCCACAGCCCCCTCGCATGGCTCACCGGGTATCAGGGTCTCGATGCGGCGGAGATCAAACGCTATCTGTTCTCTCTACCGCAAGAAGACGCCGTCCGCCACCTGCTACGGGTCGCGTGCGGGCTTGAGTCGATGGTGTTGGGCGAGCCCCAAATCCTCGGACAGATCAAAAATGCCTATCGCGCCGCGCGCCGCTATCAAACTCTGGGAAAATTGCTGAACAGATTGTTTCAGCATGCCTTTTCCGTCGCCAAGAAGGTGCGGACCGATACCGCAATCGGATCGAGCCCGGTGTCCGTGGCGTTTGCGGCGGTCCGCCTTGCGCAACAGATTTTCGGTGACTTCGGCGCGCGCACGGCGCTGCTCATCGGCGCCGGGGATACCATTGAACTGACGGCCCAACATCTCCACGACCGCGGGATCCGCCACATGCTGATCGCAAACCGTTCGCTCACCCGCGCCCAAGCGCTGGCGGGGCGCTTCGGCGCCTATCCGGTCAGCCTGGCGAACCTCCGCCACTATCTGAAAGATGCGGACATCGTGCTTTCGGCCACGGCCAGCGCGCAACCGATCGTGACCAAGGCCTTGGTCGAAGAGGCATTGCAGTCCCGCAAACACCGTCTCATGTTTCTAGCCGATTTAGCCGTGCCCCGAGATATCGAGCCTGAAGTCGCCACGCTCCCCGACGCGTATCTCTATACCGTCGATGACTTAGAAGTCGTCATTCAGGATAACCTCCGGCTGCGGCAGACGGCGGCCGCGCAGGCGGACGAAATTATCGCCACCCAAGTCAACCGCTACCTGGACTGGGTGCAGTCCTTGGATGCGGTGGCGAGCGTGCGCGCCTTACGCGGCAAGGCCGAGACCGTCCGCGAACAAGTAGTGCAGCTCGCCCGCCAGCGCCTGGAAAGCGGGGCGGACGCCACGGCGGTCATCGAGTCTTTGGCCCATCAGTTGACCAATAAACTAATTCACATCCCGAGCGTGAGAATGCGTGAAGCGAGCGCCGCCGGAAGGCTAGAAGTGCTAAGGGCGGCGCAGGAGATCTTCGATATAGGCCCGCCGGACGAATCCGTTTAAATCTATTCCCCGCGGTCTTGCCGCAGGGAGCTTAGCGATGGGGGGAGAGACGCAGTTCTCCCCTTTGGTCGCCCCGCGGGGTTGCATACCCCGTGGTGGCGAAATCTAAATTGACTCCTCGTTCGGCGATCGCCGGATGCGCCCAACCGGCCGCAATCTAGGCCGCGCGGCGGCAACTGGAGTAGAATATTTTTATTTCAGTGCCCATCCGCTGATGAAGGATTCTTTGCGCATAAAACTAGAACGGCTGCGCGACAGGCTATCAGAGTTAGATCACCTGCTTGCCGATCAACGGGTGATCACCGATCAGGCGGCTTTCAGAGCGCTTGGGCGGGAACATGCAGAGCTGAGCCCGGTCGTGTCGTGTTTCGGCGAGCATCTACAAAACCGCAAGGCGATCGAGGCAGCCAAGGAAATACTTAACGATGGCGATCCCGATTTGCGGGCCCTGGCCGCGGAAGAACTGAAGGAGGCCACGGCAAAGGACACGCGGCTGGACCGGGAACTTCATGCCTACTTGCTCCCGAGCGACCCCGCGGATGACAACAACATCTTCCTGGAGGTGCGGGCGGGGACCGGCGGCGGAGAGGCGGCGCTGTTCGCGGGCGACCTGTTCAGGATGTATACGCGCTACGCGGAACTGAGGTCATGGAACATGCAGGTCCTCAGCGCCAGCCGCGCCGAGGGCGGGGGTTACAAGGAGATTATCGTCCGCGTCGCAGGACGCGGGGCATACTCGAGACTTAAATTCGAGTCCGGGGTGCACCGGGTGCAACGGGTACCAGCGACCGAGGCGCAAGGCCGCATACACACCTCCGCTTGCACGGTCGCCGTGCTGCCGGAAGCCGATGAGGTCACGGACATCGAGATCTCGCCCGCCGATCTTCGCGTTGACACGTTCCGGGCATCGGGTGCCGGCGGACAGCATGTTAATAAAACCGATTCCGCGATCCGCATCACGCACCTACCGACGGGGCTGGTCGTCGAGTGCCAGGACGAACGCTCCCAACATAAGAACCGCGCCCGCGCGCTGAGCCTGCTGCGTTCAAGGCTCCTGTCCGCCGAGCGCGAACGGCAGCGTGCAGACCAAGCGGAGAGCCGCCGCATCCTGGTTGGCAGCGGGGATCGGTCCGAACGCATCCGGACCTATAATTTTCCGCAAGGCCGGCTCACCGATCACCGCATCAATCTCACCCTGTATAAGCTTAACGATGTTCTCGAAGGACAGATCGACCTCGTCATCGATCCGCTCATCAGCGAGCATCAGGCGGAGTTGATGGCAGCTACCGGTGCTTAATCAAAAACGGCCGCGCTCACCAACCATTGGGTTCCTCGTCGAGGAGGCCGAGCGCAAGCTCGCCGCGTCGGGCTCGGCGCGGCTCGACGCCGAGTTGTTGCTGGCTAGAGTCATCGGCGCCAGCCGCGCCCATCTGTACGCCTATCCCGAGCGCCCCTTACCGGTGCGCGCAATAATAAGGTATCGGCGGGTCATCGACGAGCGCGCCCGCGGCGTTCCGCTCGCCTATTTGGCCGGATCGCACGGGTTCTGGTCGTTCGAGATCACGGTTAACCCAAACACCCTCATCCCGCGTCCGGAAACCGAGCATTTGGTGGAAACCGCCCTCGCCCTGATTCACACCCACGGCCTGCGGACGGTAGCCGATCTCGGGACCGGCAGCGGCGCCGTGGCGCTTGCCCTTAAGCGCGAAGTTCCAGCGCTCGAGGTCTTTGCCACCGACATTTCTCCGCAAGCCCTCGTGGTCGCGCGGCGCAACGCTAATGCGCTGGGGCTCTCCGGCATTCAGTTGCTCCGGGGAGACTGGTGCCGAGCGTTGCCCGAGCGGCGGTTTGATCTGATTGTCTCGAACCCCCCTTACGTGGCCTCGGATGACCCGCGCCTGCGCACGGACCAGATCCGCTTCGAGCCTTTGATCGCCCTTGACGGAGGCCGTGACGGCCTGGAAGCGATCCAGAGCATAATCGCGGGCGCCCGTGAGCGCTTACGACCGGGAGGCTGGCTGGCGATCGAGCACGGCGCCGATCAAAGAAAACCGATCGAGACGCTGTTCGGCGCGCACGGATTTCGTTCCGTCGCGTGCGTTCGTGACTATGCCGGCCATGAGCGCGTCTGCCTTGGGCGCTTCGTCGCGGCGGATTGAACCTTCGCCAGCGCCCCGTTCCATGGACATTTATTCTCGCTCGATGCAAGACCTGCAACTGCTCCGCTACAGCCGCCAGATCTTGTTGCCTGAGATCGACATTTCCGGCCAAGAGCGGCTCCTCTGCGCGAGCGTGATGATCTTAGGACTGGGCGGGCTCGGATCGGCGGCCGGCATGTATTTGGCGGCCGCCGGCATGGGTCACCTCGTCTTGGTCGATTTTGATCGGGTCGATATGGCGAATCTGCAGCGTCAAATTGCCCACGAGACCAAGGATATCGGCCGCCTCAAGGCCGAATCCGCGGCGGAACGCCTGGAAGCGCTCAATCCCGATTGTCGAATAACGGCGATCGGCTGTCGATTGGACAGCGGCGAGTTGACAAAAACAATGGCCGGCGTCGACGTCGTGGTGGATGCCAGTGACAACTTCCCGACCCGTTTCGCGCTGAATCGGGCCTGCTACGATACGAAAACACCGCTCGTTTCAGGCGCCGCCATGGGATTCAGAGGGCAGGTGGGTGTGTTTAAACCGGGCCAGGCAGACAGCCCTTGCTATGCCTGCCTCTACGACGACCACGATGCGGCCGCGGATACCTGCACGGAATCGGGCGTGATCGCGCCCTTGGTCGGGATCATCGGCAGCGTGCAGGCGCTCGAAACCATCAAGCTGCTCACGGCCACTGGCGTACCTCTGCTCGGACGGCTGCTCCGGCTCGATGCTTTAACGATGACCTGGACCAGCGCGCGGATCGCTAAGGATCCGCGCTGTCGCGTCTGCGGCAGCCCGGAACCGGTCTCGGCCTAGCGCTTGTGGGCGTTGCTCGCCTCGCGGTCCCGCGTTCCGGCAGAGGATCACCGGGCCGCCATTGCGGACCACTAATCGCCCAACTCGTGGCCGATCACCCCACCCGCGATGGCGCCGGCGCCCGTGGCGAAGGGGTCGCCGTAACTCAATTCACTGCCTAAGAAACCGCCGACCACCCCGCCCAGGATGATCCCGAGCGGCGAGTGACCATCGTGGTGCCGACGATACCCATAAGCCCCGGCATAGTAGCGATCACGCTGGTGATAATCGTAATTATACCGGGGGCGGTACGCCGGATAATAACGCGGAGCATGATGATGGTGGCGGTGATGGTGGTAATGACGGCCATGATGCCCATGACCATGGTGACCGCCCCCCGCAACCCCCGGCGAGGATAAGAGTAAACTTACCGCCATTGCGCTGCCAAGCATAAATTTTTTCATCGGTAATCTCCTAGATAAACCCTGGTCTGTCATCGATCCAACGGGCGCATTGCCCATAAAACGCCGCCAGGATACAGGGGGGAGGCTGAACGGAGGCTGAATACCGGACGAGGCTCGCGGTGGCGTCAATTACTCGATAAGCGGTAGTTGTGCATGAATTGCCAACTGCGCGTAATGTGAAGAATATCGACCTCACCGCTGATGTTGTCGGGGAAGGGCGCGAAGGGTTGCGCTAGATTCACGATCCGGATCGCCGCGTCATCGAGAACTTTAAAACCCGACGGCCTTCGCACCGCTATGCCAGACACCGAGCCATCGGCCCGCAGCGCCACATCGAGGATCAAACTACCGGCGAGCTTATTGCGGCGCGCTTCCTCGGGATAATTGAGGTTTCCGACCCGTTCCACCTTGGTCCGCCACGCCTCCATATAGGCGGCATAGCGGTACTCCGTCGTGGTGGCCGAGATAAATTTGCGTTTCGGCCGCTTTGCCCGTGCTTCCAAGCGCTGGGCCAGCTCGGCATTCAAGCTGGCCATCGCCAGGCTCTGACTGATGAGCATCGTCGCACTCGCAGGCGGCGCCGCCGTCGTACTCGGTTCCTGCACTGCTGCCCGCTGCTTCTTTGCCGGCTCCGCGACTACCGCCTTATGGTTGGATTTCGCCTCGGCGACCAATACCTTACGCTGTTGTTTTGGCGCGCTTTTCTCGGCAACCTCGCGCTTGAACTTACGTTCCTTGGTCATCGCCTTGACCGCTTGCTCGAGCCGGCTCACGGCTCCGGGAGGGGGTGCCGCGGCGATGTCTGGGCGGCGTTCGGGAAAGGGCGCGGCGAGCGGTGTGGTCGGGCGCAACTTACGCTCGCTCTCTCCTCCGCCCACCAGGTTGGCTTGAGCCAAGAAACTGGCTTCATCGGGTCTCCGGGCGCTACGCTGCTGTACCAAGATCACATCCAGGGAATCGTACCGCGGCGCGGGTCGATCCGGGGGCGCAAAGCTCACGCCCAAGATGACGATCGCGTGCACCACGAGGGCAAAACAGAGTGTAAGCGTCAACCGATCGGCAGGAGTAACCGTGGGATAGGCGACTGTCTCGCTCATTTGGCTAATAGTGCCTGGGTCATACTGCGGGCGATTATACCGTTCAAGAGTCCGAAGACGAGCGCCGCGCTCATCAGCACCGGAAGCAGCTTGAACAAGCCGGCATGGGGTATGAATAAGCAATAAGCCGCACCGATTTGCCCTCCCATATGCGCGAGCGCGGCGAGCAGACTGTAGCCCACTTCACTCAAGGCCTTGCGACTTACGGACACCGCAAGACCCAGCACCATGAGGCTCGCCAGGGCGCCGGACAGGCTTAAGGCAAAGCCCGGCGACAGGAACGTACCGGCGAGCAGACTCCCCGCAAGCACCCGGAGTAGCGCTATCCAGGCCGCGGTCGCCCATCCGAAACATACCAGCGCCGCCACGGTGACGATATTGGCCAACCCCGGTTTGAAGCCGGGCAAGGGGCTGGGAAATGCCATTTCCAAAACGTACATTCCTAGCGCCAGGGCCGTTAACCATGCGATGCGGATGTCCTCTCGTGTGACCTCGAATTCCACGCTCAAAAGGTTATTGCATCAAAACCCGTACCTTTTCCTACGACCTGGACCGCAACGGCGTTCGGCAGGCAAGCCGCGAAATCACCGTCGCTTGCGAGCCATCCGCTGTGAATACAGTGCTTGCCGAGGCAAGGCGCGCGGCGAAATCGAATGCGGCCGTCCCGTATTTCGAGATCGGTCGGCCCCAGCACGCCCTCGATCACTACCTCGCGGTCAGCGCCGAGTGCAAGCCATAGGTCCGGTTTTCCGGCGCTCGACACCCGCGCGCTTTCCGCCGCCGGCGCGGGCGCCCAAGAATGCGCATACAAAGCCGCGATCAGCGCCAGAGCAAGGATCAGAACGGTCTTATCCGCGGTCGTCATCGGTCAGCGCTCTTAACGATACTCCGGCCAGGATCGGAGTATTTTCTAATCTTAAAATGA
>MUGK01000106.1 GCA_002007425.1 Chromatiales bacterium USCg_Taylor | reverse complement strand
ACGGTCGCGGCAAAAGGAATCACTCGCCGCGAGACCGAGGGTGCGAGAGTGACTTGGATGTCCTGTCGCACATACCGAGGGCCGCGGCGAAAACGATCGGGCGCGAGCATGGCATGCAAAGATTGTTTGCCGATCGGCTCCAACAACTGATTACAAACACTGCATCGAGTGAAGGGACGAATTGCACCGGCGAGATCCAAGCGCCTCGTCACCTCTTCTAATTGCCTGCTCGGCAGAGGCGCGCGGACGTAGTAACCGTGGGTAATGGCACGGCGCATGAGTAGATCCCGATCTCGAGTAAGAACAATGCGACGCTGCGCGAGCGAGATCTGTGCAATTTCGTCATCGCGAAAATCATTTCGGTAAAGCGTATCGAAGCCCAAAAAACGTAGATATCTCGCCAAGCCACCAAGGTGTGCATCGGCGATGAATTGTATTTTCCGGAGCGTCCGATCCCGTACCTGCACAAGCGACATGACGTCGAGCGACTCGAACTGAGGGTAGACGCTGATCCGATCACCGTCGTGGAGAAGGTAGCAAAAATCCACTGATTCGCCGTTCGCTATGATTAGCTCTACCTCCGTGTGCGGGACGCCGAGTGCCTCGATCGCGTGTTTGACGGTAGCCCGCTCAGCGACTGCATGACGAAACGGGCGCTTTCGCTGCTCGGGCCGGAGAAAGTCGTTCAATTCCTCGTAAAACCGAAATTCAACGATAGCCATAAGCACAATTTGTCGCTTTCACCCGGTAGCCGGATCGTGTCTTGATCGATGCGGTTTGTTCCTCACCGCATCCTGCGCGCTACGCGCGCTCCAGTGGTTTGCCAAGACTAAGGAAGCTCCGCAAAAGTTACTGCGCAGCCCATCTGCTTTGTCGCGTGCTCGCGCGTCGCTTGCTTATCTAACTGATATGTCTCGGGACTCGCTCCGCGGCGTCGCGCATCCGGGCTTGCTCGCGACGCTTGTGCAGAGCTTCCCCAATTGCCCTGTCCCCCGTCAAGGGGGTGATTGGTGTACTAACTTGTCCGCGAGCCACATCTTGATGAGCGACTGGCGTGTGACCCCGAGCTTGCGGGCTTCCCGGTCAAGGGATTGCACCATCCAGGCGGGAAAGTCCACGTTGACCCGCTTGGCCTCAAGGCCGGGACGGCGGGCCCGCGACAGGTCAAGCATATTGGTGATGTCCTCGCCCGCATCAAACTTCTTGTCAAAGGCCGACGCTTTCATAGATGGCTACCTCTTCTTTCCTCGAACGCCTGACCGAGATCAGGCGGATGTTATCGCTTCGATAGGTGATGACCGCCGACCAGTGCTTGTCGGCGATCATCCCGATAACCACAGAGCGTGGTTCGTCGGTCACCTTGGCGGGGATTTCCACCAGGTCAGCATCGTCCCAAAGAGCCTGCCCCTCCTCGAAATCGACCCCGTGCTTTGCTTTGTTCGCTTCGCTCTTCTCATGGTCGTATTCGAAGCCCATGCCTCATTTATGGCACCGAATGGATAGAAACGCAACCGTTTCTATACCTCTAAAGCGTTTATCCTCGATTGGTTTCAGCGGAAGTCAGTGTCGCCCATACGAACTCCATTCCCCGGATTCCATTGCATTCCATCCGGGCTACCCTCGCTATAGCCCCTTTTTTCCTGGCAGCCGCGCCACAATCCGTAACGGCCCGCCGCCTCGCCTCGGAGCCGGATTAAGCCGCGGGCAATGGCGTGTAAGAGTCGGTGGATGACAAGCCCATCCGTTCGGGGCCAACTTGCAGTGGAAGCGCCACCACGACCGCGAGGCCTGGCTGGGCGTTACGCAGGCTCAGCGTTCCGCCGTGCGCCTGGGCGATCTGGCGGCAGAGGTAGAGCCCGAGCCCCACGCCGCCCGTTGAGCGGGCGCGTGCCTGGTCGGGGCGGTAGAAGGGTTCGGCCAGCCGCGTTCGGTCCAGCACGAGCATTGGCAATTGCGGTGCGAGCCTCATACCCAGCTCGCTACCGGCAAGGTAGCTTGCCACGGTCTCGCTGACGAGCGCGTTCAGATTGGTCGGCTCGGGATGCAGGGCGGCATGACGGTCGTTCAGGCGCTCGCTCTCGAGCAACTTCTCGATCAGATCGCGCATCACGGACAGATCCGACAGTAGGGCGACGCGCTCGCCGGACTCGGCAAGAAGCTCGGTGTTGAGCCGGGCCCTCGTGAGGGGCGAGCGCAGCTCGTGGCTGATGGCCAGCAGTAATTGGCGTTTGGCATCGAGCATACGGTGTATATCCTCGGCCATGGCATTGACCTCGGTGGCCAGCTCGCCCAGCTCGTCGTCACGGCGTTTTGGGATCGGCTGCGAAAAATCACCGCCGCCGAAGCGGATGGCCCCCGCGCGGATATCGTCCAGTGGCAGGAACAGGCGCCGCACCAGCCAATAGCTTGCCGCCGTCAGCAGCAGGAGCAGCGCCAGGGTGACGGCCCCGATGAGCGCAGGCTGACCTTCCCGATCGGGCTTGGGAAAGCGAAACGCGATGCGGTGTCCATCGGCCAGCACGCGCACGTGCGCCGCCGGGCGCCGCCTGCCACCGGTGCGGCTGACGGGGGAGGCGGCATCGCTGTCGGGGTCGGACGACCAGTTGACCGTGGGCCCCTTGATGGTGACCCTCAGGGGCAGGTGTGCGACCAGCGCTTGTGCCCGCTCGATGCTCGGTGGCGTACCGATCTCGGCGGCAAGGGTATCGATGTGATGCTCGATATGGGGGTGCATGACGTCGTGGAAATTGCGCGAGAGCGCAAGTCTCAATCCGTACACAAACACCACCGCGAGCACCACGGCGAGCAACAGGAAGAGGAGCGTGAGCCGCAGGCTCAGGGAGCGCCGAAGGCGTGTGAGCCATGCCCTCACTTGCGTGCCCCGGCGAAGGTGTAACCCGCGTTGCGCAGCGTCCGGATGCAATCGAGCGGCTCCAGCTTCTTGCGCAAGCGGCTCACCAGGATATCGACGGCGCGGGTGTAGAGCTCCGCGTCGGTACCGCGCAGGCGATTGAGTATTTCATCGCGGCTGAAGACCTTCTTCGGCTCGGACGCGAGCAGCGCAAGCAGCTCGAACTCGGTGCCGGTGAGCGCCACGGCCTCGCCCTGGCGTAGCACCTCGCGGCGTTCGATATCAATCTCGATCCCGTCGAATGCGAGCCGCTCACCCGGTGCCATGCGCCGCGTGCGACGCAATATGGTCTGGACGCGCGCCACCAGCTCGCGCGGCTCGAAGGGTTTTGCTAGATAATCGTCGGCGCCGATCTCGAGTCCCACGACGCGGTCCGGTAACTCACCCCGGGCGGTCAGCATGATGATGGGAATATCGCTCTCCCTGCGGATAGTACGGCAGAGTTCTAAACCGTCCATCTCCGGCATCATGACATCGAGGATGGCGGCGTCGAAGTGCGCTGCGCGCAGCCGTGCCAGGCCCGCGCTGGGAAGCGCCGCACTTTCCAACTAGACCGAAGCGCTGAAAATAGACCGCCAGCGGCGCAGCGAGCTTTTGGTCGTCATCGATGAGCAGGACGCGAGGCATGGTGTATTCTCGCAGCTCGGTTGCGAGAAAAACAGCGACGGCCCGCCGCGGCGGGCCGTCGTAAAGGCGGATGGAAGGATTAGCCTGCCGAACCCACTTTGGAGCCGTGGCCCCGGTGGCCATGACGCCTTTCCAGAAACTCACGCAGCTTCTGCTGCTGATCGGCGTTGAGGTTGTCGTAGAGGTCCGCGGTGGCCCCGATAAGCTCCGGCCCTTTGCTTTGAAGCGCACTGACCTTCTCATTCAATAGCGCCTGAGCGCGCTCGCGATCGAAGCTCTCACGCTTGAGCAACGCCTGTATGTTCTCATGCCGGCCCTTCCAGTCGCCCATCATCGCTTTGCGTTGCTCGCCGAGCTTGTCGAAGAAGGCCGTCAACTTCTGCTTCTGCTCCTCGTTGAGGCCGAGATCCGTGCTGAGGCGCTCGACTCGCTTGGCCCGGTGCTCGGCTCGCGCTGCGTCGTCATGCATCCATGCGCCACACTTGTGAGGTCCTTCGCCACGGCGTTGGGGATGTTGATCTCCGAAGGCGGTCGCGGCACCCGTGATTAGGGTGGCTCCACACAAGGCAATTACTGATTTCTTTATCCAGGGGTTCATACACAGTCTCCTTTCAGATGGTTGATGGTATGTGTGCTCGACACGGTGGTCATCCTACGGGAACAGGCGCGCTTGATCTTTTCGTCGCCGTATCGACGTGTTTCGTTTTGTTTCTTGCAGGCGCGTGAGGCGGATCGCGCTGGCCTCGCGGCGACGACGGCTTTGGCGCAAAGGCGTGCAGTAAACAGCCCGGCAGGAGCTCAATCCTAACGGTCAGCACGAAGCTCTCGAGGGATCCCCAATCATTCGATCACCCGCGTCTGCCCGTGCCGCAGGACGAAAAACTCCTCCTCCGCCACACCGCGGGCCAGCCGTGCCGCGGTAAGATCGCGCAGCGGCTGGTCCAGGGGCTCGATCGTCAGGTGCTCGAAGGTCCCCCAATGGATGCCGAGCGAGCGGCGCGCGCCGATCTCACCGTGGATGCGCACCGCCTCCTCCGGGTTGATGTGGTTGTTGCGCATGAACCAACGCGGCTCGTAGTGGCCGATGGCGATGGCAGCGAGGTCGAACGGGCCGAGCCGGCGGCCGACCTCGGGAAAATCCTGCGAGTAGGCGGTATCGCCGGAGAAAAAGAAACGGAAGCCCGCGCGCTCCGCCGCCCAGCCGCCCCAGAGGTTGCTGTTGCCGTCCCAGGGGGTGCGCGCGCTCCAGTGATGCGCCGGCACCAGCGTCACCGTCACGCCCGTCACCGCGCGGCTCTCCCACCAGTCGAGCGCCACGACGTTCGCATGGGGCAGCCGGCGGCGGAACCAGCGCTCTAGCCCCAGCGGCACGGCGAAGCCGGGCGGTCCGCCGCGCTGGCGAGAAAGTGCCCGCACGCTCGGCAGGTCCAGGTGATCGTAGTGGTTGTGGGAGATCAGCACCAGATCGATGGGCGGCAGATCGCGCAGCGCAATGCCGGGCGGCTGGTGGCGCCGCGGGCCGGCAAAGGGCAGAGGCGAGGCGCGCCGCGAAAACATCGGATCGGTGATGAGGTTGCGCCCGCCTGTCTGCACCAGCACGGTGGAATGGCCGATCCAGGTGACCGTGTCCCGCGTGCGGTTGGCCTGCAGCAGCGCCAGATCCGGCGCCACCGGCGAGAGGTCGACCTGCGGCGCGCTCGGCGGCGCCTGCGCTCCGAGATCGCGTTGCAGGCGTGCCAACTCCTCTTGTGTGGGCGGGACACGGGGATGATTGTTGCGGAAGCCGGCCGGCGTGTGATGGCGCTTCGCCGCGTCGAAGTAGGGATTGTGCAGCTTCGGCCCCGGCAGCATGCGCACCAGACGCAATACCGACCAGTGGTTCATGAGCGGCCCCGCTGGCGACGGCGCCCCGGCCTGCGTGATGTGCTGTAACGAGTCTGCATGCTTGCGAACGTGGTTGAATACGAGCCTTTCGACCCCGCGAGCGCACCTCCACCGATGGACGAATGGCCGGGGACAAACCATTCCAGGCGTCGAGGCTCCACGGAGGGTTCAAAGGAAATCGCGCGCGCGATGAGGCAACCTAACTATTCAATTCCAACAACCGAGGTCCCGGTATCCCCTAGAGCACTCCGTATTAACCCCTGCAATCGATGCCAATGTGAACCCTGCCAGTAAACCCGATGACATGCGCGGCAGACCCGAAACTCTTTATAACGGCATACAATATCGGGTGCGAGCATGTCATGCAAAGATTGTTTGTCGATCGGCTCCAACAACTGATTACAAACACTGCATCGAGTGAAGGGACGAATAGCACCGGCGAGGTCCAAGCGCCTCGTCACCTCTTCTAATTGCTTGCTCGGCAGAGGGGCGCGGACGTAGCAACCGTGGGTAATAGCACGGCGCATGAGTAGATCCCGATCGCGCGTAAGAACAATGCGACGCTGCGCGAGCGAGATCTGTGCAATTTCGTCATCGCGAAAATCATTGCGGTAAAGGGTATCGAAGCCCAAAAAACGTAGGTATCTCGCCAAGGTACCAAGGTGTGCATCGGCGATGAATTGTATTTTCCGGAGCGTTCGGTCGCGTACGCGCACGAGCGACATGACGTCGAGCGCCTCGAACTGAGGGTAGACACTGATTCGATCACCGTCGTGGAGAACGTAGCGAAAATCCACTGATTCGCCGTTCGCTAGGATTAGCTCTACTTCCGTGTGCGGGACGCCGAGTGCCTCGATTGCGTGTTTGACAGTGGCCCGCTCAGCGTAGGCATGACAGAACGGGCGCTTTCGCTGCTCGGGCCGGAGAAAGTCGTTCAATTCCTCGTAAAACCGAAATTCAACGATAACCATAAGCGCAATTTGCCGCTTTCACTCGGTAATGACAAGGTCGATGCTGGTATTGAAGTCGTAACCGAGGGCGGGAACGCGGCATCCTTGTCGCGCGTATCACGGCTCGATAAGTGTTCTCCTCAAGCGCCTCCAGAAACCCGCTGCGGCTTAGGAGCACGTCCTGGAGGCGTGCTTCGACAGCGCCCCCACTTCACAGGCCATGATCGCTGTCCCCTGTCAAGCCTGCACAACCTTTCGTACGTTACCAAAACTAGTGTGTACTTAGGACATTCTTGATAATCTGTAAGCTCGAAAAATGTGAAGGAGCTAAAACGATGGGCATTTTAGATTGGATACTCGGAAGCGACAAAGCGCCGAAGCAAGGACAGGCGACACAGCAGGAGGGACAGCCCCCCGATGAGCAGGCGATTGCCCGCTACCGCTACCTGCTCAAGACGGCGCCGCCGGAAACAATCGAGCAGGCGCACGCCGAAGCCTTCGCGCGACTCACGCCGGAGCAGCGGCGGATGGCGCTGCAACAATTAAGCGCAAGCGTGCCGGAAGCGGAGCGAGCAGCCGTGGCCCCGGGCGGGGCCGATCCGCAGGCGCTGGCGCGTATGGCGACGCGCGCCGAAGTGCGGCAACCCGGTACTATGGAGCAGACGTTCGGTCGTATGGGCGGCGGCGTAGGATTAGGTGGACTGATGGCGGGCAGCTTTTTGAGCACCATCGCCGGTACGGTCATCGGAAGTATGATCGCGCAGCAATTTTTTAGTCACGAAATCGGCTTCGATGGTGGCGGTGTTGACAGTGGGCACCCCTCTGGCGCAGACGAGAATCAAGACGCTGGCGACAATGGGTTTGACGATGCGAGCGGCGAGATGGATGCCGACGACTTCGGCGACGTGTGAGGTGGCTCGGTCTGCGGCGACTCCGGGTCAGCAAGAGTCACCTCGAGTGCGAGCCTGAGATCGGAGGAGTCCACCGCCACGCCTACCTCTTCCTTGAGCTCGCGAGACGCGGTATCACGCGCGCTCTCGCCACGACGCACGTAAACCCGCATGCAAACCTCCTCTGCGATGGTTCGGTCGGCTGATGGGTCCTACACCTTCGCGAGGCCCGCCGCGCGAGCCGCGCACTTGCCTGAGCACGCGAGCAACCTACCAAGCGTTGGGTAGCTCGGCATCCACCGTGGCCATGGAGGAGTATATGTGTGGTTAGCGTATCGGCGACAAGGAAACCAATGTCGCCGCGTCGCTCGCTCAGCCGCCAGCGCACAGACTAAAACAGGCGAACGAGATGATCAAGGTCGCCGGCGAAGAGAATCGCGGGTCCCGAAGGAGATCGAATATCTTGTCGCTGGCGAGGAGGCTGACAGCATGCTCCACCGCGCCCGAGCGATCGGCGTGCAGCTATGACCAGGGGGCCCCGGCCAGCACGATGAGGACGATCAGTATTGCCGGCACTGCCACAGCCAGCAGCATCTGCACGTCCTCGCCCGGCTGTGCCTCGCCGCATTTTTCGAGCCCAGGCAGGCCGAGCGCGCAGGACAGCGCCGCGACGAGGTCTTGCCGCTTCCCATGGCGCCCGCGACAAGAATGTTGTCACTCGCCTGCACGGCGCGGCACAACTGCATGCCCTGCTTCTCTGTGAAGGTCCTGTGGTCGCGCAAGGCGTCGAATGTCCAGCGCACCTTCGGAAACAACCGGATGCTCATGGAGCAGCCCAGCGCCGAGAGGGGTTTGAGGGAAGCACTAAGACGAGCTCCGCTCGGGTGGAGGTTGATCCGCCGTTAGCTAAACACGCCCCAGGGGGACAAGGATAGCTGATCAAGTGTTCCGCACGTGCGCTGTAATTGCGGATTCTGTGCAGTCCGGGCTTTACAGGAACAAAATGGGTAGCATTATCCTAATATCTATGAAGAAAATCGGGGACTCTTTCGACCTCAGCGCGACCGATCTTGTCGGCTACCTGAACTGCCGGCATCTCTCCCGGCTGGACCGCGCCGTCGCCGAAGGTGCTTTGGCGAAACCGAAGGTGCGCGTGCCTTCGCTCAATGACTCTACGCCGTCCATCTAGAGGACGGCTATCGCGGGCTCCTCGCCTCGGCGTTCCGCCTTCCATGGCTCGTCGTGGGAACGCGGTTTTATTCATGAGCAAAGCTATGTCGAGCATCTGACGAAAGCGGGCCTGAAGGTGGTCAGAATTGACGGTGTCGATGTCACTGATAAAGCGATTTCTGACACGCTCACTGCGATGAAACAGGGCGCTCCGGTGATAATTCAGGGCGCCCTTTCGTATGCTGGCTGGGGCGGACGTGCTGATATCCTGCGCCGCGTTGAAGTCCCAAGTGCGCTTGGCCACTGGTCATACGAGGCGGTCGATACAAAACTCGCACGTGAAACGAGAGCGGCAACCGTCTTG
>MUGK01000105.1:4403-14161 GCA_002007425.1 Chromatiales bacterium USCg_Taylor | reverse complement strand
CACAACGCCCCCAGGCATCCCCTGAGGTCCAGGAGTCCTTCTCTCTAAGGGGGACTCTATTACCCTTTTCAGGCTCATTTTAAGATTAGAAAATACTGTGCCGGCAAGCGCTTTACGCTCCGCCGCCACGGGCAGTCGATTTAGAGTTTGTTCCACAGGCCATGAAACCCCATTGTTAAGGTCCCCGGGGGCCGCGGGGGATAAAATCAATTTTACTTCGCGGGCGGTGTATGAACCCCGCCCTTGACCAAAGGGGAGAGTTGCACTACTCCCCTTTGGAAACCCCAATGCTAAAGTGCCCACCGTAAACGGCGGGGTATTCAGAATTAAACGCTATACTTGATGATAGGTACTACCGGAATTCTCAGCGCACGCAGTTGGACCACGAACAGGATCTCAAACAGAGGATCGTTGATGCCGCCCTCGCTTTAGCCGAGCCGCGCTCGTGGGAAGTGGTGCGCCTGCATGAGGTGGCCGAGGCCGCCGGGATCACGCTCGATGAGCTGCGTGTTTATTTCCGCGAAAAGGAGGATATCGTCGAGGCCTGGTTCGACCGCGCGGACGCCGCGATGCTGCGTGCCGCCACGGCGCCCGGTTTTCTGACCCTGACGACCCGGCGACGCTTGCAGCGGGTCATCATGGCCTGGCTCAACGCCCTAGCGCCGCACCGGCGCGTCACTCGGCAGATGATCTACGGCAAGCTCGAACCGGGGCACTTGCATATCCAGATCCCGGGGCTCATGCGCGTGAGCCGCACCGTGCAGTGGTTCCGCGAGGCGGCGCATCGCGACGCCGCCTATGTGCAACGAGCGTTCGAGGAGGTGGCGACGACCGGCATTTACCTGGCCACGTTCTGCTACTGGATGCACGACGATTCACCGGGATCGGGCGCGACAAAGGCGTTTCTCGAGCGCCTGCTCGGCATCGCGGAACGCTTCGCCCACGCGACGGTGGGGCCAAGCGCGGCAGTGCCCGGCAGCGGCACCGTACCGCCCGCTTAGAGGCTCTTAGAGTTTGTGAAAAAACCGTCGCGAGAAGGGAGGTTGCGTTGCATCCTCGGCGGGCCAAGAAGGGCCAATCTCTGGCCCTGGCTTTCCGCCGGAGCGCAGGACGGTTTCGCCGGGAGCGAAACGGAGCGCAAGCCCCGAATTCCGAGTACCGCCGGAACGCGAGATCCCGAGCGTAGTAGGTTTTTTCACAAACTCTTAGTTTGGATACCTTCACCCATGGCCTAAGCGGCGCGCTGCTGGCCCAGGCCTTCGGCACGGCACGATCCGCCAGCTTGCCGGTCCGCCAACGGGTGTCGGCGGGTTTTATCGCGGCGGCGTTTCCCGACATCGATTATCTGGTCTTTTGGGCCGCTCCGCTGGTCTATCTCAATCTACACCAAGGGCTGACGCACTCTCTGGTGTTGATGCCGCTGTGGGCGGGTCTGGTGGCCGCGGCGTGTCCGTATTTGCTACGCGGCGCGCACGGATGGCAAGCTTTTTACCCGCTATGCGTGCTCGGGATCAGCGCACATATTGGGGGCGATTTGATCACGGCCTACGGCACGCAGATCTGGGCGCCGTTTTCGCAAGTCCGAGTGAGCCTGCCGATCACCTATGTCATCGATCCCGTTTTTTCCGGGACGCTCCTGATCGGGCTTTTGGTCTCTTTCAAATGGAATGCCCGGCGCGCCGCGATCCTGGCTTTATGCGTGCTCGGGAGTTATCTCGGCTTGCAGTATTCCCTCTACACACAAGCGCTCGCCCTCGGTCACGCCTATGTCCGCGTCCGGGCGCTCGGCGAGGCCGGGGTTCACGCCATGGCGCAGCCGTTCTCGCCGTTTAACTGGAAAATCATCGTCTCACAAGAGTTCGATGTTTACGAAACCCATCTTCGGCTCACCGGGCCGGACGGGCTCTCGTCCCCCGGCGCGTGGCTATTTCCATTCACGGCGGCCGCCTATGTGGCGCCTGATGCCGCGCGCTGGACGCGCTACCCGCGCTTCGGCGTCGATCCCCGCGCGGCGCCGCTCGTGCGCGAGGTCTGGTCGCTGGACGGTTTCGCCGGTTTTCGCGAATTCGCGCGTTTTCCAGCACTGTACCGGGTCGACCGCGGCGGGGCGGCGCGCTGCGTATGGTTCACCGATCTGCGTTACACGCTGCCAGGGATGCTCCCTCCCTTCCGTTTCGGGATGTGCCGCCGGGCGGATCCCGATCCCTGGCGCCTTTACCGCCTACGCCTCTTTACCGAGGATGAGCGCCAAGCGTTGTGATTGATAACAGACCGCCGCAGCGTGCAGGCCATCCCGGGCGGCGCGTTGCGGGGGATGCGTTAGGGCCCGGCGCCATACGTGGCCACCACGTCCGGTCTCAGCTTGCCGAGGAGCTCCAAGAGCTCATCCTTATCGGCCTGCGGGACCTGTTTATTATCGAAGCTCTTGGTCAGGTTTTCCACGAAGGCGTCGAAATCCGCATTGCCGAGCTGTAGCGGCGCAGCCATGGTCTTGATCTCCCCGCCGGTATACTTGCACGGTCCGCCCGTCCGCTCGCACACGTATTCCACTATCTTGGTTTTGAAGGTGCCCATATTGACGTTCGTGAAGTGAACCCTGGTTCGCGGGTCCGCGCCGATATTGGAGATGAATCCTTCGGCGATGGCCGTGAGCCCCTCTCGCCCGCCCAAGCGCTCGAATAGCGACCGCGATGCCGCTGGCGCGGAGGGCGCGGCGGCAGGCTTCGGCGCTTTCGTCACGGCGGGTTTCTCCGACTCGCAGCCTGAAACCGCGAGTGTCAACGCGAAGGTGAAGACGGCAATGCTTACCGGAGTTGTGTTCTTATACATGCTTTGTTCTCCTCAACTGAGTCGTCGTATCGTAGCGTAAATCGCGAGGCCATCTAAAAGCACCCGCGAAACGCGAAGTTATAGTTCTCTTAGGCGCGTCTTATCCACCCCCTGTCATCACGGCCGGTGCTGACATAGCCTGCGCACAGCGCGCAGTTTATGATAGACACCGCAACTAAAATACCCCCGAGCCACATTATCGTACCGATGTCTCGCGCCGTTATCACGTTTTTAAGGGTCTTGGTGTCCCGCGGCTCATCCCGGAGCAGCCGGCGATATTTTCCGGCGTCCGCGGCGTGAAGATCCATATTCTCGGCGTGTGCGGCACCTTCATGGGCGGGATCGCCCGCATTGCGCGCGAGCTCGGGCACGAAGTCGCCGGCTCGGATCAGGGCGCCTACCCGCCGATGAGCACTCAGCTTGAGCAAAGCGGCGTCAGGCTCACGGACGGATATCGCGCCGCCAGCCTCGATCCCGCGCCCGATCTGGTGGTCGTCGGCAACGCACTCTCCCGCGGTAATGCTTGCATCGAATACCTCCTTAATGAGGGTTTGGCGTATCGATCGGGGCCGCAATGGCTAGCCGAGCAGGTGCTGCAGGATCGCTGGGTGCTCGCCGTTTCCGGCACCCACGGTAAAACCACGACCGCCAGCATGCTCGCCTGGATCCTGGAGTACGCGGGTCATGCGCCGGGGTTTCTCATCGGTGGGGTTCCCTTGAATTTCAATGTGACCGCCCGGCTCGGCAGCGGCCGCTGCTTCGTGGTGGAGGCGGATGAATACGATACGGCGTTTTTTGATAAACGGTCCAAGTTCATCCACTACCGTCCGCGCACCTTGGTGATCACCAATATCGAATTTGACCATGCGGATATCTTCCCTGATCTGGATGCGATCAAGCGCCAGTTTCACCACCTGATCCGCATCATACCCGGTCAAGGGTTGCTCATCCGGGCGGCCCCGGACACGGTGATCGACGAGGTGCTGATGATGGGCCTCTGGACGCCCGTAGAGACCTTCGGTACGGATCGGGTACAGCAATGGGGTTTTCGAGATGCGGCCGCGGATTTCAGCGCATTCGATGTCATGCTCGAAGGCCATCCGGTCGGGCGGGTCACCTGGGGACTGCTCGGACAGCATAACGCGCTCAACGCGCTCGCCGCTTTGGCCGCCGCGCGGCATGCGGGTGTGGCACCCGATGTGGCTATCCGCGCCTTGTCGAACTTTGCCGGTGTCAAACGCCGGCTGGAACAGCTTGCGGTCCTCCGCGGTGTGTCGGTGTATGACGATTTCGCGCATCATCCCACGGAGATCCGCGCCACCGTTTCGGCCTTGCGCCAGCGCGTCGGATCGTCGCGGATCATTGCGGTATTTGAACCGCGTTCCAATTCCATGCGCCTGGGCGCCCATGCCGAGTCCTTCGCCGATGCGTTCAGCGAGGCGGATTTAGCTCTTTTTTATTGTCCACCCAACCTCGGCTGGGATCTGGCCGAGAACACGCGTAGCCTCGGGAGTAAACGCATTCTCCTCCAGGATCTCGACGCCGTCGTGGCCAGGATCCTGGCGCTCGCGCAACCGGCCGATCAGGTGCTTATAATGAGCAACGGCGGCTTCGGCGGGCTCCACCAAAAACTTTTGCGAGCCTTGGCGAGCGGCACACCCATAATCACATAGTTCGTCCGCGGGGCATGGATCCCGCGGACGCTGTTCAAGGCGGCGTCGCGGGCTCTTCGATCACGCGGTTCTCGATAGCGCCGATCGCTTCGATCTCGATGCGTACGACATCGCCCGGCTGCAGGAACGAGGGCGGGTCTCGGCGCATCCCCACACCCCGCCCGGTGCCCGTGGAAACGACATCGCCAGGCTCCAAGGTGAAAACCGTCGACAGCAGCTCGACCAAGCGGTAGCAGTTCCAGATCATGTCGCGCGTGTTGAACGCTTGCCGCGGTTCCCCGTTGACATAAGTGCGGACATCAAGCGCGTGGGGATCGCCGATCTCATCGGGAGTGACGATCCACGGACCGATGGGCCCATGAGTATCGAACGACTTCCCGAGCGTCAGCGTCGGCGAGCGCGTTTGCCAATCGCGCACCGACACATCGTTCACGATTAGATAGCCGGCAATCACCTCCGGCGCCCGGGCCGCGGGCACGTGCCGGCAGCGCCGCCTGATCACGAATCCTAGCTCGCCTTCGTAATCCACTTGCTCCGAGACGCCGGGTTTATGGATTGGGTCGTAGGGCCCGTTCACGCAGGTCGACTGTTTGTTGAAAATGGTCGGGAAGGCCGGCCGCGACCCGCCCTTCTCTGTGATGTGGTCGGCATAATTCAAGCCGATTGCCAGAAATTTGGGAGGCCGGAGCACCGGCGCTTCGAGATGAATATCCGCGAGCGCGATGCATTCGCAATGACGCTCGATACGGTTGGCTAGATCGCCCAATAACGCTTGCCCGGCCGCGAGCAGCTCCGTCATCTCGCGCGGATAGCCGGGGATCGACCCGATCGCATAGACGTAGTTGCCGGAGGCGACGCCGATGCGCGTCTTGCCCATGTGGGTAAAGGTCACTAACTTCATTGGCGCACCAAGTGCGCATCGAGCGCGCGATGGATCACTTGCTATAACACCTCGTCGCTCTTTACCATGAACTCCCCATGTCTACCGCCTGCGACCCCTGCGTGGCCTTCCGTCCCCACCCGTATTACGCCGAATTTTCGCGGGCTAGCCCCAGTTTTGAAATTTATCATACCATTACACCGCCGCCGGTTGTCCTGAGATGAGTTTGCCCGCGCTCGCTCGAATACCCGCGCCCAAGCGGTCTGCGTTACTGGCTGTCTTGATCGTAGTGTGCGCTGCTGGATCGCCGGCGGCCGGTGCGCCGGAGCTTAAAGATCCACGCTATGCGCTCTGCAAGGCCGATCCGAAGATGCCGGACCGTCCTCCCCATAATCCGGCGGCGCATAAATTGGGGTCGATAGAGGTGAAGGCCGACCGGGTGGAGGTACTGGAGGAGAATGTGTCGACATTCGTGGGTGGTGTCTCCTTGGTCCGCGAGCACCAAGCGCTGGTTGCGGATCTCCTCACTTACGAGCGCGGTCAGGCCGTCATTGAGGCCGAAGGTCATCTGCTCCTGTGGGACCCGGCCTTGTTTTGGTCGGGGAAATACGGCCGCCTCGATCTCGACAACGACCGCGCGCATCTTGAATATGGCGAGTATCGATTGCTGCAACGGCGCGGGCGCGGAGGGGCGCGCGTCATCAAGCTCGACACGCGGGAGAATGTCACCCAGCTTAAAGACGTCGATTACACCACCTGTAGCGGCAGGGTACCGGACTGGCAGTTCGCGGCTAAGCGCATGAAACTGGATCATGACGAGGAATGGGGCGAGGCTGAGCACGTGGTGCTGCGGGTGCGGGAGACGCCGGTATTCTATCTGCCGTATCTCACCTTCCCGATCAGCGACAAGCGCAAGACGGGTTTCTTACCGCCGACGGTGGGAAGCTCGTCGGACGGCGGTTTCGACCTGACCACCCCCTACTATTGGAACATCGCGCCCCAACACGATGCGACCTTCCAACCTCGGATACTTTCCAACCGCGGCGTCCTGCTTGGGGGCCAATATCGTTACCTCCTGAAAAGAGGCGGGGGAGAGCTGGATTTTGAGTATCTGCCCGCGGACGCCGAGTTCGAGGACGAGGGCCGGTCACAGGTTGCGTTTACCCATGAGCAAGATTTTGCGCGCCACCGCGGTAGCGCCTTTCTGACCTTCAACCGGGTGTCCGATTCGGAATACTTCGAAGACTTCGGAAGCAATCTTGCGGTTAGCAGCACGCGCTTTCTTGAAAGGCGCGCCGACGTCAGTTACCGAGGCGACCATTTCTATGCGCTCGGCCGGTTGCACGGGTTTCAAACCGTCGATTCCGCCATTCCGGAGCAGAGCCAGCCTTACAGCCGGCTGCCGCAGATTTTCTTTTTTACCCGCCTGCCCGCGGGCAACCGGGGAATCAACCTCGACTTTCTCGGGGACGCCACCTATTTTTACCGCGACGAAGGGGTCATCGGCGGCCGTATCAACCTAAAACCTGTCATCAGCTACCCGGTACACGCGGCGGGGGGATTTCTCGTGCCTCGGGTGAGCCTAGACCATACTCAGTATTACCTCGAAAACACCGCGGAGACGGGCCCGAACCGGACCCTGCCGATCGTGAGCTTGGATAGCGGGCTCGTATTCGAACGCGACCTCGATTTCGCGGCGCTGCCGGCGGTGCAAACCTTTGAACCGCGGATCTTCTATCTATACATCCCCGAGCAGGATCAGGATGATCTGCCTATTTTTGATACCGCCGAATACGACATTTCCTTCGGGCAACTGTTTCGCGAGAACCGGTTCAGCGGCCACGACCGTCTCGGTGACGCGAATCAGACGGTGGTCGCGGTTACTTCCAGGATCATAAATCGCGATACCGGCTGGGAACATCTGCGCGCGAGCGTGGGTCAGATCTTTTACTTCGAGGATCGCCGCGTCACCTTGCCTGGCGAGGCGGCGGATACCGATTCGGTGTCGGAGATCGTCGCGGAGCTCATAACTCGACTACCGAACGGGATCAGTGCGCGGGGGGATCTGTTCTGGGACCCCAACGACGCGACTGTCGAAAAAGGCCTCATCGGGTTGCGCTATGGCCCCGATCCGGACACCATCGTGAACGCCGATTATCGCATCAACAACCGCGATATCGGCGGTCTCGGCGATACCCTCGTCGAGCAGACCGATCTGGCGTTTCGGTGGCCGTTGGACCCGAATTGGAGCGTCATCGGTAAGTGGACCTATTCCTTGGATACCAAGGAGACCCTCGAGGCCGCCGGAGGGTTTGAATACAACAGTTGCTGCTGGGGCGTCCGCGCGGTGGCGCGGCGGTTCTTGAGCAGCGCCACGGGGGAGTTCGACAACGCGTTTTTTGTTCAGATCGAGCTCAAGGGGCTGGCCGGCTTTGGACGCAGCACCACCAGTTATCTAAAACGCAGCATTCCCGGTTACGAGGACGAATTTTAACTGGACTCATGTACAAGACTACAAGTAAAAACTTAATCCCGATCCTGCAATGCTTAAGACAGGGCTGCTTCGCCGCCTTTCTCCTGGCTCATAGCGCTTGGGCAACAGCCGCCGCCGAACCGCTCGATGCGATCATCGCCGTGGTCAATGACGACGTTGTCATGACGAGCGAGATCAACCGTATGTTCGAGCGCGTGAAAGCGGAATTGCAACAACAACGCGGTGATCCGCCGCCCGACGCCGCCCTGCGCCGTCAGGTGTTGGAGCGTCTCATCGTCATGAAGATTCAGTTGCAGCTCGCCGCGCAGACCGGTTTGAAGGTGGACGACGATACCCTGAACCGTGCCGTGAGCAATATCGCTTCGGAAAACGGCATGCCGTTGGCGCGCTTTCGCGAAGCGGTGGAGCGCGACGGTTATGACTTTGCGCAATTTCGGGAGGACATCCGAGATGAAATCATCATCAGCCGTTTGCGCCAGCGCGAGGTGTCGAACCTGGTGCATGTCTCGGACCGGGAGATAGACAACTATCTCGCCACGCAAGTGCAACAAGATACGATCGAGATGGAATATCGTCTCGCGCATATTTTGGTTGCCACACCGCAGGCCGCGTCCGAGGAGAACGCCGAGAAGGCGCGCAAAAAGGCGGAGACGCTCCTGCGGCGCGTGCGCGCGGGCGAAGATTTCCTGCGCATGGCAGCGGAGAATTCCGGCGACCCGCAGGCCCTCGAAAGCGGCGATCTCGGTTGGCGCAAAGCCGGGGAAGTGCCGACGGTGTTTTCGGACGCCGTCACCTCGCTGCGCGAGGGCGAGGTCAGCGACGTGATCGGCAGCCCCAGCGGCTACCATATCATTAAGCTGCTGGGGGTCCGGAGCGCCGGGGAAGAGCTGACCGTCAAACAAACGCGCGCCCGGCACATATTGATCAAACCTAGCGAGCTGATGTCGAGCGATGATGTGCGGGAACGCCTCGATAAGCTCAAGAAGCGTATCGAAGCCGGGGACGATTTCGATGATCTGGCCCGATCGCATTCGGAAGACAAAGCCACGGCGGCGAAGGGCGGCGACTTGGGGTGGGTCAGTCCGGGCGATCTGGCGCCTAAGTTCGACAAAGCCATGGGCCTGTTAAACCCCAACGAGATCAGCGATTCCTTCGAGACCGAGCTCGGGTGGCACATCGTGCAGGTCTTGAAACGCCGCGACCACGACAATACGCGCGAGGCGCTGCGAGGTAAGGCTCGCGATGCGATCCGGCGGCGGAAGATCGAAGAAACCGGCCAAGCCTGGTTACGCCGCCTGCGTGACGAGGCGTATGTCGAGTATCGTTTCCGCGACGAGTGAGAGCTTGTGAAAAAATCTACTGCGCAGCGTCCCCGGATTGTCATCACCGCCGGCGAGCCCGCTGGGATCGGACCGGATTTAATTGTCCGCATCGCGCAACGCGAGTTTCCGGGTCCGATCGCGGTCATCGCCGATCCGGAATTGCTGACCGCACGCGCCGCGCAGCTCAAACTCCAGTTGCATATCAAGCCGTTCTCGCCCGAAGATCGCACGCTCGCGCGGCCCGGCGCGATCAAGCTCATCCCGGTACGGCTCGCCCGCCCGGCGGTCAGCGGGCGCTTGGATACGCGCAACGCCCCCTCTGTGGTCGAGACCCTCGCGCAGGCTTGCCGCGGGTGCATGGACGGGACCTTCGACGCTATGGTGACGGCGCCCGTGCACAAGGGGATCCTCAACGATGCCGGGATCCTCTTCACCGGTCACACGGAATATTTGGCCGCGGCGACCGGCGGCCATTTTCCGGTAATGATGTTGTGTACGCCCGAGCTGCGCGTCGCCCTCGCCACGACCCACGTGCCCCTTCGCGCTGTCAGCGATCTCAT
>MUGK01000105.1:0-4398 GCA_002007425.1 Chromatiales bacterium USCg_Taylor | reverse complement strand
GATCGCATCGTAAGCGTATTGCGGATCCTGGCCCGGGATCTCCGTACCCGTTTCGGCCTGAGCCAGCCCCGAATCGCCGTTTGCGGCCTAAACCCCCATGCGGGGGAGGGCGGACATCTTGGCACAGAGGAGATCGATCATATTATTCCGGCGATCGAGACCGTGCGGGCGGAGGGCCTCCGCGTCGAGGGCCCCTTGCCCGCGGATACCGCTTTCGTCGCCGAACCGGTGAATCGCGCCGACGCGGTGCTTGCGATGTACCATGATCAAGGGCTCCCGGTCCTGAAGCACCAAGGCTTCGGCCGCGCGGTGAACGTGACGCTTGGCTTGCCCATCATTCGAACATCGGTCGATCACGGCACGGCGCTCTCGCTCGCCGGGACCGGCCAAGCCGACCCGAGCAGCCTGCTGGCGGCGCTGGATACCGCCTTTGAGATGGCGCGTGCGGCGCTCGCGGCCGCTGCCCGCCGGGCAGGGTAAGAGCCGTTCCGGGAAAGCGCCGCGCGATCCGATCCATTGATTCGACCCCATCCTAGGGATGATAAAAGCGCTTATTTGCGGTACTCTAACGGCCTTCCATCGGAAAATTTATCATGATCCCAAAAACCGCGTATGAGGTGCTTCCTTACGTCTATATCGGCGCCGGGTTCACTGCTGCCCTGTTTCTATATAATTCTTACGCCATCGTTTCGGGGATCCTATTCCTCACGGTTGCCGCCGTAATCTTTCGTATGCGTTTAAAAAATCGTACGGACAGGATGGAGCGCTTCGAGCGTCTTTATACGCGGGAGAAGAAAAAGAACGAGTAACCGTGAATTCGGGAGACGTGACCCTGCGGTATTGACATCTGCCGATCCGGTCATCACTTGGCCAACTCCAGAAAAAACGTTAGTTTGACGGCTTCCTTCGTCTTTGGATCCGTCCAATCACCGCTCCCCCGGAGCGTCGTCTTATCGAGCTTGGCACTGTACTTTGCGCCCGCCAGTATGCCGAGACGTTGCTCGGTGGCCCTGTATGCACTCACTAAGCTACCCACCACAGCCGCCGCAACCTCCTCCACAGCCACCGCATCCGCAACCCGCGGTACCGGAAGCACCCGAGTTTGCCGGGATCTGCGTCTGTTGGAACTTCTGGTCGAGAGGAGCCAAGCTGCTGGCCGCGAGGGTTGCGCTCCCTCCGAGCGCGACACCTTGGGGTTTGAGGATCAGCCAGTAGCAGGCCTTATTGATCCGCACGAAATCCTGAGCCTCGCCGAATCGGATCGCCGGATGCGGCCAAATGTCTGAAGGTGCTGGGTGCCCCAGCAGCCGCTCGTAGCTGTCAAACGTTTGCTGATACCACCCCGTGAATCTCTGTTGTTCGGCCCGTCCTCCCCAAGTCGGCTCATGATGCAGGGCCCTGCCAAGAACATTCGGGCAGAAGTCCTCCCAGTAGGATCGGCTGTAAGTCAAATGTAAGTGCCAGACCTGATCCACCGGATCGGAGGGTGTGACCCAATGGCCGGCGACCGTCGCCAAGAACGCGAAGCGCTTGTACTCCTCGATGACGCGCTGCGTGTAGTCCGTTGACCAGCCGTTTTCGCGTGCTACGCGTCGGCTGAAAGGCAGCTCACTGCCCGCCTGGTCCAATGAAAAGCCCAGAATGCGCTGCCACAATGCCGAGTGTTCGCTGGCGACACTATTTCGGTTATCAGAGTCTTGGTGGATCATGGCCTACTCCTTCGTAATTGCTCTTGGCGCCGGAACTGTGAGATGCGATCCCTGGAACAAGGATACACACGCGAGCGAGCATTGCGGGGGTGCTCTGCCAACCCGCCCGCGATCGCTGGCAAGCCGCGGTCTTTGGGGTGTGAGATGCGCTGAATATCAGCGATGGTTTCAGTAGAATAGCGTGGCGTTTTCTTTCTGAGCCTTGATCCTGAAGCGCTATGGCAAACGAGTGGGCGAATGTGCTTGTGCCTGGCCTCACCTGGACCTTGCAACTCCTGCAACAAGTCTGCATGGTGGTCGTGGCCGTTCTCATCGCCCTGCGCATGGGTTGGCTCAGAGCTGCCGTGTACGGCGCTAGGCGCAGCGCATGGCATGCGCTTATCACGGTTTGCTTGTTCACCATTCTGGCGGTTATCGGCACGCACAGCGGCATCGTGGTCAACATCGACCGCGGTGCCATCGGGGCGTGGCCCGCGGCATTGCCGACCCGATTGGCCGCCAATGAAGCGGTTATCAATTTTCGCGACTTGTTTGTCATCTCGGCGGGGCTCATCGGCGGCGCTTTATGCGGCTCGATCGTCGGCGTATTGTCGGGCCTGGAACGCTATGGCCTGGGAGGATTGAGTGCGCTGCCCTGTGCGATGTCGACTGTTTTGACGGGCGTTGGGGCAGGTATCCTGGCCCACTTTCGGCCTCAGCTCGTTAACAGGCCGACAATTGCGATCGTGGTGGGAAGCGTCTCAGTGGCAGTACAGATGGGGTTGATTTGGCAGTTTGCGCTTCCTCACGAGGATGCCCTGAAGCTGATCAACAAGACGGCCTTGCCGATGCTTCTAACGAACAGCGTGGGCGCCGGTTTGTTCATCTGGATGATGCAATTTCTGGATAAGGAGCTCCGGGCGCGCCAGGCGGAGATCCGCAGCTTACAGGCGCAGGTCGAGCCGCATTTCTTGATGAATACATTGAACGCTCTTAAACAGCTCATCCGCAGCGATCCCGAGCAAGCACGCGCGTATGTGGTCAAGTTGGGCCATTTCTTTCGAGCCACGTGGGAGCATTCGGCGGCGAATACCGTGACCCTCGATCAGGAATTGAAACATCAAGATCTCTACTGCGATTTCCAAAGGCTGCGCTTTGGCGAGGCCATGTTGCATTGTCGGCACGAGATTGATCCCAAGCTGCGAAACTGTCGAGTACTCCCCAATTCGCTACGAACCCTGGTCGAGAATGCGTTCACCCACGGTTTGCGCAAAGATCAAGCGTCACTGGAGCTCGTCATCTCCGCAGAGGCGCAACGCGACAAGCTCGTACTAACGGTGACCGACAATGGTCGTGGCATCGCGCCCGAGCGATCGGCCTTGCTCGGCCTTCGGCCTGTTGCGTCGAACCAAGGCACGGGTACCGCGCTCTATCAACTCCGACAAAGCCTGCAACTGACGTTTGGACGCAAGGCGCGGCTCGTAATTGAAAGCCGGCTCGGCACGGGGACCAAAGCCACCCTCACCTTGCCGCGGCGAGAGGCGGCATGGTAGAGAAGCTCCGCGTCGTGATCATTGACGATGAGCCACCGAACCGTGCGGAGCTAGGCGATCTCTTGTCGCACTATCCCGATATCGAGGTAGTCGGGGAGGCGAGTAACGTGGCCGAGGGTTGGGAGCAGGTGGAGGCGCAGGCGCCGGATCTGGTCTTTCTGGACATTCGCATGGAGGGCGAAACGAGCGGTCTAGACCTGGCGCGAAAGATCAATCGCATGAAGGTACCGCCTCGCTTGATCTTCGTCACCGCGTATCCGGAGCATTCTTTGGTATCGCATGACTATCACCCGGTTCAGTTCTTGACGAAACCACTCGAAGACGCGAAGCTCGCCGAAGCACTGGACTGGGTGCGCAAGGATCTCGCGCGTCCCCGCTCAGGGCCGGAGCGCACGCCGCAGCGTATTGCTATCTCCCACAACACCGAGAAGCTGCTCTACCAAAATAAGCAGGACCCCGCCGCGCGTCTGACCGATAGATCACACGGCACGGCTTACCTGCTACCTGAGGAAATTCAGTACATCTGTACGAGTAGAGAGAAGCCCAACAAGCTGGAGGTGCATTTGGTGCAAGGGGGAGCTCTGGTTAATGTACCCGGCTCGATGGAAGATTTTCAAGGGACTCTGAAGCCTCATGGCTTTCTTCGCATTCACAAGAGCTATATCGTCAACGTGCGCCACGTGCTTTCGTTGGGGACCCGGCACGGCGATACCGACGAATACGAAGTTGATCTCCGGGGAAGCAAGAAATCACTGCCTGTCGGTAGATCCTATCTGGCGTCGTTACGGGAAGCGTTGCAGTCGGCTTTGTCAACTTGTGAGCAGCAGGCGGGCTAAACACCCGCCCTTACCCGATTAGCTTTCAGTTCCCTCAAACAATCAGCACACAGGCAGTCATCGTAATAATCCATGATATTAGCGCGTTCTTCTCTTGAAAGATCTACACTGGAGCATTGACAGATCAGAACTGTGCCCACCTTGCACTCAAAGGTTACGCCGCAGCGAGGGCAAATCTTATCTTCGTGGCGTGGCATAGGAATGCACGATGATGGTTCCCTCTATACCCTAGCGTTGCATAAATCTCGGTTGATGGCGATCTCACGCAGCTTTCAAAGCCGCCAGGTAATGCAACAGTTCCTCCTGGACCGCTTGATTGGC
>MUGK01000104.1 GCA_002007425.1 Chromatiales bacterium USCg_Taylor | reverse complement strand
TCACAACGCCCCCAGGCATCCCCTGAGGTCCAGGAGTCCTTCTCTCTAAGGGGGACTCTATTACCCTTTTCAGGCTCATTTTAAGATTAGAAAATACTCCTTAATCGGCTTGGCTATGCTAGCCGTGCGCGGGCGCATGCTGAAGAAATCGGGTGCGTCTCGACCACCTTCAAGTTCGTCGGCGCTAACGATAAAGTCTGTGTCGAGGCCTTCGATGACCCCAAGATCCCCGGGGTTTCCTGCCATATCAGTCAGGCTAGAACCGGAGGCATCAAAGGGCCTCTTGGGTTCGCGGAGGACCCCTCCCGGTTTGCGATCGCGTGCCGTCAAACCGGCCCTATTATCCTGCCGGAGAAGATATCGGACGAACAAGAGGTCTTCAGTGCCGATACCTCCATCTTGTTTAAAGAGACGCAGGTCCACCGCATGTATGATCGTAAACGCAACACGCTAGTGTACACCGCCATCAGCACCAAAATCATCGAGGGATCGCCGATGAACTCGATCTCGACTGTGCCGATTGTGCGCTGGAACGGCGCAGGGGCACGTTAATAAGGGACTACCGGCCACACACGTTGGCACTATCCGGCACTCTTAACAACCAGGGTGTTGTCTACCGATTGCACCTCCTTGATGCGGCGGGCTATCTCCACAGCCCTGTCGATGCTTTGCTTGGAATCAACGACGCCGCTCAGCGTTACGATGCCGTTTGTGGTAGTCACGTTGATCTCCAATACCTTGAGCAAAGGGTCACTCAAAATGTCAGCCTTAATCTTGGCTGTAATACCAGCATCATCCAGGAACGCGCCGGCCTTCTCGACTTTTTCGCCCACTGCTTCCTCTGCTTCCTTGGCTTTTTCGTTAGCCTGTTGGGCTGCTTCATCCGTTTGTCGCCCCGCTTTTTCCGCTGGCCCTTGTTGGTCGCACCCAGCAAATGTCATAACAACACCTAACGAAAAACCAACCACCATAACTCTCTGCGACAGTCTCATTTCCAATCTCCTTTCGCGACTAGATTTTGCCTAGTAGGATCAGGATCAGTAAGATGACCACCACTAGCCCGAGTCCGCCGCTGGGCCCATAACCCCACGCCTGGCTATGTGACCAGGTTGGCAATACTCCCACAAGGATCAGGATAAGGATTATGAGTAAGATTGTACCAATTGACATGTTCGTGCTCCTGTTAAAATAAGTTAAAAAACGAGGGCAAACGAAAGTACATTATAACGTACTCGACCTTGTCACGTTAGGCTATCAATGCATTAGCCCCAGGATACCGACGGCAATCAAATACACGGCCACGAGATAATTTAATAGCCTTGGCACAAGCAAGATTAATATGCCTATCACCAGCGCAAGGACGGGCTCGATAGGTACATTTATGATGGGTACATTCATGGGGAAGGCGTTCTTATTATACTGGCTCCACTCACTTCTAAGTCAGAATCATACAACGAAACAAACGCTCAACTGTACGAAGTCCTTGACCTGCTTTCCGGCGTCCTCTTGCGCGATCCCGCGCTTATTTTGCATCTGGCCAACGAGGAATGTCGCGTTTATCGGCGATTTGCTTGGTTTGGTCATCGAGCCAGCTTGCGCTAGATCCTGCCCAAAAGCAATAAGATGAGCACCGCCCAACCTCCGCTTGTGCTATACCCCATCCGCTGCAAATCTGCGATGCGGCCAGGTTAGTACGACGCCGATCAGGAGCACGATCAACGCGATAGCCGTGTCGCCCTTATGACATCGCCTTACTCCTCACTCAATCACTCATCCTGTTTGATCCGACAACACTGTACAACGATCCTCATTATTCCATCGCCTTACCGCTACTCCTGATCGCGACGGCCTGCCCCTTCGGTCAGTCGCAGCCGCGCAGGAGAAAGATGACGAGTAGGATCGGGATGGGCACACCCAGGAGCCACAACAGAATGTAACCCATCTTCCCTTCCTGTAACCTCATCGGCGTGAGCTGCTTCATCGAGCGGAGCCCTTGCCTGACGCGCCTCAAATATCCAGTGCCTTTCATAATGAACTCCTCCTCTACGAGGCCTTTTTCATCTCCATGCCGCAACAACACCGCGGAGGCGCCTCACCACCGCCACCTGGTTTCGAGCCCTGCGTGACCTTCATTTCGCACCCGCAGTTCGGGTTCGAGCAACGATACGTCTCACCTGTTGTCATAGCCATTACCCACCTCCTGATTGAACGCCGCTTCTTGACTCTCGCCTACTCGCTACCGTGGCCCGACGGGACGAATCGATCCGCTCCAGTTATTCAAGCACTGATGACCCTTATTTAAGGCCAATATCGTTTCTTACCGTCTCGACACCGGCAATTGGGCTCCGCTGACGAGCTTGGTGCTTCCCGGAAGGCCTACCCAATCACAGCTTTTGGACCCAGCCGTCCGCCTCCTCCTCGGCCTTTTCTTTCGTATAGCCATACTTGGCCTGCAGCCGGCCGACGAGCTCCTCCCGCTTCCCTTCGATGACGTCGAGCTCATCATCGGTAATGTCACCCCACATTTGCTGGGCCTTGCCCTTCACCTGCTTCCAATTACCCTTTACTTGATCCCAGTTCATTGTCCGTCCTCCTGTTAAAAATGGTTGGTCCTGGTCGCGCCCCGGCTCAACCGGGGCACTCCAATTAAGGTCAAGCTGTGTGCCAGGACCGGCGTTATCGATAATTGTCCTTGCTAGTTAATGATATAGCCCAGTTACTACAGCGCTTGCCGGGCTTTCTAGATAGGACTAATCAAGTAAAAAATACCGATCGGCATGTAAAATTATGCCAAGAACACTCAGAGATGCAAGCCTTAGCCTCTTCCAATGCTAGATGAGCTGATTTATCAGTTCGGTTAGTCATTCGGCGATCCGCGGTGTGGCTTTCTTGCGGCATTCCCAAGCGAGTGTTCCTCGCATCCGCGCCCTGCGTTGCGAATTCAGTGCGGCTCAATCACACGAGACTGAGTATGAACTTCCAATGCTTCGGCTCGACCGGCATCACCGAGAGCCGGTTTCCGCGTTTGAGGAGTGGTAGTCCGGAAAGCTCCGGGTAGCGCTTAAGCTCCGTGAGCGTGATGGTGCGCTTGAGCTTGCGCTCCAAGTGGACTTCCACCATATACCAGCGCGGCGCCGTGGGAGAGCTCTCGGGATCGTAATGGTGGTCACCCGGATCGAAGGCCGTCGGATCCGGGCGGCCGGCGCCGGTGATCTTCATGATGCCGACGATTCCGGGCTCGGCACAGCTCGAATGGTAAAAGAAAGCGAGATCTCCGGGGCGGATCTCGTCCCGAAGCATGTTACGGGCTTGATAATTCCGCACGCCGTCCCAGCAGTCGGTTTGGCGCGGACGCGCGCGCAAATCGTCGATGCCGTAGGTTGACGGTTCGGATTTCATGAGCCAGTACCGGGGCATGGTTCAAAGGAGGGTGCTCTCCGCTGCGCCGTTACGGGCCTTCGACTTGAACCGAGGGTTCAAGAACGGAACATCGCGAGGCGAATCAGGCGTTCCGCTACGAGAGCGGACTGCTCAACATCGCCTACCGGTCAGTTCCTTGGGTTTCTTAATTAGGCTCAAGGATACCCGGCCCGTTGACGTACGCCGCAGAGAGCGTCAACAATAAATCTACGCTAGAACGCGCTCGCCGCCGGCAAGCACGTCAGTGATCTTCTTTTCTATTCTGCGCATGAACGCGTCCACGTTATTAGTATACGCTTCGTTTTGGCGCTTGTGCTCCAACAGATCGTGCGCGATGTTGAGAGCCGCCATGACCGCAATGCGCTCACTGCCACTCACCTTCCCGTGGTCGCGTAACTCGATCATCTTGCGATTGAGGAGCTCGACACTATGGAATAAGGCTTCGCGTTCCTGATCATTACAGGCCACGAGATATTCTTTTTCCATAATCACCACGCTTACCGGCCGGTGCTCCTCGCTCATGTTCAAGATTCCATCGCTTTCAGGCGCGTGATCATTGACTCCACCCGCGAGCGAGCGAGCTCGGTCTTTTCGATCAACGCCGCCCGCTCGGCCATGAGCCCCGAGCGTTGCGTTCGCAGGGCTTTGTTCTCCCCACTCACTTGTTCGATCGTACGGATTAGCTCGTCGACACGCGCCTCGAGCGTCTCGATATGTAAAGGTTCTTGCACTTGAATCGCCTTGCCGTCGAACCGCCTTCGGAGAATTCACTATAGAGCGGCAGTCCACGGCGGTCAACAACATCGAATGAGGGTGTTTTCATGGGTTTTGCTCAAGTATCATTAGCGCATCTCTAGAACCGGCAATAGGTCTGCAGACGGATGGATAAGCGTGAGTTTATGCGGCGGCGAAAACGCCTGATGGATATGATGAATTCAGGCGGCATGGCGATCATACCGGCCGCGCCGATACGGCACCGCAATGGCGATGTAGAGTTCCCCTACCGGCCGGACAGTAACTTTTTCTACTTGACGGGGTTCGCCGAACCACAAGCCGTCGCGGTCTTGGTTCCCGATCGGCCGCAAGGGGAGTTCCTGCTCTTTTGCCGCGAACACGATCCGGCCTTGGAAGTTTGGCACGGACGCCACGCCGGGCTCGAAGGGGCCTGCGCCGACTACGGGGCCGACGATGCCTTTCCGATCAGCGATCTGGACGACATCGTGCCTGGACTCCTGGAGAATCGGGCGCGGGTGTATTACACCATGGGTTTCGATCCCGAATTCGACCAGCGCCTCATGGGCTGGGTGAACCAGGTCCGGGGCCGCTATCGCAGCGGCGTGACGGCGCCGCAAGAATTCATTTCCCTGAGCCATTTGTTGCACGAGATGCGCATCTTCAAGAGCCCGCCGGAGATCCGCGTCATGCGTAAAGCGGCCGCTTTGGCGGCGGCCGCGCATTCCAGGGCTATGGAGGTCTGCCGCCCAGGTCTCAAGGAATACCAGATCGAGGCGGCCTTGCTGCACGCATTCATGGAGGGCGGGAGCCGGTCTCCGGCCTACCCCTGCATCGTGGGCGGTGGGGCGAACGGCTGCATCCTACATTACACGGAGAATTCGGGCACCTTGAATGATGGCGACCTCGTGCTCATCGACGCCGGCGCCGAGTATCAAGGCTACGCGAGCGATATTACGCGGACGTTTCCGGTGAACGGCCGCTTTACGCCCAACCAGCGTGCCGTCTACGAGGCGGTATTGGCGGCGCAGCAGGCGGCGATTCAGAAAATCGTTCCCGGCAACCATTGGAATGATCCCCACGAAGCGGCGATCCGGACCTTGACCAAGCACCTGGTCGATCTCGGGATCTTGAAGGGGCGGTTGGCGCGCCTCATCAAGGATGCGGCCTACAAGCCGTTCTTCATGCACCGGACCGGGCACTGGCTAGGGATGGACGTGCATGATGTCGGCGATTACAAGGTCGGCAACGAATGGCGCATGCTGGAGCCGGGCATGGCGCTCACCGTCGAACCGGGCCTGTACCTCAAGGCGGGGACGAAAGGCTTGGCCAAACGCTGGTGGAACATCGGCATCCGCATCGAAGACGATGTCCTAGTGACACCCGAGGGGCATGAAGTCCTGAGCGTCGCGGCGCCCAAGGCGGTGGCGGAGATCGAATCCATCATGCTACATGCCCGCGCCGCCTGACTACGATCTGCTCATCGTCGGTGGCGGGATGGCGGGCGCGAGTCTCGCATGCGCCCTGGCCGGGCAACCGTTGAAAATCGGCGTGGTGGAGGCGGCGCCGTGGAAGACCGACGAGCCACCGAGCTATGACGATCGCGGCTTAGCCCTGTCGCCCGTCTCGCAACGGATCCTCGCCGGGATCGGGATCTGGCCGCAGATACAGGCGCATGCCACGCCGATCGAGCGTATCCATGTCTCCGACCAGGGGCATTTCGGGTTTACCCGGCTCGATGCTCGGATGCTCGGGTATGCCGCCTTCGGCCACGTGGTGGCCGGGCGCCAGCTCGGACAAGCCCTGGTATCGAAACTGGCCGCCCAAGACAACGTCGATCTCGTCTCGCCCGGCCGCATCGAGGCCTTGCAATCCCGTCCTCAGCATATGCTAGCGAGGGTGGTCGCAGGTGGGGTCGAGCGCGGCGTAAGCGCACGGCTCCTGGTCGCCGCCGATGGGGGTGACTCGAACACACGCACGCTCCTCGGGGTGCGAAGCCGCGAGTTTGATTACCGCCAGACCGCCGTGGTCGCGAACGTGTCCTTGGCCGCGCCGCATGACAATACCGCCTACGAGCGCTTTGGCCCGTCCGGACCCGTCGCGCTCTTACCACTGGAGGGACAGCGTTCGGTCGCGGTGTGCGTGGCGGGCAGCGAGGAGGCGAGCGCGCTCCTTGCGATGGGGGACACCGAGTTTACGCAGCGTTTGAGTGTGCGCATGGGGCATCGTATCGGACCCTGTCTCAAGGTAGGCAGGCGGCGCGGTTATCCGCTTAAGTTGGTCCGTGCGCTCGATCAGGCCGGACCCCGCTTCGCGGTCATCGGCAACGCCGCGCACGCGATCCACCCGAACGCGGCGCAGGGCCTGAATCTCGGCTTGCGCGATGTGGCCACGCTCGCGGAATGCGTCATCGATGCCTGCCGCGCCGGCGAGGATCCGGGGGCTTACCCGATTCTGCGCCGTTACGCCGAGATGAGGCGCGCGGACCAGCGCCGCGTCATCGCGTTGAGTCACGGGTTGGCGCAGCTTTTCAGTAACGATCTGTTTCCGCTCGTCATCGCGCGCGACTTGGCGATGTGCGCCATCGACATGATCCCGGCCCTCAAACGCGCACTGGTGCGGCGGACCATGGGTTTCGGCGGGCCCTTGCCGCGTCTCGGGCGGGGCATACCGTTGTGAGCGCGAGGCTAGGGGATCGCGAGGCGGATTTCGCGGTCGCCGTCATCGGCGGGGGTGTGGTCGGCGGAACCCTGGCGGCGATCCTGGGGGCGGCCGGATTTAGGGTCGCGCTCGTCGAGAGCAGCGAGACACCCTCGGTGGTAACCGCTAATGACGATAACGATGCGCGCGTGTTGGCTTTGACCCGGGCCTCCGAGCAGGTGCTCCGCGCCGTCGGCGCCTGGCAGCATATCAGTGCCGGACGGCCCGGCGAGTTTCGCCAGATGCAGGTCTGGGACGCGGGTGGCGAGGGCCGCATTCATTTCGCTAGCGCCGAGGTGGGCGAGCCGCTGCTCGGGCACATTGTTCGCACCCAGGTGATCGAGGTCGCTCTGGACATGGTGTTGCGGCATCTACCCCTGGTAAGCACTTACCGAGGCAGCGGCTTACGGACGTTCGTGAGAGGCCAGGATAAACTGCGAATCGTACTGGCGGACGGATCGCAGTTGAGCCCGCAGTTATTGGTCGGGGCCGATGGCGGGGAGTCGACCGTGAGAACCCTGGCGGGGATCGCTCAACGCGTGCATGATTACCGGCAGACGGCGCTCGCCTGCACAGTCGTGACCGAACGGCCGCATGGCGACACGGCGCGGCAACGCTTTCTCGCGGGTGGCCCGCTGGCGTTCCTGCCCTTGGCCGATCCGCATCGCTGCGCCATCGTCTGGTCGTTACCGCACGCCGAAGCGCAGAGGCTCATCGGCATGAGTGATGCCGAGTTCCGCCGCGCGCTCGAAGGCGGAATCGGCGAGGCGCTCGGAACCGTGGCGGACAACGGACCGCGGCGCGCCTTTCCGCTCAGCCGCGCCCATGCCGAGCGCTACGTCGAACCACGTTTGGCCTTGATCGGCGATGCGGCGCACCGTATTCATCCGCTCGCAGGTCTGGGGGCCAATCTCGGCTTGATGGACGCCGCGACGCTGGCCGAAGTCATACTCGATGCAAAGGCCGCGCGCCAGGATATCGGAGCGCTGCGCGTGCTCAGGCGTTACGAGCGCTGGCGCAAAGGCGAGAATCTCGCCATGATGTGGCTGATGGACGGTTTCAACGAACTCTTCGGCTCGGACGCATTACCGCTACGGATCATGCGCAACGCGGGGCTCACGCTCGCCAATTCCGCGGGGCCGGTGAAACGGCGGATCATCCGCCGGGCGATGGGCATCGAGGGTGATTTGCCGCGGCTCGCCCTGACGGGGCGCTGGTGACGTGCGCCACGGGTTCAGCGACTCCCAATCGGAGGATGATAGATCATCTGCACCAGGTTACCGTCCGGGTCCTCGCAATAGAAACTCCGCGCCCCGTCGCGGTGTGTGCGCGGCGGGTGTTTGATGGGCACGCCCTGGGTCTGCAAATGCTGGTGCCAGGCATCGACGGCGTCCGGCGCGTCGAGAAGGAACCCGATATGGTCGAGGCGCTGGGGTCCGGCGGGGAGGTGGCCCGCGGCGGCGCGATGCAAGGCGAGGTTGTCGTACCCCGAGGAGAGATAGACGTTATCCTCATCGGGACGCCATTCGACGGACATGCCGAGCGACGCGGCGTAAAAGGACTCGCAGGCCTCGAGCTTGATGACATTGAGGGCCACATGACGGAGACCTTTGATGGGCGGCGGACTATTCATAGAACACGATAGGCACGGCGCGCAGGAACCGCAGTGTATGTGGAAATACATGAGGATTCCGAGCACCGCGCAACGATGCGGGCGGGCTGCGCAGTAGATTTGTTCACAAGCTCTCAGTATAACGAAGTCATCTATGCTTCGTCCGCGGGTCATCGATCCCGCAGGCACCCGAGAGGGAGAGTCGCACGACTCCCCTTTGGGAAACTCCCAACGCTAAGGAGCTTGAATGAACGAAAAGATACCCGCGGCGCTGTATGAAACCAAGCTCGAAACCTTGCCGCTCATCGGGCGCGGCAAGGTTCGGGATATTTACGCGGTCGGCGATACCCATCTCTTGATCGTGACCACCGATCGCATTTCGGCCTTCGATGTCGTGCTGCCGGATCCCATCCCCGGGAAGGGTGCAGTGCTGACGGTCCTATCGCGCTTCTGGTTTGACCGCACGCGGCAAATCGTCATCAACCACCTTGCGTCCTTATCCTTGGGCGAGGTGTTGACCGACCCGAGTGAGCGCAGCGCGGTCCAGGGCCGCGCGCTCGTGGTCCGGCGGTTGAAGCCCTTGCCGGTCGAGGCCATCGTGAGAGGCTACCTCATCGGTTCGGGATGGAAGGATTATCAAAAGACCGGCGCCCTCTGTGGCATCGCCTTACCGCCTGGGTTGCGGCAGGCCGAGCGCTTGCCGGAGCCGATCTTCACCCCCTCGACCAAGGCGGAGCTGGGCCGGCACGACGAGAACATCAGCTTCGACAGGACCGCGGATCTCATCGGCCGGGGGCTTGCCGAGCGCGTACGCGAGATTTCCATCCGGCTTTACACGTACGCCGCGGACTACGCGCGCGGGCGCGGCATCATCATCGCCGATACCAAATTCGAGTTCGGACTCGACGCGGAGGGGGATGTGGTTCTCATCGATGAGGCGCTGACACCCGATTCCTCGCGCTTTTGGCCAGCCGATTCCTACGCGCTGGGCCAGAGCCCACCGAGCTTCGACAAACAGTTCGTGCGCGATTACCTCGAGACGCTGGCCTGGGACAAGAAACCGCCCGCGCCACGGTTGCCTCGCGAGATCATCGAAAAGACCGCGGCCAAATACCACGAGGCGCAGTCGCGGCTCATCGATGGGGCAGCGACGTAATTTAGCAGCGGGCAGCCTGGGTGGAGCGCGCCCGAGCCCGGGGAACGATTTTTAAGCCGCGGGTCATGAACGCGGGGACGTTGATCTTCTGGTCGGCGCGTACGGCATTGATGCGGCCCTCCATGGCGTGATTGAGGACGCGCTTGTACACCAGGGCATTCATGGCCTGGTTCTGGGTGGCGGCAGCGACGTTTGCATTCGCCGCCAGGTCGGTCAGGAACGACTCGATCTTGGGTTCGGCGGGGAAGTGGTCTTCGCGGGACCGCATGCCGTGGAAACGGGCGAACTGTATAATCCACTCCACAATAGGAGCGCTAGGTGTGTATGGAGTAGTGGTGGAGACGGAGCACCTTGCGGACGTCATCGAGGAGTTTTGGTTGTTGACTGCGCGTCGCGTTAGGCATATCCAGATCTCCGTCATGGCGCCCGCAGAGCGCTGATAACGGGTGTGGGACAAAACTGCCCGAAAACCCTACCAATGTCGCGTTATCAGGGCACAATGGCAAGTGAACCAATGGTTATGCGCCTATTAGAGAGACCTGGTAACAAAAATGGAAATGTGTTTTGTACTAATGCCGTTTTCTAGTGAATTCAAGAATCAATGGGAATTAGCCTTTATCCCTGCTATCGAAAGTCTTAAGCTGCAACCTTACAGAGGTGACGACATAAGCTTGGGAACCAATATGATAATGCAGGATGTTACCCAATGCATCCACAAAGCCCGAATTGTTGTTGCCGATTTAACGGACAAAGATCCCAACGTAATGTATGAGCTGGGTCTCGCTCATGCGGCAAAAAAGCCAGTTATAATGCTAGCCCAGAAGGATGAGGATGTTCCATTTGATCTAAGGCACATAAGGTATTTGAGATACGATAAGAGTGACCTAAAAGCGCTTCAGGACGATTTAAAAACGAGGATCGCTAATACACTTAGCCAAGCTACAGTGGAGCAAGTTGATTTTTTTCCTGAACTCAGATTAATGAAAGATCGGGATTATGACGAACTGATTTATCTACGTCCGACGAGCCATGGAAGGCGGAACGCCGAGGCGAGGAGCCCGCGATAGCCGTCCTCTAGATGGACGGCGTAGAGTCATTGAGCGAAGGCACGCGCGAG
>MUGK01000103.1 GCA_002007425.1 Chromatiales bacterium USCg_Taylor | reverse complement strand
CACTCGAGATTTCGCCGGCATGGGCAAGGGTTTCTTTGCCACCCGCGGATTGCGCACAGGCGTGCAAGGCCTCCGGGGACGGGAAATGGATCTCGGCGATCCGATAAAACGGTGGCGGTGTCCCATCCGGAGTTGCTACAACTTTAGTCGCTACAAACCGCGTCTTGCCGACGAGCTTTTCCACGATCATCGGCACATGCTCTTCGTGATAAAGCTTCTCAAATGTCTCGAAGCTCATAGCGTATTCGGAGGAGAGTCCATCGCGCATCGGCATGTCCTCGTCCTCGTAAAGCTTCTCGAACGCCCTAATATCATGTGGGCACGGATACATCACCATTAACTTAATATCAGCCACAGCACCCTCCTCTCATAATACCTAAGTCCCACAGGGAATGCGCGTAAATCAGCTGTCATCCCGGCCATGGATTGGCCGGGACCCAGTGCAGCAATGCCCTCCCTAGACCTGGATTCCGGCCATTCCCTGGCCAGAAAGACAGTACCTGAGCGCCGATGCACCGCTTTCAATTCCCGCACGTTATTTGTGGGACACCGCACTAGGAGCCATGGAATTCTCTTGTGGCGCCACACATGCTCGGAGTCGGTCCCAAAGCGATTTGCTGCCAAATACGAATACTTGTTCCTCCCCGATCAAAAATACAGGCGTGCCACCACTGGAGATTTCGACCGCGTGGGCAACGGTTTCTTTTCCGCCCTCGGACTGCGCACACGCTTGCAGGGCCTCTAAGGACGGGAAATGAACCTCGGCGATCCGGTAGAATGGGGGCGGTGTCCCGTCCGGGGTTGCAACGACCTTGGTCGCTACAAACTTCGTCTTACCCGAGAGCTTCTCCACCGCCATCGGTACGTGATCCTCTAGATAAAGCTTTTCGAATGCGTCGATATCCAGAGGACGCGGATACATCACTATTAACTTAACGCCAGCCATAACACCCTCCTATCATTGTTGTCGGTTGAGAGAAATTCGCGGATCCCTGTTTTGGCTCCAATCACTCCTCGCTATGGAGCGCGTTCAAACCCGTGTCCAGCCCAATTATAGACTGTTCGTTCTACCAATAAAGAAAAAAATCATTCCAAAGCCTGCAGTGGATCGCTTCGGATCTTTCCAATAACCAAGAGTCCTTGCAGGTTGCAGGTCAAATAGCGCGCTAGCGCGCGCAAATCGCGTTGGTTATCGAGCTCGCATGTACTCTGATCGCGCAGCAAAGCCTTATAGAAACCGTCCTCGAGTTGCGCTACGCACAGGCTCACCTTCTTGGCCGTGTCAGGATCACTCAGTCCCCGCTCTACTGCCGAGTTGGTAACCAGGCAGCCGCGCAACGGCCCGCCGGTTATCACATGCTCAATGACGGTTGCAAAGAAATGACGGATAGCCGCTTTGCCCGAGGCGTCAGTATCAAGAATATCGAGCAGTTTCCTCACCACCACCTTGCGATAGCGGTCCAGGACCGTGAGAAAAAGGCGTTGCTTGTCTCCGAAGGCAGCGTACAGGCTACCGCGATGGATCCCCATATTCTCCACCAGGTCTTGGATCGAGGTCGCTTCGTACCCTTTGGACCAAAATGTCTCCACGGCCTTGTCCAACACTTCCTCTACGTCGAACTCTCTCGGTCTCGACACGCCCCTTACGTTGCTACCTTGGTTGCCAATTATGTAAGCCTAGACATTCTAGACCAAATAGTCAAGAATGATGTGCGAAATGGTTCCATTAGAGCCCGAATTCGATCCAGTAATAATCCGCTATGCTGAAATCCTATTCGTTAGGCTGCGGGGGTTCTTCGAATTTACGCAGCTTATAGTGGAAGGAGGACTCTTCTCATGACTACACACTTTACTGGTGGCTGTGCGTGCGGCACCATTCGCTATGAGTGGTCGGCTGAGCCGGTTTTGGCTGGGAATCGCCATTGCCGTGATTGCCAACGGGCAACTGGAGGTACGTTTGCCCCCCTGGTCTTCGTGCCATATAGCGCAGGCACAATCACCGGCGATGTGAAATACCGCGATATAAAAGGTGATAGTGGGCACATTGTCAGCCGTGGCTTTTGTCCGGCGTGTGGGGCGCGGCTGTTTTTAAAGGCAGAGATGATGCCCGACCTCATTGGCATCATGGCGGGGAGCATTGATGACCCAAGTTGGTTTCAACCCACCATGGACATCTACACGGCCAGTGCGCAGCCGTGGGATTTTATGAACCCAAACCTGCCGAAGTTTCCCAACATGCCACCGATGTAGTGTATTTTGTTGCATGGCGTATTCAGGACTAGCGACACTCATCGGGTCCCTCGGCGTAGCCCTTCTGCTGCTCGCCTTTCTCTTGAACGTGTTTCGTCTTCTGCGTGTGGAGGGCTACCCGTACATAGTTCTCAACCTCGTTGGTGCCTCGTTAGCTTGCTACTCTTCGTACCTGATCGACTTCATGCCCTTTGTGGCTTTAGAGGGTACATGGGCCGTTGTAGCGGGTGTCGCGCTTGTACGGTCGCTGCTCGGATTGTCAGGCGTCTCATCTCACCTTAAGTCATGACGACTTGCGTCTTCACAGCGGAACGTGGCAATACCTAAAGTCGCTCGCGCTGGCTTTTCGGCAAGGCGCGTCGGGCAGACCACTAGGTTCCGGCTGTGCCGCCGATTAAGGCTTCATGGCAACCCTTGAGGGCGTCTGTTTCGAGTATCCGTTTAAGGCGTCTCAACGACTCGGCGGATTCGGCCTGCAGGCGACTTTGCAGTGACAGGAAGTCTCCCAGCGCTCCGAATAACACGGGCATGTTATAGACGAACTCGCGTTTGAATCGGGTTCCCTGCGATTCCGGTTTTAAGGTATAGGTGATCGTCGCTGTGCCCCCGTCTTCGGATTTACCGCAAATGACCCAGCGTCGCGGAGGACTGCTTTCGCGAACGATCCATTTAATTCGCGCATGACGGCCGCCGACCGACAACTCTTCCGTAACGTGCTCTCCCTCTCGGAGTGGGTGCTCAGATGGACCTGTCCACGAAGATGGGTGCCACTTGGTAAAATTCGACACCGTGGCTACAAACTCAAACACTCGATCAATGGATTGGCCAATAGAGATGGCCGTTCGAATACTCGGCATTCTCCTCTCCATAGTTTCGTTGTCATGACTCCCGACAGCTTCACCGTCGCGTGCATAGGCGTGTAGGTCTGGCGGTATTTGCAAAGGGGTATAAACGCAGCGTTGTGATATTCATAATGCCTCCACTATGGTTTGAGAGTCTTACGATAGCTCACGCGGTAGATGTTTCCGCCGTAATCGTCGGAGATGTAGATAGCCCCGTCGGGCCCCTCGGCGACATCCACGGGGCGACCGATGACCTCTTCATCTCGCTCGAAGCCCGTAGCAAATTTGCGTTCGGTGATCTTCCCTGTAGCATCAAAATGCAGCGACACCACCTCGTACCCGGCTTTCTCGGTACGATTCCAGGATCCATGAAGAGCGGCCAGCGCCGCACCCTGGTAGCCTGGCGGCAGACCGTTGCCGTGAAGGAACGACAAGCCTAAGGGCGCGGTGTGGGCGCCGAAGTTGTGGACGGGAGGCACGCTTTCGCGCACCTCATCTTGGTTTCCGGCGCCGAGGCCGGGATCGGGCGCCTTATCGCCGTTGGCATAAGGCCAGCCGTAGAACTTGCCGTGCTCGATGCGATTAAGCTCACAGGGAGGAAAGTCATCGCCCAGGAAATCGCGCCCGTTGTCGGCGCCGTACAGTTCATTTTGTAGCGGATGCCAATCAAAGCCCACGGTATTACGAAGCCCGGTGGCATAGATCTGCCTCGCCGTACCGTCAGGTCGAAAGCGCAGCAAAGCGGCACGCCGGGGATCTTCTTCCCTACAGGCATTGCAGCTCGACCCCACCGACACGTACACCCACCCATCGGGACCCAGGCGCACGCTGCGTGTCCAGTGTTGGCCGCCGACGGGAAGCCGCGCGAGGCGCTCGAAACCGCCGCTCACGTTGCCGGCCTTCTGGTCAAAGCGGACGCGCCCCAGCGCGCTAGTCTCGGCGATGTACAGCCAGCCTTCATGGAGGTCTAGACCATGAGGTCGATTGAGCCCCGTGAGCAAATCTCTACGGCCATCCGGCCGCCCATCCTCATCCCTGTCGCGTTCAAGTAGGATGATGCGTCCTGAGCGTGGCAGACTCACGAGTAGATCACCTGCCTCGGTAAACCGCAGCATACGCGCATCGGTCAGTCCGCTGGCGTAAAGGGCAATAGAAAAGCCATCCGGCAAGCGAATTCGATTTCGAATCGAGTCGGTCGTTGGCGCGCTCCGAAACCATCCGCCGATTGCGCTAGGCATGTTCACTGTGAAACGCTCGGGCCACAGCAACCATAGGAGAATGGCCGCGACACCGAGATGGAGAAGACCGCGCGGCACGGTTCTCATTTTACGGCCGGCTCTCGGGCGGCTTCGCGTCGCGGCCCGCTCCCGTCGGTGAAGAAGTCAATGATCGACTGATTCAAGGCTGGCCAACGCGCATGAGACTGGGTTCCCTCGCAGTATCGGATGGCCACGCCATGAGCACACTTCGGGTAGGTTTCGCAACCACTGTGCAGTCGCTTGCGAGCACTTAGCTCGCACTGATTACATGCGGCCCACCAACTCGCCGCGTCCTTACCATACCCCGGAAATAGCCGATCGTTGGCGCTGTGCACAATCATTACCGGGAGCGGTTTTGGGCACTCGAAACCGGCGAGGTCTGTCTTGGTGAAGCCCGCGGCACTCGCTGCGATCACCGCGGGAATATGTTTCGTTCGATCGAGTATCGCCATAGCCAACGCAACGGTTCCACCATCAGAGTGCCCGGTTAGGTAGACGCGTGTTGTATCGATGCACCATTTTTTCGCGGCGAGACTCGGAATTGCACTCAGATCCTCGATCGCGGAAATAGAGGTTCGGACGTGATCTGCATAGGTGATCAGAAATCCTTTACCCGTGGCGATTTTTGTTAACCCCGTAGTACGTTCGCTAGCCGTGGCGGAGAGACCCGCTGGAGCAAAAACGACGAGCAAGGGATGCGCGACGTTGGGTCGATAGTTCTCGGGAGTTCTTACGTTGAAACGAATACCCTTTGGGGTACGTTCGCTGTCGATGACCCCCGCGAGACCGATCCTCGAGTGGGGCTTGCAAACGACAGCCGTGCTGCCCCGAGGATACGCGTACACGCCAAGGTCGATCGTCCCACGCTCCGTACACCCCATCAGCGCGAGTCCCGAGGCGAGAAGCAGAGGCACTAACATGCTCTTCGGTATTACGGTGCGAAAGGGCAAGCAGTTCAATAATACATGACTGTTCGTTCTAAAATGAACCACAAAAAATGCTCCTAAGCCTGCAGGGTCACTTCGGCGCGCGAACCAAGGTTTTTATGCAACTAAGCCTAGCCGTTATGGAACAATTAGTCAAGAATAACGTCGGTGTTGGAGCTAGGCCTAAACTCGATCGGGACGAAGAAGGATAGAGTAGAAAGCAGGCTCTCACCTGCCCGCTACTCTACCTTGCGATCTCTGAATTCGAGCGAGTGCCGAAGGCCGGCAAATCTAGGGATACTTCAGGGTCAGACCCCGCAAAGCGCACGACCGTCGGTCCGGTTTGAGATCAAAGTTACTCGAGGTGGAGTCGACGTTTTGGCTAGGCATACATGATCGTGACATTCCGGGCAGCGATACTCGTGGACGTCCTTATGAGAGCGCGCTCTTTCAACCTCGACCCGGAAGACACAGCCACAAAAGCCGCAGGTTTGCCGAAACTCACTGCTGGGAGAGAACGCAGCGGTTGTTTCCGTCATGGTGTTACTCATAAAAGCAGATACAATGATACCACGCTGTGAGACCCTATGCCAACTAGAGCTAGGACGGTAGAGGCGGAACTCGGCGACGCCCTAAATAGAAAATAGAGAGAGCGTGACTGCAAGGATCACACACGGTTCAGCCCATGAGTGACCGCACGCCACTCGACCAGACCTGTCAGTACTTCGGGATCGCTCACGAATACAGGGACATCCGGGGCAGGCGTCACACTGCCTCGCTGGAGACGAAGCGGGCGCTGTTGGCCGCCATGGGCGTGGCCGCGGGCAGTGATGCGGAACTGCGCGCGGCGCTCGAAGCTCATGACATGGAAGCATGGAATCGGCTGCTACCACCGGTACGGGTAGTGCGGGAGACCCAAGCACCGATCGAAGTTGTTATCACCGTTCCTAGCCCTCAGATAGACAAGCCGATGCGTTGGGTGTTGACGGCGGAGAATGGCGAGTGCCTGCACGGTAGTTTTTTCCCCGGTATATTGGATGTGATCGAGCGCAAGGAAGTCGCTGGCGTGAGCTTTATCCGCTTGCTCCTGCACCTATCAGCGAGGTTGGTTGCCGGCTACCACCGCGTCGAGATCGAGGGCCATCGAACCGCTGCCAGCATGGCCCTCATCATTGCGCCCGAGCGCTGCTATCAACCGGCCGCGCTTGAGGGTGATAAACGCGTTTGGGGTTTGGCGCTTCAGCTTTATAGCGTGCGTTCGGCGCGGAATTGGGGGATCGGGGACTTCACCGATCTCGATCGGGTCATCGAAGTGGCGGATGGCTTTGGCGCGGGTATCATCGGTCTCAATCCCTTGCATGCCCTCTTCCCGCACGCTCCCACGCATGCCAGCCCGTACAGTCCCTCGAGCCGGTTATTTCTCAATATCTTTTATCTGGATATTGAAGCCGTGCCCGATTTTTTGGAATGCGAGGCCGCGCAAGCGTGTGTCAGCGCACCGCGGTTTCAAGCGCAACTGCGCGCATCGCGCGCGGCCGAGCTGGTCGAATATCAGGATGTCGCCACAGCCAAGATGAAAATTCTCGATCGGCTCTATCGCCATTTTCGCGAGCATCATCGCGATGCGGGTAGTCAACGTGGAACCGCCTTCCGAACGTATCGGGCCGAGCGGGGTCAGGCATTGCGAACGCACGCGCTTTTCGACACCTTACAGGAATCGTTTAATCGTCAAGACCGAAAGATCTGGGGCTGGCCTGTCTGGCCCGCGGCGTACCGCGATCCGAATTCGGAGGCCGTATTAGCGTTTGCGGACCGAAACGAGGCTCGCGTCGAGTTCTTTGAATACCTGCAGTGGCAGGCAGACGTGCAGCTCGCGATAGCCTCCCGGCGCGCCTGCGAACGCGGCTTGGCGATCGGGATTTACCAAGATCTGGCCCTCGGCGTCGAGCGCGGCGGCGCGGAGACCTGGGCCAATCAGCGCTTGTACGCATTGGAAGCGGGCATCGGTGCACCTCCGGACGATTTCAACCTCAAGGGACAAGATTGGGGGCTCGCGCCGCTCAGTCCAGGGCGGCTGCGCGCGGCCGCCCATGCGCCGTTCGTGGCCGCCTTGCGTGCGAACACACGCCACGCGGGGGCGCTGCGTCTCGACCATGTTATGGGCCTGCAGCGCTTGTTCTGGATCCCGGCGGGCGGTACGCCGGAGGACGGCGCTTATGTCCACTACCCCTTCGAGGAGCTGCTCGGGATTTTGGCCTTGGAGAGCCAGCGCCACCGCTGTCTCGTGATCGGCGAAGACCTCGGTACCGTGCCCGATGAGGTGCGAGCGGCATTGCAACCCGCGGGCATCCTCGCTTACCGCGTGCTTTATTTTGAAAAATCGCCCGAAGGCGGTTTCAAGCCGCCCGCCGAGTATCCGCGTCAGGCCGCTGTGGCCGTGAACACCCATGATCTACCAAGCTTGAGCGGCTACTGGCGGGGAAGAGATTTGGAGCTTCGCAGAGAGCTTGGCTTGTTCCCTTCAGAGGAACTGCGCGAACAACAAGTAACGGCGCGCGCCGAGGATCGGGCACGGCTGCTTGCGGCTCTCGATCAAGAAGGGCTGCTACCCGTCGAGTGCAGCGTGCAACCGCCGGCGATGACGCCGGAACTTGCCTGTGCCGTACACATCTACCTGGCGCGTACGCCTGCCGTGGTCATGATCGTTCAGCCCGAGGACATCTTGTGTCAGCCCGAGCAGGCCAACCTGCCCGGGACGATAATCGAGCACCCCAACTGGCAGCGCAAACTCTCTCTGAACCTAGAAGACTGGGCAAGTGATCCGCGCTTTCAGACATTCGCCGCAGCCCTGTGGAAAGCCCGTGGCCCGACGCATTCAGCAAAGCCTGATTGACAGCGGCTCACCGCGTGCTGCGCTCGGAACGAATTTGCGGCATCGAGTCGGCCCCGCGATTCCCGAGCTACGCGGGCTCCACCACGATCACGGTATTTCGCCCTTGCTGTTTTCCTCGATAAAGCGCGTCGTCCGCTTGCTTGACGCATAGCTCCAACGGCCTATCTTGGTCGTAGCGGGTCATCCCAAAGGTAACGGTCACGGAATGCCTCGTGCCGGCGAAGTCGAGGTATGCCGCTTCGATGCCCCTTCGCAATCGCTCCACCACCTCGATGGCGTGCTCCAGGGAAATTTCCGGCAGCACGATAAGAAACTCTTCGCCTCCCCAACGCCCTACGATATCGATCTTGCGCACGGTCCTTCGCATCACGCTCGCGACACGGCGCAGCACGGCATCGCCGCAGTCGTGACCGTGGCTATCGTTGATGGTCTTAAAGTGGTCTATATCCGCCAGGACGAGGAAAAAGGGCCGGCCGCTCCGCTCGCACCGCAGGCGCTCGGTTTCGAGCAATTCCTCGATCTTGCGCCGGTTCGGAAGCTGAGTCAGGGGATCGGTGTCGGCAAGTTCCTTGATCCGCTGCTCGGCTCTTGCCGAGGCTTGGCGGAAGAAGTAAGTCATCATGGCCAGGGCCGCAAAGGTGACAACGGCATTGGCGTAATAAAGGGTCTCGAGTAGCGCCGGCGCAAGCGTAGGGTTCGGCGCCCGGATCGATAACGCGTACAGCGCACAATAAAGCGCGCCAATCCCGATGCACTCCAGAACGATGAGTTTCGTCTTCAGCGCGCGGTTAAACATCGTGAACGAAATCGCCGCCATGAGATAGTTCTGAAATCCGGCATGCCAGCCTACGCAATACACGGCGACGATGGTATGTGCGACGACTTCGGTTGTGAGTAGCGTGATGGCCAAAGCATGATTGTTACGTCGATTCGCGAGGTAACCGACGAACCACGCTACGCTGCTGAAAATATTAAATACCGCCAGAACCGGAACACCCAGGACAAAAAATAACGGAACGCAGATGATATGCACGCCAAGCCCGACATAGGCGATGTATCTAATGACCAGATACATCCGAAAATCCTCGGACCGCGTATCCCCTGCTCGCTGGCTGAGCTCCGGCATAAGCTTGGATTGATTAACCACTTTCTTACCGAACCGTGGTGATTATAGTGGGAGCTTCCTCCGCTCCCAATAGCAGAGGAATTGGGATACGCTCGGCTCAAAACGCGACAGCGAAGGCCGCTTTGCGGGAGTTGTCGCGCTCGCTTCCGACGAGACATTCCATCACCACATCCTCGACCGCAAGGCCACCTAAATGAACAGCGGCGCAGAACCTGAGTTGCTCTCCCGTCCGGACGCTCGGTTTGGGTTGGTCGAGGAGCTGCAAACGCACCTTGGGCCAACACTCGCCGACCCGTTGCTTCCATTGCGCCAGCTCAATCGCCGCGGCAAAGTTATCGGCGGCAAGCCGTTCCTGTTGCAACGCCGCCCGGCTGAATAGGTGTCATAATCGGAAAGCACACTGCGATAATCCTGCAGGTAGACGAGATTATTGGCCGCCGCTTCGAGTTTATCCTGCGCCACCCGACGCAAGAATATCT
>MUGK01000102.1 GCA_002007425.1 Chromatiales bacterium USCg_Taylor | reverse complement strand
CTCGCGCGTGCCTTCGCTCAATGACTCTACGCCGTCCATCTAGAGGACGGCTATCGCGGGCTCCTCGCCTCGGTCTTCGACCTTCCATGGCTCGTCGCGCGATCAGGAGTATTTCAACAAACATGTCGATTACATCCATTGGAATCCGGTAAAGCATGGCTGGGTAACTCGGGTTGGACGTCGTCCCCTCATGAGATAGGCAACTCCGCCATTTCCAGAAGTTCGTTTCGGTTCTGGTTGTCCAGCCAGATCAAGAATCCTCGATCCACGACGTTTAGGGATAGATTCGTCTGGTCATAATCCAGGATGATAGGTTTAATATCCTTCCTGACCTGGAGGGAAGCAGTGGCCTGCAGTGCCTGGGTCAGGTTGCCCACGTTGAGTGAATTCCCTTCCGGGTGCTTCGCGCGTAAAGTGTCTCGCATGGCGCGGTACCGGAGACCGTGCTGTAAGTCAGCCGCACTCGCAGTCAACACTGGGTAAAGTAGCCATCGGTACATCTTAAGGCTGGTGTCCTGAAACCCCGCGGCGAACTGAGTGATGAACGAGTTGTAGCGACCGGTTTGTTGGTTCACGACCTCTCGGATAATTCCTTGTATCTTTCCATTTCGTTTGCGCTCGCGCGTGCCTTCGCTCAATGACTTTACGCCGTCCATCTAGAGGACGGCTATCGCGGGCTCCTCGCCTCGGTCTTCGACCTTCCATGGCTCGTCGTATGAATATATCAAAGCTTGTTAACCTATGGGAGGCTGTGGGTGAAGCGTCGCGCGGACGCGCATTGTCCACATCTCCACAGTGCAGTCGAGTTCGGACACAGCCGTGCAGCCTGCTCATTCCTTGGGGCTCAAAAGCCCGTGCAAAAGCCGATGGCGCGCGGCGGTGACCGTTCTTCGAGAGCCCGTACAGTTGCTGGAATCACGTTTGAATTCGCATTTGCAAGGAGGGGAGTCGAAGAACATGTCTGATCGAATTGTGGTAGGAATCGACGTCGCCAAAGACACGCTCGAAGTAGCCTTCGGGCCCACAGGCGATATTCAGTCCATCACTAATGAAACCTCTGGCCATGAAGCGCTTATCGCTCGGTTGAGTGCCCATCCCGTTGAGTTGATCGTCATGGAGGCCACCGGCGGCTACGAGTTGGCCGTGGCGAGTGCCTTACAAGCGGCTGGGTTTCATGTCGCCATCATTAATCCTCGCCAGGCACGTGATTTCGCCAAGGCCATGGGGTACCTCGCGAAAACCGACCGGATTGATGCAGGTGTCCTCGCCCAATTGGCCGAGGTCCTCCGGCGCCATCCCGACCGGGAGAAGATAGTCAAGCCCTTGCCCGGTGAGGAACAACAACATCTACAAGCTATCGTCGTGCGGCGCCGCCAGCTTGTGTCGATGTTAGTCGCCGAACGCCAGCGGCTCACCACGAGCCATAGCGCGGCTCGAAAGAGCATTGAGACGATCATCAAGGCGCTGATGAAGGAACTCGAACGCACCGAGCGTAACATGGAACGGCATATCTCAACCCACCACGCAGCTCTCGCCGCCCTGCTCGGTAGCGTGAAAGGCATCGGCCCGACCACCACTTCGACCCTGATTGCGGAAATCCCAGAGCTTGGCCGCCTCTCGCGACGTGAAATCAGTGCACTGGTGGGTGTGGCTCCTTTTAATTGCGATTCGGGCACTTGGCGTGGCAAGCGCAGGGTTTTCGGTGGACGGGCGAGCGTGCGTCGTACCCTGTACATAGCCGCGCTCGTGGCCACTCGCTTTAACTCCGTCATCCGTCGTTTCTACGAGCGCCTCCTCCTCGCCGGTAAGCCAAAAAAAGTCGCTATTGTCGCTTGCACCCGCAAGCTCCTGACTATCCTCAATGCGATGGTCAAAGCCGGTAAACCCTGGGATGAATCGCTTCATGTAGCTTGACTTGAAAGACAGTTGCTTTTGCATCGAGTCCATCTCCGACAGTCGTGAGGGTATCTTGGGTGAAATTGATCCCCTTAGCGACACAAGCCTGATAGCAGGCCTCTTGAACAATGTAAACGCTATCGAAGCAATTCGCGATGACCGCGTGGCGAAAGGCTGGCGTGAACTGGATGTTGAGGAGGGATTCGCCGGCAGCGACAACCTCCCGCAGTTCTTCGAGTTTCCAGCGGTCGGCGTTGATTCCAATGACGCGACCGGTGAGGTCGCCGTTGTACACGGTTAAACGGCTCTCCTCAAGCCACACTCCTACAATGACGAAGCAGAGAGGTGATTGTTCGTGGAACGCCTTCAGTGCAACGGCGAAGTCCTTCTGCGTCTCGATTGACAGATAGTGTAAGTCTTCGAGAACTATAAACTTCTTGAATCCAAGCAGGGCGTTAATGATGTCATTGACATCATCTGGGTCGAGTTCCAAAGGCTGCTTAGTCACAGCATCGCTCACGGATCGTTCACGCTCCCCGGAAGTCTCGATGCCCGTACCCATCAGGGTCGCTTTGAAGGACGCGAGAATCTTGTTACGGCCGGTTGCTGTTCTCGTGGTTGATTGCGTCACCTCGTATCCGACGCGCTTCAATATTGCCGCGTGGAGGTCACCCAAGGACCAACGGTTCGAGCAATGGACCACTATGTAGTCATCCTCCGTCAGACAGTGCTTCCGAAGGGAGGTCTTACCTTGCTTCGAACTGCCGTAGATCACAAGGTGTTTGTCGCGCGTGAGACTGTTGATGAAAAGCTCGTCGACTTCCTTCCGAGCGACGTAGTTCTGCGGGAGGTCGCGATTGATACCATAAACGTCCGCAACTCTGTGCTTGACCTCGGGTGTCATAATTGCCTCCCCTTCTAACGCTAGGGTCTTCGTGGTCGGTTGCCCAGCGACGTCCAACGGCCTGAACTCTGTGAACAACACTACCTAGTACGCATTGTAAGCTCCCCGTGGCTCCGCGCAACGTTCATCTTCTGTTCAAAAAAAGTACCGCAACGGTGGTCGGTTACCGGAAGCCTTCTGCAAATATACCTCAAGACATTGGATACCGGGTCCCGTGGCGAAATATAGAAATCGTCCGTCTATCCAGCCCTAAACTTTGGAAAACGCGGAGTTTACTGTTCCTTGATACAGGCTACTGGAGAAGCGCCATGGAGGCAATGCGACCCTCACCGTTCTTGGAGCAGGTCCGCGCGGCGATCGGCGTGCGACATTACAGCATCCGCGCATGGGGTAAGGGGTCACCCATTAGAAATCGTAGCCCGGATGAAGCCCCGTAAGGGGCGGAATCCGGGAAATGATAATGGAGGACCCTACCTAATTCCCCGGAATCCGCTGCGCTCCTTCCGGGCTACTTGCTACATTAGAATGCGCAGTATTGTGCAATCGATGAGTTTATCGCTGATTAATTTCAACGCGAGAGAATTGAATTGATCCTACGTTTTTTCGCGAGTACACCGAAAGGGACTGAAGCTCTTCTGGCACGGGAGCTGACAGCGCTCGGCGCCACCAAGATCCGCGTTCAATCGGCGGGCGTGGCATTCGCGGGCACGCTTGAAGCCGGCTACCGCCCTTGCCTTTGGTCGCGCGTCGCATCGCGGGTCATCCTACGGCTCGGCCAGTTTCCGGCCTCCGATCCCGAAGCGCTGTACGATGGCGTGCGCGCGATCGCCTGGCACGAACACTTTGGTCTTGACAACACCTTTGCCGTCGATCTGAATAGCGCCGATTCATTCCTCACCCACTCGCATTTCGGAGCGCTCAAGGTCAAAGATGCGATCGTCGACCAATTCCGCGAACTCTTCGGATCGCGGCCGACGGTCGCTTTGGATCGGCCCGACTTACGAATCAACGTTTACCTATATAAAAACGAGGCCACGGTAAGCATTGATCTCTCCGGCGAGAGCCTGCACCGGCGGGGCTACCGGGACGAAGCCCTGCTAGCGCCGTTAAAAGAGAACCTCGCCGCCGCGATCCTGTTGCTCGCGGATTGGCCCCAGCGCGCGGCCGAGGGTCAACCGTTCATGGATTTGATGTGCGGCTCGGGCACGCTTCCCATCGAGGCGGCACTCATCGCCGCGGACATCGCACCGGGGCTCATCCGCGGGCGTTTCGGGTTCCTCGCTTGGCGCGGCCACGATCAGGCACTTTGGGAGCGGCTGCAGGACGAGGCGCAGGCTCGCAAACAGGAATGCATCAAGAAGATGCCGGCGATCGCCGGGTTCGACCACGACCCGCGTGCGGTAGCGTCGGCGCGTAAGAACGCCGAGCGCGCGGGCATAGCCGGCGTCGTTCAATTCACACGGCAAGAACTGCAAGTGGCCTTACCCAGAGCGCCAACGGCCGGATTAATCGTGGTTAACCCGCCGTACGGACGCAGGGTCGGCGGCGATAGCGAGCTGCCGCGACTCTATGCCGAGATCGGTGAAACGCTCAGGCGCAATTTTTCGGGCTGGGACGCGGCGGTATTTACGGAGAACACCAAGCTTCTCTACCGGCTGCGGATGGATGCAAGCAGATCCATCCCGCTGTACAACGGCGGCCTCGAGTGCTCCTTGACGTTGTTTCACTGTTCCGAGCGCGCCGCCGCTCCGCCGATCGAGCTACCGGATACCAAAGAGCGCCCGGCAAGCTTGGCGGCGCAGGGCGTCGAGATGTTTGCGAATCGTCTCCGCAAGAATATGCGCTCCCTGGCCCGCTGGGCGCGGCGATCGGGAGTCGAATGTTACCGCCTCTATGACGCCGACTTACCCGAGTACGCCTTAGCGATTGACTTCTACGGGGGCGAAGAGTCTTGGGTTTATGTGCAGGAGTACGCGCCCCCGCCCGCCGTCGACGCGCTCAAAGCGGCGGCGCGGCGAGATGCCGCTCTCGCCGTGATTCCCGATCTCACCGGCGTACCGGAGAACCGGGTGTTTTTCAAGCTACGCCAACGAAAAAAAGACCGGGCGCAGTATACGAAGTTCGCCGAGGAAGGACGCTTCGTGACCGTCAGTGAGGGTGGCTATCGCTTTGCGGTGAATTTCACGGACTATATCGACACCGGCCTGTTTCTCGATCATCGCGGCACGCGCGCCCTCGTCAAGGCCCTGGCGGCCGGACGGCATTTTTTGAACCTGTTCGGATACACGGGCGTCGCCAGTGTGTATGCAGCCTTGGGGGGCGCCGCGAGCACGACGAGCGTCGATCTTTCGCACACCTACCTCGAGTGGGCGCGGCGCAATTTCGCCTTGAATCGAATCGATACGGGTGCGCATGCGTTTATTCAGGCGGACTGCCTGGAATGGATACAGGAGGCGGCGCAATGCAAAGCACGTTACGGCCTCATCTTCCTCGACCCGCCGACCTTCTCTAACTCGAAGCGCATGACTGAAACCTTCGACGTCCAGCGCGATCACGAAGCTCTGATCAAGGATGCGCTCAAGCTTCTGAGCGCCGATGGCGTGCTGCTGTTCTCGACCAACAGCAAGCATTTCAAGCTGCGGGTTTCCTTAACCGGGATCGACATCGAAGACATCACCCGTGACACGATTCCCCTGGACTTCGCCCGCCGGCCGCACGTCCACCGCTGCTGGAAACTGACCCGTCAGCCGCGGGTAGACCGATCCACTTAAGGGCACCTCATTCCCTTAAGTCATATTGTCCATGATCGCCCGCTCCACCGCGGCGAGCGTGGCATCGACATTCACGCGCCGAGCGCTGCTTTGCCGGATCGCGATGTCAGGATCCTTGAGGCCGTGGCCCGTGAGGGTGCAAACGACCACGCTCCCGGCGGGGATCTTAGCGCTCGCGAGATCGCGTAAGGCTCCGCCGACCGAGGCCGCCGAAGCAGGTTCGCAGAAGATACCCTCCCTTTCTGCTAGGAGCTTTTGGGACGCTAGGATCTCCTCATCGCTCAACTCATCAAACCATCCCTGAGATTCCTTATTTACCTGCCAAGCCTGATCCCAGGATTGCGGGTGTCCGATGCGGATGGCGGTCGCTACCGTTTCCGGATCATCGACGGCATGTCCGCGTAAAAACGGCGCGGCGCCGCTTGCTTGGTAGCCGCACATCCGCGGCAAGGTCTTCGCGACGCCATCGCGGGCATATTCCTGATAGCCCATCCAATGGGCGGTGATGTTACCGGCGTTACCGACCGGTATGCAGTGGAAATCCGGCGCCCGTCCCAGCGCTTCGATGATCTCGAACGCCGCGGTTTTCTGTCCCTGTAATCGATAAGGATTGATGGAATTGACGATGGTCACCGGCGCCCGCGCGGCGACCTCCTTTACCAGCCGCATCCCGGCATCGAAGTTTCCCCGGATCTGCAATACGACCGCGCCCGCCATCATGGCCTGCGCGAGCTTTCCGAGCGCGATCTTGCCTTCGGGGATCAACACGAACGCCGCGATCCCTGCACGGGCGGCATAGGCCGCCGCGGAAGCGGAGGTGTTCCCCGTCGAGGCGCAGATCACCGCGCGGCTGCCCTCCTCCACCGCCTTGGTGACGGCCACGGTCATCCCCCGGTCTTTGAAAGAACCGGTCGGATTCAGCCCCTCGTATTTGACATATACTTTGACATCGCGCTCGATGACCTCGGGAATATTCTGCAAGCGAATGAGCGGCGTATTCCCCTCGCAGAGGCTGATGATGCGCACAGCATCGCTGATCGGCAAGCGCCGGCGGTAACGGTCTATGAGTCCGGTGTAGGGCGTCATGGCTTGTTCTAAAATCAAGCGAACGTCTCCAGGCGAATGCGCGTCACCCGGCCTGTCACCGACTCCAAGGCCTCGATGCGCTCGATGGCCGCGTTCATGGAGCGCTCCCGCACGCGGTGCGTTAGGAAAATGATGGGGACATGCGGTTCGCCCGGCACCGGCTCCTTCTGCAGGATCGCTTCGATGCTGATCCGAAGGTCACCGAAGATGCGCGTGATGTCCGCCAAGACTCCGGGCTGATCCACCGCGTGCATGCGCAAGTAATAGGCCGTGGCGACCGCGTCCATGGGAGCCACGCGGCGGTTCGATAGGGCGGCCGGTTGAAAGGCCAGATGCGGTACGCGGTTCTCCGGATCGGAGGTGAGCGTACGCACCACGTCCACGAGATCGGCCACCACCGCCGAGGCCGTCGGCTCGGCGCCGGCGCCGGCCCCGTAATACAAGGTCTGGCCGACGGCATCGCCCTTGATCAGCACCGCATTCATCACCCCCATGACATTGGCAAGCAGTTGCCGCCGCGGCACCAAGGTCGGATGCACCCGCAGCTCGATGGCGTCTCCGGCATCGCGCGCGATCCCGAGGTGTTTGATCCGGTAACCCAGTTGCTCCGCGTAATCAATGTCAGCCTGCGTGATTTGGCTAATCCCCTCCGTATACACCTTGTCGAACTGCAGGGGAATGCCGAAGGCGATCGCGGCCAGGATCGTGAGCTTGTGCGCGGCGTCGATGCCCTCGACGTCAAAGACCGGATCCGCCTCCGCGAAGCCGAGGCGTTGCGCCTCGCGCAGCACGGTCTCGAAATCGCGGCCTTTATCCAGCATCTCGGTGAGGATGAAATTCCCGGTCCCGTTGATGATCCCGGCGAGCCACTCGATGCGGTTCCCGGCCAGCCCTTCGCGGATCGCCTTGATGATCGGTATTCCGCCGCACACGGCGGCCTCGAAAGCCACCATCACGCCTCGCTCCTGGGCGGCTTGGAACACTTCGTTGCCGTGGATTGCGATCAAGGCTTTGTTCGCCGTTACCACGTGCTTGCCGTTCGCGATAGCCTTGAGCACCAGGGTACGGGCCGGCTCAACGCCGCCAATCAATTCGACCACGATCCGGATCTCGGGATCGTTAATGAGCGTCAGAGGATCGCTCGTAATTGCAATCCCATCGAGAGGCAGGCCGCGGGGTTTATCGAGGTCGCGCGCGGCCGCGCAGGTGACTTCAATCGCCCTTCCGGCGCGGCGGGTGATTTCATCCCGGTTGCGGCGCAAGACCTGGATGGTCCCGCCGCCCACGGTGCCGAGGCCGAGGAGCCCGACTTGTACGGGTATCAAGTCCTGCACTTCAAAGGACCGCTTTGAATACGTGGTTCCAGCGTGACCAGCTGGCCATAAAGCTACAAGCCATGGACTGAACGCACCGGCATCGCGTCGCCCTTGCGCAATATCTCGCGGACCCCCCGGATCGCTTGCCGGGTCCGGTGCTCGTTCTCGATGAGCGCGAAGCGTACGTACTGATCGCCGTACTCGCCAAAACCGATCCCGGGCGAGACCGCCACCTTGGCTTCCAAGAGAAGTTTCTTGGAAAACTCCAAGGAACCCAAGCTCCGATAAGGTTCCGGAATCGGCGCCCAAACGAACATGGTTCCGCGCGGTTTCTCGACGCTCCAGCCGGCGGCGTTGAGCCCCTCACAGAGCACGTCGCGGCGGCGCCAGTACATGCGCCTGATCTCGGTAAGACAGTCCTGCGGCCCTTCCAGGGCCGCGATAGCAGCTACTTGAATCGGGGTGAAAGTCCCATAGTCCAAATACGACTTGAGCCGGGCCAATGCCTTCACCAAGAGGGGATTACCCACCATGAAACCTACGCGCCAACCCGGCATGTTATAGCTCTTGGAGAGCGAAAAGAACTCCACCGCGATGTCCTTGGCGCCCGGCACTTGCAAGATGGAAGGCGCCTTATAACCATCGAAAACCAAGTCCGCGTAGGCGAGGTCTTGAATGACCCAAATTCCGTGCTCGCGCGCGATGGCGATGACGTGCTCGAAAAACGGCAGCTCCACGCATTGGGTGGTCGGATTGCTCGGGAAGTTGAGGACCAGCACCTTCGGTTTCGGCCAACAGTCGCGGATGGCCTTCTGTAATTCCGCGAAGAAATCGATCCCCGGCCCGATGGGTACATGCCGCACGCCGGCGCCGGCGATGATAAAGCCAAACGGATGGATCGGATAGGCGGGATTCGGCACCAGTACCGTATCGTCCTCATTGACGATGGCCATGGACAGATGCGCCAATCCTTCCTTGGATCCGATGGTCACGATGGCCTCCGTTTCCGGGTCCAGGTCAACGTCGTAGCGGCGTTTATACCAATCGCAGATCGCCTTGCGCAGACGCGGGATCCCGCGCGATGTCGAGTAGCGATGGGTATCGTTACGCTGGGCGGCTTCGACCAACTTATCGATGATATGTTGCGGCGTGGCTTGGTCCGGGTTTCCCATCCCGAAATCGATGATGTCCTCGCCCCGATGGCGCGCCGCCATCTTGAGCTCCTGGACGGTGCTAAACACATACGGCGGTAGCCGCTCGATTCTAGGAAATCTCGTATCCACGCTTGCCTCGGAATACTCCAATATCTAAACAAAGCCCTAACGGTTGATCCTAATAGATCGCGTAAATCCGCGTCTCCAAGTAGACGAACCGCCGGGTAAATCGCGACAACGACGTTACCTATCTCACGGCATGCTGTCAACGCCAGATCGATGAGCTTCCGTCAAGAGGTGTGTAAATAAGTTCAGGCGGCCTTTCTGATGGTGTCGTCATTTTTTCGTATGCCATCGGCGAATGAGATGCCGTGATAGA
>MUGK01000101.1 GCA_002007425.1 Chromatiales bacterium USCg_Taylor | reverse complement strand
TTGGTTTTTCCTGTCATGTCCGACTCCCGAGAGGACTCGGGAGGACATCATGACACCAGCAGGCATATGTGTAAAGATATTACAGTAACGATGTACTAGCCGTTGTAGCGCAATCCCCGCACAAGTTCGTTCGTCGCAGCGCGCCGGCAGCCCGCGACGGCGCGCCTACTAAAACGAGTATTAAGCCTACTTACGGAGTGCCAATGGGGACAGCCGCCCAATACTGGATGGAGCGCTACCTCTCCAACGAAGGACTGACTACTAGTGATGTGGTCACGCTGAACATCCAGGCTCAGGATCTCGTCGCCGCCTTCGTGAACGGTTCGATCGCCGGATTTTTCTCCTGGGAACCATACGCGTCCACGGCCCGCGCCAGTTCCGCGAAGAGGAACTCGACATCATCGACAGTCGTGGGCTCTACACGCAGTTCTTCGTGCTTGTCACCTTGCCAGACACCATCAGGCACGATCGGCAGCAGCTGGAGAAGTTTGTATCCTCCTTGCACAAGGCTTCGCTTGCGATTGCCAATGATACGAAACACGCCGTTCCAACAGTGGCTCAATACAGCGAAATGGGCGTTCGCGACCTTGAAGCGATCTGGGATGATCACGATTTCAGCGTTTCGCTGCCGCCAAGCCTCTTGGAGACCATGAGCGGAGAAGCCGCGTGGGCCATCCGGTCTGAACAAGCATCAAATCGTCAAATCGACTTCGCGAATCTTGTGGATCCCTCGCTGCTCCGCGCCGTGTGTCCCACGTGCGTGACGATACGTCGGTAGGGACAAGAACACCATTAGAGGGGTGCCAGCGTGAACCCAAGCCGGAAGTGGCCTGCATACTCGATCGTCTGTGCTGCTTGGTACGTCATCGCCGTCGCGCTCTTTTGCTACTTTTGGTTCCGGAACGCCGCGTGGGACTGGTTTGTCGGGACAATCGCCGTGGGGCTAATTGGCGCAGCCAGTCTCTGGTTTGCGCTGTGGCAGGACAAAGATGGCCGGGTACTGCCCACTGTCGACGGCTACCATGCCGCTATGCTTCCCTACGGGCTGAGCCTGATCGCGATCGTGCTGCCTGCGGCCTTCTACCCCATGATGCGTCCGGACACTGGCGCCGACGCGCTGGACGCCTCGTTAATAATCGGGCTGGTCGTCGGCGTTGCCGGGATGCTGTCGCTCGGTGTCTCGCTTGCAGTTCTTGTTCAAATTCAGACAGTGTTCACCGGTGAGAAGGAACTCATGAAACATGCGATAGACGCCCTCCAGCTTGTGCGGACGAAGCTTATCTTTGTTACCCTAACTCCCAACCTGGGATACGCTGCCTGTGTCGCCAACAATGATGCTGGAGCCATCGACGGCTTCCACCGGGCAATGATAGGGGCTCTTGAAGGGCTTCGGCACGAGAGCGAATGCGGTGAGCCGGGTCATGTGTTTTTAGCGATCTTGAACGACCAGGACGCCCAACTCTTCTACCGCTGCAAGGAGCTCGGCCTCGGAGACTCCCCCGGGCTGGAAGCCGGCGAAACCCGTGCGTTGTCATACCGTCGCAGAAGCGAGGATCTTGCTCGAGACCTTCTCCAGAGCCTCAACCAGATGAATAACTGTACGGTCCACAGGTTCCCCAACTGCTTGGCGAACGACGATGGGGATCTTAAGCACAGAGACAACTACGAGGTACCTCTCGGGATTCTCCTAGTAGATGACCGGATGGGTGTCGTCTTCTTTCACGATCGTCTCCTGACCAACCGGCCTGTCCCTCTGAGAGGTTACATAACCAAGGATCCGGAACAAGTGAGGGCGTTGGAGGCATTGAGTCGCATATACGTTGGTGGGGCCTCGCCCAATGCGCAAGCCGGGAACTGAGTGGCAAGATCATGCGACGCATAGGCTTTCTGCTTGCCCTCGCCGGTACGTGGCAATTGCTGTCACTGCAGGACAGTGTCGACCGAGTGATCGGCTCACCGAACGCGGTCGTTTTCGCCCTTTGGGAGATGTCGTCTCACGGGGTGCTCGCCGCAGATGCGTGGGCCAGCGCTAAAAGAGTGTTGATGGGCATGGCGCTTGGAACCCCGCTTGCTGTCTGCCTGGGTGTGGGAACTGGACGAAATGGCATCTCTCTACGACACGATCGGGATCCTGATGCAGTTGCTTCGGGCGATACCGGTGATCGCGGTGGTTCCGTTTGTACTCCTCTGGTTCGGGGTGGCCGAAACGGGAAAGCTCGTACTCATCGTGTGGGGGATCGTGTTCCCGATCTGGGTAGCCACGCATGCGGCCGCTAGGAACATAGATCCCCGGCTCATCTGGGCGGCGAAGTCATTAGGCGCGTCGCGATTCGATGTATTTGCCTCCGTCGTCCTCCCTGCACTCGTTCCTAGCATCGTCGGCAGCGTCCGAGTCGCAGTTGGGATTGGGTACCTCTGCGTCGTCGCGGCAGAGCTAGCGGGTGCAGATAGCGGCCTGGGCTATCGGATATGGGTGTCGCATCTTGTCTTTCGCGCCGATCGCATGGTCGCCGCGCTCGTCGTGCTCGGTTTACTGACTTTTCTCACCGACTGGGCCGTTACCAAAGTAAGTCTGATACTCTGGCCGTGGTCGCGACCACGGGAGTCATAGGCGCAGAGATCAGGGATGGCTATGAAGGAGTTGGAGTTCAGGGGCGTCTCCGTCGCATTCGGCACTCCCCTAAGTCCCGTCTTTGAACAGATGTCCTTCGATGTCGAGCGCGGTGAGGTCATTTCGCTGGTCGGGCCAAGCGGCTGCGGGAAGACGACGACACTGGCGGTGCTTGGTGGGTTTCTAAGGCCGTCGTCTGGCAGTGCGTTGATGCGTGGAGTAGAAATACGAGGCGCGAGCCACGAACGTGGACTAGTCTTTCAGGAACACTGCCTCTTTCCTTGGCTCACCGTACGAGGGAACGTCGCGTTCGGTCCAAGGATGCAGGGCGCCGGCAAGTCAGAGCAGCAGGTGGCAGTGAAGGAGTGGCTCAAGCGCGTTGGACTAGAAGGGCAGGAGGACAAGTACCCGTTCGAGTTGTCTGTCGGGATGATGCAACGCGTCGGTATCGCGCGAGTCCTTGCCGCGCAACCAGATGTGCTACTTCTTGATGAACCTTTCGCAGCCCTCGATACGGAGCGCAGGTACGACCTGCAGGATATGCTTCTGAGCCTATTGAACGACAGGACGCGCACCGCGGTGGTGGCGACGCACGACCTTGAAGAAGCGGTGTTTCTCTCTGACCGCGTGTTCGTCTTCGGAACGTCCCCAAAAGGAATTCGTGAGGTGCTTCGAGTCGGGCTGCCACGATCCCGACAGCCAGAGTTGCGCTACGAGAGCGAGTTCACACGATTGAAGGCGAAGTTGGTGGAGTTGGTACGAGCCGAGATCCGCAGCGGCTCCGCTACGCCAGTGGGCCAGACAGTTGCTCCGACGTGACGGACGGAACCGCTGCTGCATAGCGCGAATAGGGATTTTAAATACCTTTTTCGTCGCGCATCAGAGTATAGCTGAGCCTGGGGGATCTCAAACACGCGAGAGCGACGCGAGATCTCGGTCGAGGATCGGGGGACTTTTGGGGCCATTCATCGGTGCCAGGTGCTAAACTGGATGTTCCTTCTGCGGGCGTGCAGTCGTGGTGAAGGCCTTTGTTTATTTTGAATTTCTACGGTGAGGCAGTTTGGTCATGGTGGTTACAACGATGCCGCGGCAGTAGAGTATGTTGAGGAGGTGGACTGCGATTTCGGCACCGCCCGACGCTGGACATCGCGAGCTTCGGCGAGGAACCCCGAAACTATCTGCTCGACCAGGGCTGGGTCTCGCCTTGAAACTCCGGAATTTGGCGAGACTCGAGGAGCAGAAGATTCGCGCCGAGATTCTGGACGACGCGAAGCGCTACGGCGATCCGCGCCGCGCGCCGATTGTCGAACGCGGCAAGGCCGGCAAGGCAGTGCTCACGCTCCCGCGCGCCGCGCGCATACTCTCGCCCGCGGCCGTCCATGACATCAGCGGCGACCGCGTCGCCGCGGCCACGAAAGCGGGCCGTCTTTTGGTGTTCCCCTTGAAGGAGCTTCCCGAGCTTGCCAAGGGTAAAGGCTTGAAAATGGTCCATATCGCGAGCGCCAAGGTGGTGTCGAGAGAGGATTATGTTACCGCGGTCACGGTCGTTCCCGCGGGTACGTCCTTGGTCGTGCGTGCCGGTCAGCGCCACCTTACCCTCGCGCCCGCGGATCTCCCGGCGTATGTTGGTGAGCGCGGCCGCAGCGGTAACCGGCTTCCGAGGGGCTTCCAGAATGTCTCGGCGCTGCTGGCGCAGCAAGCAGGGGAATGAGGGAAGCTCTGCAAAAGTGTCGCGAGCAAGCCCAGCTGCGCGAAGCCGCGGAGCGAGTCGCGAGACATATCAGGTAGATAGGCGAGCGACGAGCGAGCACGCGACAAAGCAGATGGGCTGCGGAGTAACTTTTGCAGGGCTTCCTGAGAAGAAAAATGGCCGGGGCGAACCCCGGCCAAAGCAGGACGGACATGAGCGGGGAGGGGGAGGAGCCGTCCTGCGGGAATAACTATCGGCTTAGCATCGGCATTCCTTTATGCAAACCGCGACGGGCGCGCGGGGCCCTTGAACCTGGAGCCCGTTACCCGCAACTACTTTCCCGCAAGAGGAGGATCACCCATGATACGTATCGTGTTGTTTCTGATAACCAACCTCGCGGTGATGCTGTTGCTCGGCATCATCGTGAAGCTGTTTGGCATCGAAGCGTACTTGGCCGGCCAGGGGGTCGGGATGAACCTGAACGGACTACTGATCATGGCGGGTGTATTCGGCATGGGCGGTTCCATCATTTCCTTGTTGATCTCGAAATGGACCGCGAAGCGCATGCTGGGGCTGCAAGTCATCGAGCAGCCCCGCGATGGCGCCGAGACGTGGTTGCTCGATACCGTGACGCGCCAGGCGCGCGAGACCGAGATCGGGGTGCCCGAGGTGGCGATTTATGACTCCCCGGACTTGAACGCCTTTGCCACCGGCGCCAATCGCAATCATGCGCTGGTTGCGGTCAGCACCGGTTTGCTGCAGCGGATGCGGCGCGAGGAGGTGGAGGCCGTGCTGGGGCACGAAATGTCGCACGTAGCCAATGGCGACATGGTTACCTTGGCCTTGATCCAAGGCGTGGTCAACACCTTCGTGTTTTTCCTCTCGCGGGTCATCGGCCAGTTGGTGGATCGGGCCGTGTTTCGCAATGAACCCGGGCATGGTCCGGGCTTCTGGATCACGACGATAATCGCCCAGATGGTGCTCGGCGTACTGGCGATGATCATCGTGATGTGGTTCAGCCGCTGGCGCGAGTTTCGCGCCGACTCGGGCGGGGCCAAGCTGGCCGGGCGGGACAAGATGATTCGGGCCTTGGAACGCCTAGGCGCTTCGGTTCAGCAAGATCCCATGCCCGAACAGCTCGAGGCCTTCGGGATCGCAGGCAAGCCCTCGGGCCTCGCACGGCTGTTTATGAGCCATCCGCCGATGGAGGAGCGCATCGCGGCGTTGCGCGCGCTTTATACTTGAAGCAGCTCGTTGAGCGGGGGCTTGGAATGAAGCAGCGATAGGGATACGCTTATGGTTTCAATGCCACTTGATCGCCTGTGCACGGGCAAGCCGCGGGGCGCGGCCGGATAACGATACTAATTATAAGCCAAGGTGGAGGAGCACATGAATATCCTACTGGTCTACCCCAAGATGCCCTACGCCTTCTGGTCGATGAGCAACTTGCTCAGGATATCGGGAAAACGAGCCAGTTATCCCCCGATCGGATTGCTTACCGTCGCCGCCATGTTGCCCAAGGAGTGGAATAAGCGCCTCATCGATCTCAATTTAAATAAGCTTGCCGACGAGGATCTCAAATGGGCGGATTATGTCTTCATCGGCGCCATGAATGTCCAAGCCACCGCCGCGCGAGCGCTGATCCGGCGCTGCAAGGCGGCGGGCGCCAAAGTGGTTGCGGGTGGCCCACTGTTTACGCACGAGTACGCCGCGTTTCCGGGCGTTGATCATTTCGTGCTCAACGAAGCCGAGGTGACGCTGCCGCGATTCCTCGCCGATTTGGCAGAGGGCTGTCCCAAGCCTATCTACACTTCGCCCGAGATGGCCGATGTCCATACGACCCCGGTCCCATTGTGGGAGCTGGTCGACCTGAGTCAATACGGGTTCGCGATCGTCCAGTATTCGCGCGGTTGCCCCTATCAATGCGACTTTTGCGACGTGACGGCCCTCTTCGGCCGGCGGCCGCGTACCAAGACCTCGGCGCAGATCATCGCCGAGCTTGAGGCGCTTGGGGATCTGGACCGCTTCGATCTGGTCGTCTTCGCCGACGACAACCTCATCGGCAACAAGAAGCTCTTAAAAACCGATCTATTGCCCGCCTTGATCGAGTGGCGCCGGCACAAGCAGCGCGCCGTCGGTTTTGCCACCCAGCTGACGGTGAATCTGGCCGATGATCCGGAGCTCATGCAATTGATGTTGGACGCCGGCTTCCGGCATATCTTCGTGGGTGTGGAGACACCTGACGAGGACAGCCTGATCGCTTGCAAGAAACGGCAAAACACGCGCCGCGACCTGCTCGACAGCATCCGCCAACTACACCGCTCGGGCTTCATCGTCACGGCCGGATTTATCGTCGGTTTCGACACGGACACCCCGGCGATTTTCCAGCGCCAGATCGATTTCATCCAAGACTGCGGAATCGTCATCGCCGGGGTCAGCGTGCTCAAGGCGCCTCCCGGCACCGAGCTATACGATCGCATGAAGCGCGAAGGACGGCTCATCTACGAGTTCGATTTTCACGAGAGCCAAACCAATATCGTGCCGAAGATGGATGCTCGGACCTTGAGCGCGGGTTACAAGCAAATACTGACACACCTGTGCGCGCCCGAACATGTGTTCGAGCGGGCGACGGCGTTCTTGCAGGATTACCGAACACAGTACTTAGGCCAATTGCCGCTCACCGCGCCGTGGACCCTCACGCTGGTACGGCGGTACCTGGGCATCATTGGGCGGATCATCTATTCCGTCGGGCTCAAAGGCCCGCAGCGCGCCCATTTCTGGCGATTGATCCGCTGGACCGCGGTAAATCGCCGCGATCTCATCGATCTCGCATTCTTCTTTGGCGTATGGATGTACGAGTTGCAAGAGATGTACAAGAGCTACGACGCCTCGGGCCATTTCGATATTTACAAGGTGCCGATGGCGCTCGCGGAGCGGACCCAAACGGCGGCGATTTCGAGGGTCGCGAGTCTGTCGCCGTCTTAGCGCGTTGAGAAAACACATTTTTAAACCAAGAACTTCAGCGGAGTACGAGCATGAAAACTATAATGCCGGTATCATTCCTTATGTGCGGCGCTTTGAGCGGTTGCAGCGACATCAACGCCAACTCCGCGATGATCACCACCAGCAAATTCGACGGCGCGTGGCAAGTCGGGGGCGGCACCAAGACCGCGCGTCCCGGCGAGCACGAAAGTTGCGGCTACGGGATTGGGGGCGGAACCCTCACGATTAAAGGCGGCAAAGTAAGCGGTAACCTCACCGATAACTCCGGTTATGCGTATGCGCTTGAAGGCGTGATCCAGGACTCCGGGAAAATGGAAGGCGAATTCACCTACGAAGGCTACGATGCGGCGACCTTCGAGGGATTGCTGTCGGCGGCCAAGGGCGGGGGAAGTTGGAAAGATATCAACGGTTGTCCGGGGACCTGGCAGGCCACGAGGAAAGAGAGTGCGCCGGCTGATCCGGTCAACGGAAAAGCGGATATCACGCCGTCGTCTTAACGTACATATATAGGACTAGAGTGGAGGGTGCAGCCCGAAGCATCAAGCAGCGGTGCGCTTTGGTTGCGTACCTTTAGAACCGGAGTTCTGTGTTAGGGCTGGAAAATCGCTCTTTTGGAAAAGCGCGCGTACGTGGCTATACGACTGCTCGAGTCGCTGTTTTCCGCCTGCCTCGCGATCGACGATTGCGATGATGCCAACGATCTCATAACCGGCAGCAGAGAATTCCTCGCACGCTTTAATGGTTGATGATCCAGTTGTGATTACATCATCAACCACGACGATCGATGTCCCTATTGGAAGCTGATTTTCGATCTTGTTCATCGTTCCGTGCTTTTTTGGCTCTTTTCGAACTATCGAAGCGTGAACGGTACTAAGACCTCTCTGGTAGGCCATCAACGCAACCGCGGCTGAGATGAAATCAGCGCCCATCGTCATTCCTCCGATTGCCGGAGGACGCTTCGGGAGCGCTTCTATTTCTAGAAGAACTTCGGATGCAATGAGAGCCAGTCCTTCACCTTCGAGAGTAACCGCCTTACAGTCAAAATAGAATCCGGACTTTCCCCCCGTGCTAAGGGTAAAGCCTTGGCTAGTTATTAAGCATTTCTGCTCGATCAGTTGCCGGAGGCGCTCGCGTTCGTCTGTCATATTCGTTCTCTAGAAATGCTATTCGCACAGAAAATTAATGCGGCTACGTCGGGCAGAAAACACTTCACGAAACGCCGTACTATTGCATGCTACAATATGCAGAAATGCACCCCAAATTTCGGACAGGGATTTAAGTGAAATCTACACTTCTTATTATGCCGCTTGGGGCATGCGGCGTCCATCGAAGTGGGCACTTGACTACCAGGGCTTTGATGGCGGCGTTCGCTGTTGTAGAAACGAAAATAACATTCGATTCGCCGGCTTCGACCTGCACCCGGTGCACCGCGGTCTTAAGGACCACGGTCTCCAAGAGCCGCCATAGCGTTCGAAAAGCGGAAGCCGGATTTCTCGAAGTTCGGCTGAGAGAGTAGATCAATCGGAGGTGCTATGAGCCTCGCCGGCAAGACGCTGTTCATCACCGGCGCGTCGCGCGGCATCGGGAAGGCGATCGCACTGCGCGCCGCGCGCGACGGTGCGAACCCGAAGAGATCGAAGCCGCGGGCGGGCGAGGCTTGCCGATACCGGTGGACATCCGCGACGACACCAAAGTCGCCGAGGCGGCGAAGCGCTGCGCGGAGCACTTCGGCGGCATCGACATCCTGGTCAACAACGCGAGTGTGATCTCGCTCACCGGCACGCTCGAGACGCCGATGAAACGGTTCGACCTGATGTTCGGCGTGAACGTGCGCGGCACGTATTGCTGCTCGCAGGCCTGCATCCCTTACCTCAAGCAGTCGGCGAAGGCCGGCCGCAATCCGCACATCCTCAATCTCGGGCCGCCGCTCAACCTGAACCCGAAGTGGTTCAAGCATCACGCCGCCTACACGATGGCGAAATACGGAATGAGCATGGGCGTGATCGGCATGGCGGAGGAGTTCCGCGCCGACGGCATCGCGGTGAACGGGCTCTGGCCGCGAACGGTCATTCACACCGCCGCATTGGTGATGATCCCCGGCGTCGATCCCAACCGCTGTCGCACGCCGGAGATCCTCGCCGACGCCGCATACATCATCCTGACCCGCGACAGCCGCAAGCATACCGGCAATCTCTACATCGACGAGGAGGTGCTCGCCGCCGAGGGCGTCATCGATCTCGCGCGCTATGGGGTGGTGCCAGGCACGAAGAATTTGCTGCCCGATCTGTTCGTCGATTGACGCACCACGGAGTAAGATTGCTCGGCCATTCCGGGCACGAGTGCCATGACGGGCCGCTGACGTTCTGAGAAACCAACACCACTCACCGCCGACGGAAGTCGACTGGAAAAAGCTTGTCCGAGAGCTCGCGCGCTAACCGGCCGACCTGGGCTCGGGTATGGGTGGTGGGCAATTATGATTGCCGCACCACGGTTTTTCATACGGGGTCGCTCGCAATCCCTCGCGGATACCAGACAGGTATAGGCTACGGTCTGTTCCTTACTCCTTCGGCACCTTACGCGGGTCGTCGGCAGGATTCACGTAGTTAATCTCAAACGGTCCCATACCCGATACCTGAATCACGGTCTCGCCCTTAACCCAAACGAAGTGTCTCACTCCTTTAGGCATCAGCGCATACGATCCGACCGGCAGCTCATGGCCCGTCGCCTGGTCGAACTTCTCCCCCACCCCCATCCCAAGTGCGCCTTGAAGGACTACGATCCTTTCGTCCGTCGGGTGCCAGTGTGGCGGGACTCTGTAGCCGTCCGGGAACTTTCCACGGAGGGTGAACGGCGCACCGGCTTTCGACACATCACCCTCTAAGACTGCGAGTTGGGCGCCTGGGGGTAGCGACGGTGGAGCAGGTCCCCACTTGACCTGATCGGGGGTGAGGACTACATGTGCCGTGTGCGAGCCGGTAGACGCGGAACTGTCTTTCCTCTCTTGACTAGATTGGGCAAGGCACAGTGAGGCGAGAGTCAGCGAAGCGAGAATTATGAAGCTAAGTTGATGCTTTCTCATATCTTTGTTTCCTCCTTAACAGACATGCTGGGGCAACTGGGGAGACGAGTGGTGCTCTTATGCTAAATTTGAGGCTGAGTCAATGTTAAGGACTCGCGCGTCGCTCGCCTATCTACCTGATATGTCTCGCGACTCGCTCCGCGGCTTCGCGCATCTGGGCTTGCTCGCGACACTTTTGCAGAGCTTCCTTAATACGGGGCGACCTTAACCGCATCCTACGGTCCTCTCCTCGCGGGAAAGAAGCTAAAGAGTCTTGCAGCGCTTCCTTAGCCATTCTTTACATGCTCACCATACGTCCAGTGGAGATTAAGGCCGACGGCATTCCCGGCCGGTCCCGCGCGGAATCGAGGCAGGACCTCGTAACGGAGTAGCAAGGTAATTAGCTTACAGCGTAGCTCCGCATCCTCGATTTCGTTGAAATAACGTTGGTTCGCGGGCAGTAGTGCCAAGGCGAGCGCATCGTCTTCGCTCAGCACCGATACCATGGTCGCGAACCCGCCGTCGAAGCGTTTATTCAACAAGCCCTCGATATATTCGACAGGGGTCGGGACCGCCAAGATCTGTTTGTCCGCGCGTGCTTTTGCTACCGCTCGCCGCTCCGGGGTGAGGGATCGTCGGAGATCGGCGAGTCGTTGCGGCAGGTCCGCGAAGGCGCCGCGTTGATCCAGCGGAACCTTGGAAAGCACTTGAAGCATTCGCAACTCCGTGTCGATGACATCGAGGAGCACCCGCCGCAATGCGCGATTCGGCGCGTGGATGACTTCGGAATGCGCTGAGGCCGGCGCCGTGTCCGGGCTGTTCCAATAGAAGCTCCCGTGCGGTTGCAGCACGTCGGCGAAGCTATCGATCAACGCTGGTATCGCCTTCGGGGGTACGAGGTGCAACACCATGCTGGCATAAACGATGTCCACCGATTCCGGGGCGATGATGTCGGAAATGAGCCGAATCTTACCGGTGCCCGGATCCGTGAGCGAATGAAAGTCGATAAACGTGAAGGCGTTGAGCAGATCAAAGGCCTTGGCGAACCAACCGCCAGGGAAATCGAAAAGCAGCAGCTTGAAGTTGATGCCGTTACGCTGCATTCGCTGCATCAAACCCGTTTCGTGGAGGCCCTTGATCAGCTCCAAGGTCGCGAGGCCAGTGCCCGCGCCGTAGTCGGCCAGTATAAGTTGCCGCGATGTACGGCTCGGGTTGAGGCAACGGTCAAGCCGCCGTTCGATGTCTTCGAGTAAGCCATGTACCAGCATACCGGTGCTGCTTGCGCACCAGCGCCGCGGGCGAGTGAGATCGCCGTCGTGATAGAGAAAGCGGTGCAAGGCTTCGCCATCGAGGGTGTCCTCCGATCCGCCGGGCCGCCAGCTCGTACCGTCTCGCCGGGCCGGCGGGTGGGCTGCCGCGATCGCGATTGGGCCGGGGGTCTTGAAGCGGTTAAGGCTGATGGCGACAAACGGAAGCCGCGAGGGGTATACCCTTTGCTCATGGGCGACGGTGCGGAAACCCGCCTCCTCCGCAAGCGACATGAACGCTTCGTAGTCGATAGGGTATTGGTTCGAATACCCGTGATAGGTGTCGAAGGCCGTGGCGTGGGATTTGCCGTTGTACTCGGCGGCGATCGGAGGATAGACGTTGTGAGCCTCGATGACGATGAGGCCATGTTTGCAGATGAATGGCGCCCAGCGCCGGAGATGCTCGACCAGGTTTTCTTCCAGTAGTCGATTCGGAATCGCATTGCCGGTCTCGCCGGCATAAGCCCCCGTGGATAAAACTAGGCGTTTCTCCGCGCTCGCTCTATCCCGCGGTTCCGTAAAACGCCGATTGTGATCGATGAAAGCGCGGATATGCAGACCGTCCAGAATCGCTAGTCCGCGCTCGCCCAAGGCCTGCGCGAAAAGCGTGGGATCGGTCACGTCGCCGAAGAGGGTGATGTGCGGAACCCCGGCGGTCTAGAGCGGATATTCGTCCAGGTGCCGGCCGCGCAGAGTCTTGGCCGCAACGATCTCATAGGTGCGTTTGAGCCAGATCCCATCGCCGCAGCCCATGTCGGCCACGAAGCGCGGTTGCTCTGCAAGCGGCTCCCGATTGAAGATGGCGATCAGGATCTGCTCGGAATCCTCGAAATAGGGGCGGTGTGCGACACCGCTTGCCAGCACGTTCAGGCTGCGATCGACATGCGTCTCCTCGTGGCCTGGCGCGACATGAGTGACGTGTTGGGAAGAGTCGAAGATGAGGCTTGGCAACTGGCAGAACATCGGCCAATACGAGAGCGTGAGCCCGTAATGGAGTGTGAACTCGCACGCCACACGCCCAAGCTCAGTGAACAGGTAGCGCCGTCCCTCCGCCCGCACCCATCCCAAGTGCTCGATTAGCGCGAGGCCCGCGCGGAGGTTGTCGTGCGGTCCGGGAAGTCCGTCATAGGCGAAGTTATCGCCGTTGAGCAAACCGCGCAGCTTCGCTGCGATCATGAAGGAACCAACCAATATGCCGTCGAGGTGCGTGCGGATGGTCTCATTGAGCCTCGAACCTTGGTCCGCCGGATCGCCCACGGCGAGATCCCAGTTTTGTATGCAGCGTCTGGATAGCCGGGCGTAGTGCTCGGCACTCGCAGAGTCGAGATCCCTTTGATGAAAGAGATGCCGTTCCATCGGGATCCCCGAATAGGCAAACTCCGCGACCTCGGCATACAGCGGAAAGGTTTTTGCCGCGATCTCGCCGAGCGGCGTCACCTCGAAGACCAGCGTATCGCTTCCGGGAACGCCTGCTTGCGCGATCCAGCCTTGCAGCGCGAGACACCGAAGCGCGACATGAAGGTAGCCGGGGTTGCATGGATAGCGGTCCAAAAGCTCCCGGAACGTCACGCGCCGGTGACTGACGAGGTGTGTCAGGAGGCCAGGTTTTTCCAAGGCACGGATCGTGGCTCCGATGACGATCCCATCGTGGTGAAGAAAAAGCGTCCGCAACAGCGAGGGCGCGGCGGTCGAAATTGTCGTGGTTTGTTGTCGGAGGTAGAGAGGGGCCGCAATCACATTCATTCGCTTAAAGTTTGTTCAAAGAAGAGATAAGGAAGCTCTGCAAAAGTTACTGCGCAGCCTATCTGCTTTGTCGCGTGCTCGCTCGTCGTTCGCCTATCTGCCTGATATGTCTCGCGACTCGCTCCCGCGGCTTCGCGCATCTAGGCTTGCTCGCGACACTTTATGTAGAGCTTCCATAAGAAAAGCACTGTCTCGCGTTCAGGCATCGTTCTTCCCGTGTGAAGTTGGGCATTACTCGAACATAGCCGTGAAGCGGCGCTGCATCTCTTCAGGGGAGACTTTCTCGATCTCGTGCCCAAGCATCCATTCGTGTCCGAAAGGATCGAGCAGCGTCCCCGACCGCTCCCCATAAAACTGGTCGGCCAGCGGACGAATCACGGTTGCGCCGGTGGCCACGGCCCGCTCCGCCACCACATCGGCATTCACGACGTGCAGGTGAATGGACATCCCCGTGCCGCCGATGGATTGCGGGCCGAGAATGCCGTATTCAGGATACTCGTCGGCAAGCATGAGCGTGATACTTCCGAGGGAAAGCTCCGCGTGCCCGATTCGCCCGCCGGGTTCGGTCAACCGGAATAGCTCTCTTGCCCCAAATGCTCGCGTATAGAACTCGATTGCCGCGGCGGCGTTTTTGACGCGAAGGTAGGGAAAGACTTCTTTGATTTCGCTCGATGATCCTTCGGTGACAGATTTGACTTCGGTTGCCATTGTTTTGCTCCTTCAGATTGATTTCGATATCGGATGGGCCGACGGATCGTGGCCGGATTGCGCGACAGCACATCGGCATTGTAGTCACCCCGGCGATGCAACGCACACCAGCCGAGCAGTGACTTAGGAGACGCCTGTGACTAAAGTAACGCGACACATTGCTTAAGTGCCGGCTTATAATCCACTAAACTGTCCTCGCCTCCTTTGAGGAGAAGCACATGAATATATTCAAACTGCCCGATTTAGGGGAAGGCCTGACCGAAGCCGAGATCGTAAGCTGGCATGTTCAGGCCGGGGACGAAATAAAGGAAGACCAGCCCTTGGTTTCGGTCGAGACCGCGAAGGCCATCGTCGATATTCCTAGTCCTTTCAGCGGCCGGGTGCATCACCTCTATGGCAAAGCCGGTGATCTCGTCCATACCGGCGATCCCCTGGCTGAATTCGCGTCCGCGGGCGAGCCAGAGAAGGCCAGGGGCGCGGCCGACGCCGGTACGGTCGTCGGCCAGGTGGCGCGCAGTGATACGGTACTACGAGAGCAAACGAGCGCCGTCGGCCCCCACCCCGGCGGGCTCAAGGCGACCCCGGCGGTGCGGGCGCTGGCGCATCGCCTCGACGTGGACCTCGCCATCGTCACGCCGAGCGGCCCGGACGGAACCATCACTACGGCGGACGTGCAGCGCGTGGCTAAGATCCTGGCCGAAGTGGGGCCCTTAGAGCCCTTGCGCGGAGTGCGCCGCGCGATGGCCCGCACCATGGCCTCGGCGCACGCGGAGGTGGTGCCGGTGACGATTTGCGAGGACGCCGATATCCACGCCTGGCCGCCGGGCAGCGATGTGACGCTACGCTTGATCCGCGCGCTGGTCGCCGCCTGTCAATCCGAACCCGCCCTGAACGCCTGGTACGACAGCCACGCGCTCGGGCGCCGGTTATTGAGAAAGATCGAGCTCGGGATCGCCGTGGACACCGAGGAGGGTCTCTTCGTGCCAGTGTTGCGCGATGTCGGCAAGCGTCCGCCGGACGACCTGCGTCGCGGACTCAATGCGATGCGCGAGGCGGTGCGCAAGCGGACCATCCCTCCCGAAGAGCTTCGCGGTTACACGATCACGCTGTCGAACTTCGGGGCCTTCGGGGGCCGCTATGCCAACCCCATCATCGTGCCGCCGACGGTCGCGATCCTGGGCGCCGGCCGCATCCGCCCGGCCGTAGTCGCCTGGAACGGCCAACCGGCCGTCCATACCATTATTCCGCTGTCCCTGACCTTCGATCACCGCGCCGTGACCGGCGGCGAGGCCGCGCGGTTCTTGATGGCCGTTATCAAGGATCTGGAGATCGCCGCGTAGAAATACGATGGGAACGCTGACCACGGGAGGACTCGAGGGCGTCGTCGCCGGACGCACGGCGATCTGCACCGCCGAGGCCGCGGGCGATACTCTCTTTTATCGCGGCTTTGATGTAGCCGATCTCGCGGCGCAGGCGAGTTATGAAGAAGTCGCCTACCTGCTGCTCTACGGCGAACTGCCCAACGCCGCCCAGCTTAGTGATTTCCGCACGCGGCTGGCGGGTCAGCGGGAACTGCCGCCGGACCTCAAAACGCTTCTTGAACGGCTGCCGGCCGCGGCCCATCCGATGGATGTGCTGCGCACCGGCGTATCGGTCCTAGGCTGCCTCGAACCAGAGTCCGAGGATGTCACTGCGCTCGCGGAACGGCTATTGGCGCGCTTGCCCGCGATGCTGCTCTATTGGCATCAGTTCCATACCCGCGGTCAAAGAATAGATCTCGGTTCTCCCGCGGCCGATCTCACCGGACATTTCCTACACCTCTTGCACAGCCGCGCGGCTGAGGAAATCTATCGCCGCGCGCTGGAGGTGTCACTCATTCTCTATGCCGAACACGAGTTCAATGCCTCGACATTCGCAGCGCGCGTCATCACCTCGACCCGGGCCGACTTCTATTCGGCCATCGCGGGCGCCATCGGTGCCCTGCGCGGCCCGCTGCACGGAGGCGCCAACGAGGCGGCGATGGCCTTGATCGCGAGCTTCGGCGGCGCCGACGAGGCCGAACACGGGATCCTCGAACGGCTGGCGCGCAAGGAGCTGATCATGGGCTTCGGGCACCGGGTGTACAAGCGCCGAGATCCGCGCTCGCCGATAATAAAACAGTGGGCGCGCCGGCTCGGGGAGGAGGCTCGCGATACCCAGCACTATGCGATCGCCGAGCGCATCGAAGCCGTCATGCGGCGCGAGAAACGCCTGTTCCCGAATCTCGATTTCTACAGCGCCCTGGTCTATCGCGCTTGCGGGATTCCGGCGTCGCTGTTCACGCCGATCTTTGTCATCGCCCGCAGCGCCGGGTGGGCGGCCCATATCATCGAGCAACGGCAAGACAACCGGCTCATCAGGCCGCTGGCCGAGTATGTCGGTCCCGCGGCGCGAGCCTACGTTCCGCTCGCCGAGCGGCCATGACGAAGGTAGCGAGCGCGGCCATGCAAGACCCGGATCCGTTGCTGGGTATCATCGGAGATTACGTTACCGGTCACGAGCCCCCCAGCGAGCCGGCACTCAGCGCCGCCCGTTATTGCCTCATGGATGCGCTCGGATGCGCTTGCGCCGCGCTACAGAACCCCGAGTGCCGCCGCCACATCGGGCCGGTCGTGCCGGGCGCGCTTGTCGCCGGCGGGGCGCGCGTCCCGGGGACCGGGCTCGAGCTCGATCCCGTGCAAGCGGCCTACTGCATCGGTTGTCTCATCCGCTGGTTGGACTACAACGATACCTGGCTCGCCGCCGAGTGGGGACATCCCTCGGATAACCTGGGGGCTCTGTTAGCGTGCGCGGATTACATCAGCCGCCGGCGCCTGGCCCAGGGCGGCGAGCCCGTGCTCATGCGTGAGCTACTGACGGCACTTGTCAAGGCTTATGAGATCCAGGGCGTGCTGGCACTGACCAATAGTTTCAACGAGATCGGCATCGATCACGTGATCCTGGTTAGGATCGCCTCGGCGACGCTCGCGACCGCGTTGCTCGGAGGAGGCAGGGAACAGGTGATGAACGCTGTGTCTCAGGCGCTATTGGATGGGGGAAACTTGCGCGCCTACCGTCATGCGCCGGATGCCGGCCCCCGCAAATCCTGGGCCGCGGGCGACGCCACGGCGCGCGGGGTGCGCCTGGCCTTGCTGACGCTCGCGGGCGAACCGGGCTATCCGCATGTCTTGAGCGCCCCCCGCTACGGCTTTCACGCGGCGTTGCTGCGGGGTAAGTCCTTGGATTTCTCGCGCGCGCTGAACTCCTATGTGGTCGAGCACATCCTCTTCAAGGTGGCCTATCCTTGTGAGTTTCACGCGCAGACCGCGGCTGAGGCCGCGATTGAGCTGCATCTCGATGTCAAAGACCGGCTCGCGGACATCGGCAAGATTGTGCTCGCCACCCAAAAACCCGCTCTGCGCATCATCGACAAGCAGGGGCGGCTCACGAATCCCGCCGATCGCGACCACTGCCTGCAATACGTGGCGGCGATCGGTCTCTTATTCGGGGAGTTGCACTACCATCACTTCGAGGACCAGATCGCCGTCGACCCGCGCATCGACGCGCTGCGCGCCAAGATGGAGGTCATCGAAGACCCGTGTTATACGCGTGATTATTACGATTCGGAGCGGCGCACGGTGGCCAACCGCGTCACCGTTTACTTTCAACATGGTGCCCAAGCGGAGAGCGCCGTGGAGTTTCCGCTCGGCCATCCGCGCCGCCGCCTTGAGGCGCGGCCGCTCCTAGAGGACAAATTCCAGCGTAACATACGCGAGGTATTTACCCCGGCTAAAAGCAACGAAATTGTCGCGATCTTCGAAGACGACGAAGGCTTGCAGCGCCTTGCGGTCAGTGACTTCATGCACCTGTGGGTACCTCGTCGAGCAAGTGGCAGCGGCTTCACACTCGGCTAGCCGCCGCGGGATACGCGGTAGGGTAGGAGGTGCTTTGGTGGCGATTAGAGAGATTCTTACGCGGCATGGACTGATCAGAATGACAATGACGAGAAATCGTAGCCTGGTTAGCCGCGCAGCAGGTGTAACCCTCTTGAAATCCTTCTTACTTTGCCGGTCTGCCGTGATGCAGGCATAGTGCGACCAGATCCGAGACATTCGCTTCGCCAACGCACATGACCGTGTCTGCGCCCCCCCAATAGATTTTCACGGTTCCATCGGACTCCGGAACGGCACCACAGGTGAAGACCACGTTGTGGACATATCCAGTTATTTCCCAAGGATCTTCCGGTTGCAAAATCCACGAGTCGCCCACACCGATGACCTTCGCCGGGTTCTGCAGGTCATGAAGAGCAACCCCCAAACGATAGACCGATCCA
>MUGK01000011.1 GCA_002007425.1 Chromatiales bacterium USCg_Taylor | reverse complement strand
ATGTGATCGCGGCCATCCATAGCCTCCATGGAATCCTACAGCGACACTGCCAGGAGAGCTCAAATTGAGCCTAAATTCGTGGGGATCCCACAGGGTCTGACTGATTTTTCGAAGGCCCAAATTAAACCCATCCTGGGCTCAGGCGCATGACGACAACGAGATGGATTGTCCTGGCGATTGTGGCGGTGCTCACTGTCGCTGCGGCGGTTTTTTATTACGGGCAAGGCCCGCAACCAACGGAGACCGCGAGCGCTCCGCCGCCCAAGCCGTCAGCGCTGGCGCCTGCAAGCGATCAACCGGAGGTCCACTACCCCGTTCCGGCGACCGAAGCGCCGGAGCAGGCGCCGCCGCTGCCCGCGCTCGACGAGAGCGACGAAGCCGTGCGGGGCTCCATGGAGAAAAGCTTCGGCAAGGCGCCCGTTGAGGCTTTTCTCGTCCCGACGGAGATCATTCGACACTTAGTCGCGACGATCGATAGCCTGGATCGCGGCCCCGTGCCGCTGCACTTCCGCCCCGTGAAGCATGTCCCTGGGCTGCCGGTGGTCAACGCCAAGGGCGACACAATCGTTACCTTGAGTCCGGACAATGCGAAGCGCTATGAGCCGTACATCTCGGCACTGCGCGCAGTAGACGCCAAACGGTTCGCGGATGTGTACCGGCATTACTACCCGCTCTTTCAGAACGCCTACGAGGCTCTAGGCTATCCGGGCCGCTACTTCAACGACCGCCTGATCCCCATCCTCGACCATTTGCTGGCAACGCCCGACATCAGCGAGCCGACCCAGCTCGTCCAGCCCAAGGTGCTCTACCAGTTCGCCGATCCAGAAGTGGAAAAACGTTCCTGGGGCCAGAAAACCCTGATCCGCATGGGACCCGTGAACGCGGCGGCGGTCAAGGCAAAGCTGCGCGAGATTCGGGCGTTGATCGCCCTCAAGGCTGATAAGCCGTGAATACTCAGCCCCCTGTGTCGGCCGGCAGATTCCTACTGAGCGTCGCGATCAGTCGGGGCTCGTTTGGATTGGATTGAATTTTACATCGCTCTGCTGGTTTTCTTACGGTAGTTCAATAACTTAAACTAACGAAGCCAGGGACAGCGACCCCCGAAAACGAGGAGGCCCGATAGCCGCCTCAGCTCTATTGTGTGAGCTTGCGCCCGAGCTTTCACAAAGAAACGCTAGATGGAAAATAGGCTGCTCAAGCTGGGGAAGGTTTAATCCCCGTCCCCTCCACCATTTCAACCAAGGCCAACCATTGTGGTTGGCCTTTTTTTGCGCGGGTTTGCGGGCACTCGTGAGGGTTCCTGCGGACTTTGGATGTCGATGTCGTATGAAGGAGTTTGTTTAGTAGCGCAAAACCAACGCTTTACATGGCTGTAGACGGTTGAATAACGGCTGTGATGAAGACCCCATGGTTCACAAACACCTACTAAAAGCACTGCATTCACGCCGCCACCGGCTGGAACTGCCGCCGTCCTTGGTAATCTACTTGGAGAGACCGATCACCAATCTGGTTGTTGTGTCTTCGTTACATTTTTGATATACTTTGTCGTGCACTTGCAACATTAAGACGGTTTAACCTTCAACGAGGAATTTATTTGTTCGGAACCCGTGAGACCTTTTACCTATTTCGTAGCTGGGGACAATCAACCAGCACACAGAGACCGGACGAGGGAATTTGAATTGGAAGTGATCGCATGAACGCGTTAACCGCTCGGCGGCAGGTGGAACCGACTCCAGCTGAGCTTGCACGACTCCTTAGCCACCGGTTCGGTGACGGGACTATCTATTTGCCCGCCGGTATGCCCAGACAAGTATTTTCTCTGGCGACCCATCTTGGCTACATCAGTGAGGATGGATACCTAACACGCAAGGGCAGAGACTTGCTCTCCCGGTACCACGTGGATTGAACACATGCGGCAGAGCAGGCCGTCGATGGAAGCCTTCGGACCGGACGCGATGCTGTACATCCCGCTTGGTGAGCGCTCGGACGCACCGATGCGGCTCCAGGCGCAGAAGCTCGACAGCCAAATGGGAAAGAGTTACGTCCAAGGACCAACCAATATTCGGCAAGCCAGAATCGAAGTAGCAAGTGACGAAACGAGAGCAGGAGATTGTGGTCTCCCCGCTCCTACCGCTAATGTAGAGCTAACTCGTTGAATTGAAAGGAGTGGGCCCGGCAGGATTCGAACCTGCGACCTGAAGATTATGAGTCCCCTGCTCTAACCGACTGAGCTACAGGCCCGCGGCCATCAACCGTTAATCGAGGAAGGTACGAAGTTGTTCCGAACGGGAAGGATGGCGCAACTTCCGCAACGCTTTGGCTTCAATTTGTCTAATCCGTTCTCGTGTGACGTCAAATTGCTTACCTACTTCTTCTAAGGTGTGATCGGTGTTCATGTCGATTCCGAAGCGCATCTGTAATACCTTGGTTTCACGCGGAGTTAATCCGGCCAATACTTCCCGCGTCGTCCGGCACAGGCCCTCGAAGGTAGCGAGGTCCACCGGCATCAGGGTGTTTTGGTCTTCAATGAAATCCCCTAAATGCGAGTCTTCGTCCTCACCGATGGGGGTTTCCATAGAGATCGGTTCCTTAGCGATTTTTAATACCTTGCGGATCTTTTCCTCGGGCATTTCCATGCGCTTGGCGAGCTCTTCGGGGGTCGGCTCCCGGCCCATTTCCTGGACGACTTGGCGCGAGATCCGGTTGAGCTTGTTGATCGTTTCAATCATGTGCACGGGAATTCGAATCGTTCTGGCTTGGTCGGCGATCGAGCGAGTGATCGCTTGCCGTATCCACCAGGTGGCGTAGGTGGAAAATTTGTAACCCCGGCGGTATTCGAATTTATCCACCGCCTTCATCAGACCGATGTTCCCTTCCTGAATCAGATCCAGGAACAACAAGCCGCGGTTGGTGTACTTCTTCGCAATCGAGATGACCAGCCGCAGGTTTGCCTCAACCATCTCCTTCTTTGCACGACGTGCTTTTGCCTCCCCAATCGACATACGGCGGTTAATGTCCTTAATTTCAACAATCGTCAGTACGGTGTTTCTTTCAATCGTAGCGAGCTTCTTTTGCGCCTGGACGATTTCATCATCGTGTGCCCTGATAGCGGCCGCCCACGGTTTACGCGAACGCGTTAAGGATTTAGTCCATTGGAGATTGGTCTCGTTGTTCTGCAACGAGCTGATTGCGTCTTTGCGTGGCATATTCGCACGCTGCGTGCAAATCTCCATGATTTCCCGTTCCAGCACGCGGATATTCTCGACGATTTGCCGAACTTCGCTCGTGAGCTTATCGACAAGCTTGGGTGCCAGCCGAAACTCGAGGATGTACACGGAAAGTCCGTCTCGCAGCCTTTTGGTCTTGGGATCATTGCGCCCGTTTCTTTTTACCGCGCTGAGGATCTTTTGGTGCATTTTTTGAAGGGCGACAAACCTCACTTTGACCTCCTCGGGATTCAATGCGGAACTCAATGGGTCGGCCTCGTCGTCCTGTTCTCGTTCTTCGGCCTCCTCATCCTCGTCTTTTAGGGGGCGAACGTTCGCCGGTGCGATCGGTGGCTTCAATTCGCCGGCCTTTAGCACCTCTCCGAAAGAGAAACCGTTGAGCACGGCGCTTAGTTTCGACTCGCCGACCTCTACCTGGCCGTATTCAGTCAGCAGTTTGTCGATGATGTAAGGGAAGTCAGCGAGCGCCGAGAGGGCTTGCTTGAGCCCTTCTTCGATGCGCCTTGCGATCGCGATCTCACCCTCGCGCGTGAGCAGATCAACCGTGCCCATCTCGCGCATATACATGCGAACCGGATCGGTGGTGCGGCCAAACTCGTCGTCGACAGGCACAAAGGCGGCCGCGGCGTCTTCCGCGACATCCTCATCGGCGGCGATCACTGTATCGGCTAACAGCAGGGATTCGATATCGGGCGCCGTTTCATGGACCTCGATTCCCATGTCCGTGATCATGCCGATGATGTCCTCGATTTGCTCGGGATCGACGATGCCCTCCGGGAGGTGGTCATTGACCTCGTGATAGGTCAGAAAACCTTGCTCCTTCCCTTTTGCGATGAGTTGTTTAATCTGCGAGCGTTCGTCGCCTGAGTCGATATCTTCAGGAGTATCCATAGTTTAAGTATAAACTGTTCAATGCGTTAAAAGATCAATTGAAAGTATAGTAAAGCAATTGTCAATCTGCCAGGTCGCCATGATCAGGATTACCATTAATTCGGCGCAAAACTATATATCCTATCTCACTCGTTAAGGGTATCGCTAGCGCTCGTGGCTGCTCCGCTGTTTATGGCGAGTGCTGCGCGCAGTTCCGCTTTTGCTCGCTGGGTAAGCGCGCCCGGATTCGATGTCAGCAACCGAACACGCCGTTGCTTGTTGGCAAGGGCCTGCAGGCGCTCCATGACCCCCGCAAATTCCGCTTCCAAGCCTTCATTCGATACCAGCGGGTCCTCGGCCGCCAGCCGATTCAATAAACTGCTTTCCTCGGCGCCGCGCCACCGCTCGAGAAGGGCGCCGCAATGGAGTGCGGGATGATCCTGGATCAAACGAACCAACTCCAAAAATATCCCGATGTGGGGAAGTTTCACCCCCGTGAGATCCTGCGTCAGATCGACTCGCATGGCTAATTCCGGCCGCCGCAGCATGATTGCAATCGCAGATTGAATTATGGATGGCGCTGGACGGCGAGTGGGGATGACGACTTGCTCGGCCGGACGCGTCGTTCGCGCCAGACCCGCTAATTCGTCCGCATCCAACGTTGAAAGTTCCCCTAAGCGGCGTCGCAAAAGCTGTTGTAATGCGCCGGGCGGCAGCAGGTTTATGTATGGGTTTGCCAGCGCGACCAGCCGGGCGTTACCTTCAGGCGTATTCAGGTTGACCCTTTTTAATAGGCTTGCGAAGAGGAATTCCGAGAGCGCTGTCACCTTGTCCGTGGTTTCGAATAGCGTGGCGCCCGACTTACGCACCCAACTGTCGGGATCCTCCCCGGCCGGCAAAAAAAGAAAGCCCACCGTTCGCCCATCCTTCATCTGCGGCAGGATCACGTTAAGCGAGCGCCAAGCGGCGCGCTCTCCGGCCTCATCGCCATCGAAGCATAGGATGACCTCGGGAACCGCGCGAAACAAGCGGGTGACGTGATCTCGGGTTAGGGCGGTGCCGAGGGTCGCGACCACACGGTTGATCCCGAACTGCGCCAGGGCGATTACGTCCATATAACCTTCGACCACCAAAAGACGCTGCGGATCCGCGCCGATTTTTAAAGCCCGGTGAAATCCGTACAGCTCGGCCCCTTTGTGAAAAATGGGAGTCTCAGGCGAGTTGAGGTACTTGGGCTCGGCGCCGTCCAGGCCACGTCCGCCAAACCCGACGATCCTGCCCCGGGCGTCCCGGATCGGGAACATGATCCGGTCGCGAAAGCGGTCGTAATAGCGACCGTACGGTTTCGCGATCACAAGCCCCGCCAGGCTAAGCGTCCGCAAGGCTTCCGGGGAAGTTCCCAAGGCCCGCTGCAGTTGATCCCAATCCGGTGAGGCATAACCCAGATCGAAATCGGCGGCGACACGGCCGGTTAAACCCCGCTGCTTGAGGTAGGCGACGGCACGATTTGCGGCGGGACGTTGGCGCAACTGCGCCGCGTAGTGCTTGGCTGCCTGCGCCAAGATATCGTATAGATCGGCGCTTGGGGCTCGGGGCGTTTCAGGATCGGTGCTGGGGAGCGTCATGCCAGCGCGATCGGCAAGCTCAGATAACGCCTCGACGAAGCTCAGCCGCAGATAATTCATTAAAAAGTTGATGGCGGAACCACCCGCGCCGCACCCGAAACAATAATAAAACTGTTTCTCGCGGTTGACGCTGAACGAGGGGGTTTTCTCGTTGTGGAAAGGGCAAAGCGCCGTATAATTGCGCCCGGCCTTGCGCAAGCTGAGGAATTCTTCGATCACCTCGACGACGTCCGTCTTGGACAACAGCTCGTCGATGACCGGCTGTGAAATGCGGCGGGTCATGCCTATGCCTTACTCTTTCGAGTATAGACGCGGCAAGCCACAATGCCAGTTTGTCGCGGTAACGGTTCGCGCCGCCCGATTCATCTGCCCAGGCGGTGATTATGCGCCTGGGTAACTTGTGCCATGTCCGGGCGGCCCTGCACGCACTCCTTAAGCGCGAGCGGCATCCGCGTATGAGCCTCGATGGAAACGCCGGACAATGGGTTTGCCCCGCTGCCCGAATGCGGAGGGTGTGAGGCGGGCCTGGGTGCGTGCGAGTTTCTTTTGCCAACGCTTGACGGCCGCGGCTGCCTTGCGCTTTCGCACCTGGGTCGGTTTCTCGTAAAATTCGCGCCGGTGCACCTCGGCCAGGACGCCCGCCTTTTCACAGGCGCGCTTGAAGCGCCGCAAGGCGATGTCGAAGGGTTCGTTGTCTCTCACTCTTACTGACGGCATTGAGAATCGGATCCTTGTTGAAATATAGTTGAATTACAAAAACGACATAGTGTAATCGACTCTGTTCCGTTGGCAAAGACCATACCGTAGCTAAAAAGCAGTCCATGCGCGTGCTGGGAATAGAAACCTCGTGTGACGAGACCGGGATCGCGATCTACGATTCCGAGCACGGGCTATTGGCGCATGTGTTGCGCACCCAGGCCCCCCTTCATGCCAACTACGGGGGCGTGGTGCCCGAGCTAGCCTCGCGCGATCATGTTCGCCACCTTATCCCGTTGATCCGATCGGCACTCTGTGAGGCGAGCTGTGAGGCGCAGGATCTCGCCGGTGTCAGCTATACCGCGGGGCCGGGCCTCATCGGCGCGCTTCTCGCCGGGGCCGCCGTGGCGCGCAGCCTGGCCTGGTCGCTCGGGATCCCATGCTTAGGGGTCCATCATATGGAAGGCCATCTGCTCGCCCCGATGTTGGAGCCCACCCCGCCCGAGCCGCCCTTGCTCGCGCTCCTAGTCTCCGGCGGGCACACCCAGCTTGTGGACATGGCGCGGGTCGGGAGTTATCGCATCCTCGGCGAGTCCGTGGACGATGCCGCGGGCGAGGCTTTCGACAAGACGGCGAAGCTGCTCGGCCTCGGTTACCCGGGCGGTCCCGCGCTCGAGCGTCTTGCGGAGCTGGGTGAAGCGGGCCGATTCGTGTTTCCACGTCCCATGACCAACCGGCCCGGCCTGAACTTTAGTTTCAGCGGCTTGAAGACGTTTACGCTCCAAACCCTGCGGACGACACGCGACGATCAAAAGACGCGTGCGGATATCGCGCGCGCTTTCGCCGATGCGGTGGTCGACACGCTGGTGATCAAGTGCCGGCGCGCGCTCAAGGCGACCGGCTACCGGCGGCTCGTGGCAGCGGGCGGCGTGAGCGCCAACCGCGCCTTGCGCGCTCGCTTGCGCGAGCTTAGCGGCGAGGGGATTCAGGTCTACTATCCACGGCCCGAGTTCTGCACCGACAACGGCGCGATGATTGCCTATGCGGGATGGGTGCGCCTTCGCGCCGGCCACCGCGACGGCCTCGAGTTCCCGGTCCGGCCGCGATGGCCGCTCGCCGAGCTGCCTCCCGTTTAAATCCGCGCTATTCCGCCCGTGCGGCCGACTTTTTGGCACCGATTTTCGATTCGGTCCCCGCGAGCAACTTGCGCAGGTTCCCCCGGTGCCGCCAGAAGATCAGCGCCACCATCAACCCGACGACCGCGGCATGCATCCAGGTGCCGTCAAGCAGAAAAACCATGAACGGCGCGCATGCGGCTGCCCCCAAGGCGGCCAGGGACGAATAGCGAAATAGGCTCGCTAAGGCCAGCCATACCAACATGAAGCCGATCCCGACCGGCCAAGCGAGGCCATAGAGCACGCCGATGAAGGTCGCGACCCCCTTGCCTCCGTGGAAGCCAAAGAATAACGGGTACAGATGGCCCGAGAACGCCGCGAGGCCCATCAAGGCGAGACTTGGATCGGACATGCCCAGCACGCGCCCGATGACCGGCGGCAGCAAACCCTTGAGCAGATCCCCCGCCAAGGTAATGACCGCCGCCGGCGTGCCGGCAAGCCTCAAGACATTGGTCGCGCCTGGGTTGCCCGAGCCCTGCGCGCGCGGATCGGGGAATCCGCCCGCCCGGCAGACGACGATGGCCGAGGAAATCGATCCCAAAAGATAACTGAAGCAAATCAGGGCGAGCTCGAGCAGCATGGCGCTATTGGAGTTGCTTGGCCTTGACAGGTCAAGCAAGCATCGGGTTTAGTGGTCTATCATCGGACCGGAAAAGTAATGTGAAAACCGCACACGTAGCCGTGGCCAGGCGCATACCATTGAACGGCGTATGGATATCATTTACATAAACGATCTGCGCATCGAAGCCGTGATCGGGGTCTATGCCTGGGAGCGGCAGCTCAAGCAAGTGCTCATCTTCGACCTCGAGCTCGGCACCGACATCCGGAAAGCGGCGCTCACCGATTCGGTGGCCGACACGCTGAATTATAAAGAGGTCGCCAAACGGGTCATGGCCTTCGGCACAGACAGCCGCTACCAGTTGGTTGAGTCGCTTGCCGAGGCCGTCGCCGAGCTCATCCTCAAGGAGTTCGATACTCCCTGGCTCCGCTTACGGCTGAACAAGCAGGGCGCCGTGCGCGGTGTGCGCGACGTCGGCGTCATCATCGAACGCGGCCGCCGGGAGGAAGCTTGGCACGGGTCTATGTAAGCATAGGCAGCAATGTAAGGCGCCGGGAAAACATTCGCAGCGCTATCGCATCACTGCGCGGCCAGTTCGGAGAATTGATGCTGTCGCCCGTCTACGAGAGCGCCGCCATCGGCTTTCCCGGAGATCATTTCTATAATCTTGTCGTGGGCCTCAGTACCGATTTAGATCCGCACGGACTGCGGACGCGCCTAGCCGCGATCGAGTCTCAGCATGGCCGCACACCCGATACGCCGCGCTATGCGCCCCGGCCGCTCGACCTCGACATCTTGCTTTATGATGATCTCGTGATTCGAGACAATGGCTTGCACCTGCCGCGTAAGGACATCACCCGTTATGCCTTCGTGTTGCGGCCCTTGGCGGACATTGCGGGCGAGGTCATGCACCCGCTCGAGGGCCGGCGGATCCGGGAGCTTTGGGCGGAGTTTGATAAGAGTGGACAAGCGCTTGCGCCGGTTCCCCATGCAGACCTCCTGGGACCGTCTGCAAGCGCTTCGGAGCCGCGCGCGTGAACATCCTATGTCTTGGCGATTCCATTATCGAGGGCAGCGTTATGCAGAGTCAAAATATTTCGCCTGCGGGGCATGTACCCCGCAGGCGACCAAAGGGGAGAGTTGCACTACTCCCCTTTGGAAACCCCAATGCTAAAGTGCCCGCCGCAAGCGGCGGAACATTACCGAATAGAATACAAGCGTCGCAAAGAACCTTTGCGGGGCGTCATGCGGCGGTGCTCAGCGTCGCCTTGATAGTGACGGCGTGCGCGGGGATGGAAACCCGCGACCGTCTGGACAACCTGGAGTTGAGCGTGACTACCTACGAAAGCGCGTTGCGCTGGGGCGATTACGACGCGGCGGCGTTGTATCGTGTTTCCCGTACCGGCCCCTATCCTCCGATTAACACGGAACCCCTTCAAGCTATCCGGGTCGCCTCCTACGAGATCGTCAATCAAACCCTGAACGCAACTCAGACCGAGGCCACCGTGACGGTCCTGTTTCGTTATTATTACCAGGATGTGGGCCAGGTCGCCACGCTTCGCGATGTGCAGAAATGGTGGTATGCCGCGGCCGCGAAACGCTGGTTCCTGGATGGCGAATTGCCGGATTTTCAGCGCCACTATGAATAGCTTGAGCCAATATATATCGCCTGCGGGGTATGTACCCGGCAGGCGACTTCCGCCTAGCCCCGAGGCCTCGGTCCATAGCGCGCGGCTGATCGAGGCGATCCGCGAGGAATTGGCCGTATCCGGTGGGAGCATGAGCTTCGCGCGCTACATGGAGCTCGCGCTCTACGCCCCCGGTCTCGGGTACTATAGCGCCGGGAGCGTGAAACTCGGATCGAGCGGCGATTTCGTCACCGCCCCGGAGCTCTCCCCACTGTTCGGGCGTTGCCTCGCGCAGCCATGCCGCGAGGTCCTCGCGCGGCTCGGCGGCGGCGCCATCTGCGAGCTCGGCGCGGGCACGGGCCGGCTCGCCGTCGAGATCCTGACCGAGCTCGAACGCCGGGGTAGCTTGCCGGAAGCTTACTTTATTCTTGAGATCAGCGCGGATCTGCGCACGCGCCAACAGGAATGGATAGAAAGCGCCGTGCCACATTTGGCCTCAAGGGTCGCATGGCTAGAGCAGCCGCCCAGCGGGCCTTGGCGCGGGATCGTGATCGCTAACGAGGTGCTCGACGCGCTGCCCGTGCACCGCTTTCGCATCGCTGGTGGGAATGTTTACGAACAACACGTGGGGTGGCAGGGCGATAGCTTCACATGGGGCGAGGAGGTCTCCGCCGAACCGCGCCTGCGAGCACAGATCGAGGTGATCCAAAGGGCATTGGGCTTCCCACTCCCGGAAGGCTATGTCTCCGAGGTCAATCTCGCCTTAACGCCGTGGTTAGGAACAGTGACGGAATTTCTAAGCCGTGGAATATTTCTGTGCATCGATTATGGTTACACGCGCCGCGAGTACTACCTGCCCGAACGCCGCGAGGGCACGCTGACTTGCCACCACCGCCATCGAGTCCACGCCGATCCGCTGATCCTCACCGGACTCCAGGATATCAGTAGCTTTGTCGATTTCACGGCCTTAGCTGAATCGGCGGAAACTTGCGGGTTCGCGGTGTTGGGCTACTCGACCCAGGCCCATTTCCTGGTCGATTGTGGTCTTGAAGAAGCGCTTAAGTCCCTGCAAGCGGCCGACCCGCAGAGATACTTGAAACATATCCAGGAGGCGAAACAACTCACCCTGCCCGCGGAGATGGGAGAGCGGTTCAAGGTGATGGCCGTAGGAAGGGCGTGGGATGGACCGCTTACGGGTTTCAAGACCTACGATCAGCGGTATCGTTTGTAGAGCCAGCACCGCAAAGCTCAACCCCTTGACCCCGTCTTTGCACGACCCATGAAACTTGAGTTTCCGCAGGACGACGCCGACCTCGCCCAATCCCTCTCCGCCGTGATTCGTATAGGCGATGACTTGTGGGTCGGGAGCGACGAAGGCACCAAAGCGATGTGTTTGCGCCGTGACAAACGCGACAGGAGCAAGCCGCCGTTTCGCAGAGTCGACGAGATTGATCTCGTGCAGGAGCTGGATCTGCCCGGCAAAACAGTGGACGAGAGGGGTGGGCTGCCCGAGGTGGACCTCGAAGGGATGGACTGGGATGCACAGGGCGGCTATCTCTGGATGATCGGTTCGCACAGCCTGAAGCGAACAGCGGCGAAGTTTGCCACCAAGAAGGGCAAACCGATCGATGACGCGGAGAATCTCGCGCGGCTCTCGGTGATTTCAACCGATGGAAATCGTTTTCTGCTGGGGCGTCTTCCATTGAAGGTGGACGCAAAGGAGCGGTCCAGCGTCGTCCAGCGGGGAGCCTATGCGCCGGATCATTTCGGCGCACGCCTGGCAGGCACGGAGCGCACCAGCGAGCTACTCGATGCATTGCACGATGATCCGATTCTCAAGCAGTTTCTCATTGCGGGACATGAACTGCCGGGGAAGGACAATGGCGTGGACATCGAGGGGCTCGCTTGGGACGCAAAGGAGAAGCGCCTGATTGTGGGTTTGCGCGGCCCGGTATTGAGTGGGATGGCCATGCTGTTGGAGCTGAAGGTCACCGAGGAATTTGCGGGCGCTGGTGGCGTCGGCCGGCTGCGGCTCCAGCGGATCGGGGCACATGGTGAGCCTTTCCGGCGGCATTTCCTCGATCTGGATGGGCTCTCCGTTCGCGACCTTTGTTTTCGCGGCAACGATTTGCTGGTGCTCGCGGGGCCAACGATGCCGATTGACTGGCCGGTGACAATCTACCGTTGGAAGAAGGGCCGCAGTCGCATGGACGGGCGGCAACGTTTTGTCTGGCAGGAAAGCGGCGAGCTCGGCTTGTGGGTGCAGGCGGAACTTAAGGATGCCGAGCGCAAACACGATCGCCCGGAAGCGCTCACGCTGTGGAAGAAGAACCAGGCGCTGGTGGTCTGCGATGCGCCTTCGGGGAAGCGCTTCGACAAGCCGGCGACGGTGGAGGTCGACAAGGTCGTGCTCCCGAAAGCGACTTAACTGGGGAAATGAGCGCCGCGAAGCCAGCTCTACCCGAAGGGGTTCTGCGCGTGTTTCTGGCAGGGGCGGCGGTCTAAATAACCCTCCGGGCATTGATCATCCAGGCCTACCGGCATACTCGGTGTGTCACGCCGTGCCGCTACATGTTGGGCGTAGCACCGTCTCTCGAGACCCGCTTGGGAGATTGGGCAAGTATGCAAGAAAAGCTGTTACTATTACAGGGTGGACCGACGCTTAGGCGCTCCAGTACCCGCCGCGGCGATAATAGCAACGAGTGATATAAGAACAATAGGGGCCGGGTTCTGCACCGCAGGAATAGTGCCGCCGGGCCGTCCCGTGGCTTAAGACTTCCAGCATAGCGCTTTATAGTAGGAGGGTATATGCAAACAGGGGTGGCAGGCATGATCTGCAGGATCACAAACGCGAGAGCACTCCAACTCGTCGTTCTGTCCTTGTGCATTTCCGGTTGCACAGTGAACTCGCAGTACCGCACCGATTATAACGTCTGCACAAGTACGGACCCCGTCACCGACTGTGAAAACAAGTCGATCGAACAATACGAGGATGTCGGCCACAGAGACAATGACTATCTGTTAGGATTCATTGAATTCGATGATCAAGGACAACTGCAAGATCGCAAGCAGATGGACGCCGTGATCGACGAAATCATCAACTACACGGCCAGACGTGATGAATCACGTTCAACAAACGCTCTCATGGTCGTTTTTGTTCACGGTTGGAAGCACAATGCCAGGCCGGATGATGGCAACGTCGCCAGTTTCAGAACCACGCTCGAAAAGCTCAGTCACTTGGAAACTGTTTCCAGCAAGCTGGAAGGCCGGGCTCCACGCAAGGTCGTGGGTATCTATTTCGGTTGGCGCGGGGAGTCGATCGATATTCCCTGGGTGGATGATGTTACGTTCTGGGATCGCAAAAACACCGCACATAAGGTCGGGCATGGGGCTGTGACCGAAGTGCTCTCGAGGCTCGATGATCTTCGCAACGTGATGCACGATATCACCGGTGACCCGGTGAGTCACACCCGACTGGTCGTCATCGGCCACAGCTTTGGAGGTGCTCTGGTTTATTCGGCGCTGTCGCAGATTTTGGCGCAACGCTTCGTGGTCACGAAGGGACCGCTAGGCACGAATACGGATGTACCGGGGTTCGCCGACCTGGTCGTTTTAATTAACCCCGCCTTTGAGGCACTGCGGTTCGCTCCCTTGAGCGATATGGCGAACGCGAGGCGCACATATTTTCCATTGCAACTGCCTGTAGTGACGATTCTTACGTCAGAGGCAGACTGGGCGACGAAATATGCATTCTCGGCCGGACGATTCGTTTCGACGCTGTTCGAGAAGCATAAGGATATGACGCGCCGAAAGCCCGTCGGACAAGGAACTGAAGTCATCTCGGAAGGCTCCGCCGACAGAACCGCGGTAGGGCATTTCGAACCTTATCGGACTCATAGACTCGAGTACCGCGATCAAATGGCCGGCTCCGAGGATGCCGGAGCTCAAGTTCTCACGCAGGTTAAACGAGGATGGTGTGAGGATAAACCGGGTAAGGAGATCAAGTTTCCCGGCTCCGCGCTGATACGTACGCCGAGCTCAGTCGCACGCAACCCCTATCTTGTCATCAACGTCGATAAACGGATCATACCGGACCACAACGATATCTATGACGATAGGGTCACCGAGTTTCTGCGTTACATAATTCTGCTTTCCACGCAGGTCCCAAAGAATGACATCGTGTGCAGGGCGAAATCGTGACGGATATGTGGAGAGGAAACATGGTTCAAAGATGAATAGCCGGTTTCGTTTTTGGCCGTGTATTCGCGCACGAACACCCGCCTCATAGAGGTATCCACGGGCACGCTGGGCGTCCCAGGTTGCCAGAATAATCGGACAGGTTACTGCAGAATGCTTATAGAAGCGGCGAGCGCGCTAAATCGTCGTCGAGTACTGTAATTGTCTGCAGCGTGCGCTTAGTTCGTCGAAAAAGCGATGCACGGTTTCAAGCTGTGCTGCGACCGTTTCCAGTGTGTTCATGTGAGCGCGGAAAGCGGCGGAGCCGACCAAGCCCTTGGTGTACCAGGAGATGTGCTTGCGCGCCACGCGCACGCCGGTGAAGGTTCCATAAAACGAATACAGGTCATCAAGGTGACCGAGCAGTATGCGATGAATTTCCTCAACCTGCGGCGGCGGCAGCTCCATGCCGGTCTTAAGGTAGTGCTCGATCTCGCGGAAAATCCATGGACGGCCCTGCGCCGCGCGGCCGATCATTACCGCATCGGCGCCGGTGTATTCGAGAACGTGTTTCGTTTTCTGCGGCGTGGCGATGTCGCCGTTGGCTATCACGGGAATCTTCACCGATTTTTTAACCGCCTTGATGGTGTCGTACTCGGCGTGGCCCATGTACATGCAGGCGCGCGTGCGGCCATGGATTGCGAGTGACCGAATGCCCGATTGCTCGGCAATCCTGGCGACAGTGAGCGCATTCTTATTGTCCTTGTTCCAGCCGGTACGGATCTTCAAGGTGACGGGAACACTCACCGCTTTGACGACGGCCTCGAGAATGCGCGCCACCAGCGCTTCGTTCTGCAGCAGTGCAGAGCCGGCGTAGACATTGCAGACTTTCTTGGCCGGGCAGCCCATGTTGATATCGATGATCTGAGCGCCGCTGTCGACATTGTACCGCGCGGCTTCGGCAAGCATGCCCGGATCGGCGCCGGCGATCTGGATCACCTTGGGCTCGACCTCGCCTTCATGGTTACCCCGGCGGATGGTTTTCTCCGATCCCCATAACAGAGAGTTGGACGCGACCATCTCCGAGACCGCCATTCCGGCACCCATCAGTTTGCAGAGCTGACGGAAAGGCCGATCGGTCACGCCCGCCATGGGCGCAACGATCAGATTGCTCTTAAGACGGATGGAACCGATCTGCATGAGGTCAAAAAAACTCTCCCGGCAAAAAACGTGCGCGGAACTGCGGCGGTGCGAGGCCTACGGGCTGCTCTTGCTCACCATCAATGCGCGCCGGCCTCGTCGCCCCAGATCTCTTGCAGCCGCACCTCTCGCCCGCAATCGTGGCGGTAGTACCGATAGCGCAGGGGATTCTTCTTGTAGTAGTCCTGGTGATAGTCCTCGGCGGGATAAAAGATTCCGGCGGCGACGATCTGGGTTTGGATCGGGCTCTTTAATCTGCCGGACTTCTCCAGCTCTGCCTTGCTCGCATCGGCCAGTTTCTTCTGCGTCTCGTCATGTGTAAAAATCGCGGTGCGGTACTGCGGTCCGCTGTCGCAGAACTGACGGTCCTTGACCGTGGGATCGACGCTACGCCAGTACACGTAAAGCAGCTTCTGGTAGCTGACTCTGGCCGGATCGAACACGATCTCCACGGCTTCGGCATGACCGGTGGCGCCGGCAGAGACTTCCTCGTAACTGGGGTCGGGTTTGGCGCCGCCGATGTAGCCGGAGACGGCCGAGATCACGCCGGGCACTTTCTCGAAGTCGGATTCGGTGCACCAGAAGCAACCGCCGGCAAACGTGGCCTTGGCGGTGGCCGCCGAACCGGCGCCGGAGAAGCCGGCGCACAGCGCCAGCACGACCGCAGCGGCGGCACGCTTGATTGACGGCTTCATGTCAAGTCCGGAGCTCGGGCAGCGGCTCACCTGCCGCCACGAAGCGCAGCGCGACGCCGTTGTTGCAGTAGCGCAGCCCGGTAGGCACCGGGCCGTCGTTGAACACATGACCCTGGTGGCCCTCGCAGCGGGCGCAGTGGTACTCGGTGCGCGGCCAGATCAGCTTGTAATCGGTTCGCGTGGCGATGCGGCCCGGAAGCATGTCGAAGAAGCTGGGCCAGCCGGTGCCGCTCTCGAACTTGTGCCTGGCGTCGAACAGCGGCAGGTAACAGGCGGCGCAGAGGAACAGGCCCGGACGCTTCTCGCCGTTGAGCGGGCTGGTACCGGGGCGCTCGGTGTCTTCCTCGAACAGCACCTGGTACTGCTCGCGGCTGAGGAGTTTCTTCCACTCGTCTTTGGATTTCATCAGTTTGCTGAACTTAGGCTTGGGCTCGGCGGCAGCGGCCCGCGCGGAAGCGATGCCCAATCCCAACGTGGCACCGACACCGGCGAGGGTGCGCATAAAGTTTCGTCTGTTCATGGAGCTAAGGTTACGTTGAAGCTGGCGTTATGGACGCGCGGGCAGGGCCTTTAGTTCCTCGCCTCTCACTAATGAATAAATAGGCGATAACCATGCTGACACTGGGGGCCGTTGAGAAAACCCATTGGATCTCTTATTCTTGGTTGCACGGGAGAATGAAGGCCTGCCCTTCGCCATCAATTTACTGAGCCGCGATACAGTGGTTGTCTATTTCGCCAATGGACGGCCATCCCACGCCGCTGGTTTCAGAAACCGTGACCCCGGGACGGCACGGTAATTGACGGCTATAAGGGTTTTTTGACTCAGGTGCAGCAGTCGGTCGGCAAAGCGATGCCGGCCTCCACAGGACGTGAGATTGCGGTATCCGGTGGTTGTCCATCAACACCCAATTGCAGGCATAACTACACGCGCACGAGGCCTAGAATGCAGCTCCTGAGATGGAAACTAATTTTGTGATCCCCATTGAGCTCAGCTCGACGCAGCAAAACCTCATGAAGGCTGTGCGCGACCTGGCGCGCCTTAACTTTGCTCCTCGCGCGCACGCCTACGATCACGCAGCCGTTTTCCCGGCGGAGGATTTCACCGATCTTTTCCGCGCAGGATTACTCGCCCCGGTGGTGCCTTCCGAATACGGCGGCCTGGGGCTCGGTCCTTACCGCGGAGATGTCCTTACGCTCTGGCTGATGACCAAAGAAATCGCGAAGGCCGATCTTTCGCTGGCGCGCTGCTGGGAAGGTCATACCAATTCGCTGGTCTTGATTGACGGCATGGGGACGCATGAACAAAAGGAACGCTGGTTCAGCGGTGTCGTGCGCAGGGGAGAAATATGGGTCGCCTGGAGCGGCGAACCACAGGCACGAGCGTCTTCAGAAAGGTTGCAATTTGGAACTACGACAACCAAGGTTGAAGGCGGCTACATTGTCGATGGAAGCAAGGCATTTGCCACCAGCGCGGGTGGCGCGCACTGGGCCATCCTGCTAGTGAGCACGGCCGGTCCGGGGGGGGCACGACATAGCACCGACGCGGTTGCGTCTCAACTTTTGCTCGCTTGCGATCTTTCCGATCCGTCGTTGAGCATTGATCTCTCCTGGTGGGATCCCATCGGCATGCGGGCCACTGCAAGCCATGTGGTACGGTTCAATCGCACGTTTATCCCGGACGCTAACCTGATCGGGCGCCCCGGCCAGTATCTTCTCGATGGCTGGCAAACCTGCTTCATTCCTCATTATGCCGCGACCTTTCTAGGAGCGGCAGAAGCAGCCTACGAGTTTGCTATTGAATACGTAACTTCCCAGTCCAAAGAGGCAGATCCCTACATCCAGCAGCACATCGCTCAGAGCGCAATCAACGTCGAAGCAGGATATTTGTGGCTTTACCACGTAGCGCGCATGTGGGAAACAGGACGCCACGCCGAGGCGCAGATGGCAGGTAGCCGCGTCCGACATACCATGGAACACCTGGCGGAAGAGGTCGTGAAACGGTGCATCAGGGCATGCGGCGCGCGCAGCTTGAACCGCCCCAGTCCGCTGGAACGGATTTACCGTGACCTTTCATTCTATGTTCGTCATGACAATGACGATCACCTTCTGGCGACGATTGGAAAATCCTTGCTTGGCCAGCAAAATGACCCATCGTTTCACAAACCTTGACCCTGAAGGTAGTGTGCCGCTGCGGCTTGGTCACCTTCGAGTTTCGGTAACCAGATCATGATCGGTACAAAGCGTGAGCAAACCGTGGCAATGCTCTGTGCCGTGGTGCTCGCCTGGCCTTCCGTTTCGGCCTCCGCCAGTCCTCAGGACCGCACTGTTTCCGTCCTCTATGCGGGTTCGTTGGCAGCAGTCATGGAAAACGGTATCGGCCCGGCCTTTGTCAAAGCCACCGGTTACGGATATCAGGGTGAAGCGCAAGGATCTTTGGGCGCGGCGCAGATGATCCGCGGTCGGCTGAGGACACCCGATATTTTCATCAGCTCAGATCCAGCGGTGAATGAAAGCCTGCTGATGGGCCCGCAAAATGGGAGCATGGTAAAGTGGTTTATGGTTCTGGCATCCTCGCAGCTCGTGCTCGGCTACAACCCGCGCAGCGAATTCGCGGAAAGATTTAGAGCAGCAGCAACCAACCGGATCCCGTGGTATGAGGTCCTGGAGACGCCCGGCGTACGCTTTGGCCGGGGTGATCCAAGCATCGATCCCAAGGGGTACAGGACCCTTTTCATGTTTGCTCTGGCCGGCCAGCACTACCATCGCCCGGGGCTTCCCGGTTTATTGGGCGATCCCCGGAACCCGGCCCAGGTGTTCCCTGAGATCGTACTGATGGTCCAAGTGGAATCCGGCCAGTTTGATGCCGGAGTTTTTTACCAGCATGAGGTTGTAGCCTATAAAATGCCTTACATCAGTCTCCCGCCCGAGATCAGCCTAGGTGATCCACGCTTTGCCGCCCGCTATGCACGACAAACCTACACCACTTCGTCCGGGCGGCAGGTCAGCGGCTCGCCCATCCTTTTCACCATAACAATTCCAGAGACGGTACGTCACCGCGAGGCTGCCCTGGCGTTCGTGCGATTCCTGCTTTCTTCGGACAACTTACTCAAGCAGTTCGGATTCGGGAACGTAGATCATCAGGTTGGCGGAGACGTGATGCAGGTTCCGGCGGGGCTGCGCGAATTCATCTCGGGAACATTCAAACCATGAGCCGCCATCTGAACCCGACGTTTATAGTCTTCGGATTGCTAGGCAGCCTGCTCCTGCTCGATCTCGTGCTGCCGATCATGAACCTGCTGCTGCATGCCGACTGGTCAGGCTGGATGGCCGCGTTGACACAACCGGATGCCCGCCAAGCATTGAAGACTTCTGTGACCGCCTCTGTCATCTCCACGCTCATTATGACCTTCTTGGGCGTGCCGCTCGGCTACCTGCTGGCTCGAGCCAATCTGCCTTTCAGGAGACTGTGGATCAGCCTGCTGTTTCTGCCGATGGTCGTGCCCGGCCTGGCTGGCGGAATTCTGCTGTTGCAGATGTTCGGCCCGTACGGAATGATCGGCCAGCCGCTGGATGCCAGAAACATCGAGTTGACCAACAACCTCGCGGGCATTGTCCTGGCACAGCTTTTTGTAGCCTCGCCGTTCGTCGTGGTCTCCGCGCTCGCCGGATTCGCCAGCGTGGACCCCAAACTGGAACAGGCAGCCGCCACGCTGGGCGATTCGCGCTGGCAGATTTTCCGGCGGATCTCTCTGCCGTTGGCTTGGCCCGGGATTGCAGCGGGGATTACGCTAGCGTGGATCCGGGCGCTAGGCGAATTCGGGGCCACACTCATTATGGCGTACAACCCTCACTCGCTTCCGGTTTATATGTGGGTGAAGTTCGAATCGGATGGCCTCGCCGGGGCCATGCCCGTAGCCTTCTGGCTGGTATTGGCGGCTGGGGCGGTGGTGGCGGTTTCCATGTTTTTCAGTCGCCTAACAGGTCATGCGTACGTTGTGACACCTCTCGGGGTAAGACCGCACGAAGGTTAGCATGAGCGCCGTAGCAGAGTCCCATCAACGAACGGGGGCAGCCAACGCACTCGAGGTCCGCGTGCGCAAGTGTTACGCGACATGCAAAGATTCCGGTTTCCAGCTTGAAACAGAATTCAAGGTCTTGCCGGGGATCACCATCCTTCTCGGCCCGTCGGGGGCGGGAAAGTCGACGCTTCTGCGCTGCATCGCCGGCTTGTCCGATCCGGAGCAGGGCCGCATCGCCATCGGGGAGAGGGTGCTCTTCGACGCAGGACAGCGGATAAGCGTCGGACCGGCGCAACGAGGAGTTGGCTTTGTTTTCCAAAACCTTGCGCTCTTTCCTCATTTAAACGTACGAGAGAATGTCGCCTACGGCCTCCGCCGGCTGGATGCAAAAGAGCGCGAACGGCGAATGGCCAATATCCTGGAATCGTTTCAGATTGCGCACCTTCGCAAGCGGCTGCCGCGGGAGATTTCTGGAGGCGAACAACAGCGGGTTGCGCTGGCGCGTTCTCTGGTCCCCGAACCCTGCGTGTTGCTCCTGGATGAGCCGCTGTCTTCATTGGACGTTCGCACCAAGACCGGGATCATCGATGACATGCGCAGATGGAACGAAGCACGGCGGATCCCCATACTCTACGTCACCCATGCTCATGAGGAAGTCTTTGCCCTGGGAGAGCGGGTGGTTGCCCTCGACCAGGGGCGGATTGTGGCGGAAGGGTCGCCTCTTGACGTTGTGTCCACACCGCGTCACGAAACCATGGCACAGTTTGCCGGCTTCGAAAACCTTTTTGACGCGACGGTGGTTGGAATCCAAGAGCAGAACGGCACTATGACCTGCCGTATAGCCGGTAGCTCTATCGAGCTTGAGGCTCCGCCGACAAGGGTTGCGCCAGGGGCGGAAGTCCGCCTCGGCATCCGCGCCGGCGATATCCTGCTCGCGTCCGCGCGCCCCGAGATGGTCGGCGTTGGCAACGTGATCAGTGGGCGGCTGAAGCGACTCGATCGTAGCGGCTCAAAGATTGAAGCTCGAGTGGACTGCGGCCCTGAGTTTCGGGTCCATCTACCTCCCGGCTTCATACCATCAGCGAGGCTTCAAGCTTCCGCTGAGGTGTGGATGGTCATCCGAACTCATTCTTGTCATTTGATTCACACAAGACATCCCAATGCCTTGCAGCGTCTGTTTGTCTTCGTCTGCCGCGGCGAGATCGCGCGGCGTCTAAAGGTGCCGCTCGAAGCACTGGGCGTCAGTGGAGTAAAGGCCGTCAGCGCCGGCTTGTCGGCAGAGCCCGGCGCGCCGATGACCACTGGAGCGAAGCGAGCGCTGGGACAGTTAGGGATACCGACCTTCGAACACCGTTCGCAAAACCTAAGCACCGGACTTGCGGCTAAAGCTGAAACCATCTTTTGCATGACGAAACAACAGCAGCAGATGGCAGTTAAGAGGTTCCCTTGGGCCGCGGCGAAGGTGTGCTGCCTGCAGCCGGACGCGGATCTCGAAGAGCCAACCGGAGTTGATCCGGAAGCCTTCCTTAGCCTCGCCCGGAAAATCCAGGGCCTCGTTCAGCAGCGTATGAACGTCCTTGTAGGAGTGCCGTGAGCTTACCTGCGCATGACAGGTGCACACTACCATACATCATCTGTCTGGCTAGTATTGCTGGCCTTATCCTCCCCGGTTCATTTGGCGATCTTGTCTTTGCGGGTGGGGCGGCACAATATCTATTAACGGCTCAGGAGAAGTCCGGCAAACAGATCTATGTGCACGGCACCAGTCCCGGTGGGCGCAAGATTTCGGCTTATTTGGGCGAATCATCAGTAGAAGTGCCGGGCAGGACGATGCCCTGCGCGAACTGCCACGGACTCGATGGACGAGGTAAGCCTGAGGGTGGCGTCGTTCCCTCAAATCTTACCTGGGAAGCGCTAACAAAGCCGTATGGAGTGACTCATCCAGAGGGACGCACGCATCCGCCTTACACCGACCGGGCGCTTGAACTGGCCATTACGCGTGGTCTTGATCCGGCAGGCAACAAACTGCTCAATGTCATGCCCCACTACCAACTGTCGCAAGAGGACCTGGGAGATCTCGTTGCATATCTGAAGCGACTTGGCAAAGACCACGATCCTGGACTGACAGAGAACAGCATCACGATCGGAACTACTATTCCGGCCAGAGCCGACTTGGCGGGAATTGGCCAGGCCATCAAAGCGGTGACGACGGCCTTCTTTGAAGAAGTGAATAGTCGGGGCGGAATTTACAATCGCAGAATCGAACTGAAAATCAACGCAACGTCCGATACGCCCATAACCACCAGCGCGATCGTCAAGCGTTTCATTCAGAACGAACAGGTCTTCGCAATGACGAGCGCTTTTACCGCGGGTGCTGACAAGGAGCTCGCCGCGCTCATGGACAATTTGGAAGTGCCAATGGTGGGTCCACTCACTCTCTATCCGCAGGGCGGCTATCCTTTGAATCGTCACGTCTTCTATATACTCTCGGGAGTGGAAGGACAAGCTCGCGCGCTTGTCAACTTCGCTTGTCAGAGAATGCCGGTGAAAAGAGCGGCTGTGCTGATTGTTTATTCTGATGACGAAATGGCCAAGGGTGTGCTTGAAGCCATCACGGATCAGTGTCGAAAGAGCGGCTGTGGTCCACCCGAACCTTACGGGTATCCGAACGCGGATTCTGATGTCCCGGGCTTCGCCGCAAAGTTGAAACAGACAAGCAAGAGTGTCATTTTCTTCTTAGGTACGAGCAGGGAAGCCATAGCACTAATGAAAGAGGCTAGTGAGCTGCGTTGGTCGCCTACCTTTTACCTCGGAGCAATTGCGGGAAATGAAATTTTCGGTGCTCCTCCAAGCTTCGCCAAGAAAATATTCTTCTCCGTTCCTTCATCGCCCGACGACCACACTAGAACGGAAGAATTTCGCGACCTCGCGACAAAACACAAGCTGCCCGCGCATCATTTGGGCGTGCAACGTTCAGTGTATAGTGCCGCTAAGATATTGATTGAGGGTTTGAAACGGGCTGGTAAAGACTTGAGCCGGGAAAAGCTGATACAAGCTCTTGAAGGACTTTATGAGTATCCCACGGGGGTGACACCAGCAGTCACTTATGGGCTCAATCGTCGCATCGGGGCGATGGGGGCATACGTCGTTACCATTGATTTGGAAAAGAAACAGTTCCTGCCCGCGAGCGGTTGGATCGACAGCAATTGACCCGGGCCACGAGCGGATCGAGAAGATCGCGCAGACGGAGAAGAAATCAATGCCGATCAAAGTACTGGTGATGCTCGTTGCATTGATGTCGGTGCCAGGTAGCACGGCTGGTTCAGTGACGGCGAATACAGGTGCTATCTCATCACTGCGGATCCCGGATACCGCAGTCTACGATCAGAATGGCAAGCGGCTTAGTTTTTATGCCGATCTGATTAAAGGCAAGACGGTTGCCATCAACTTTATTTTTACCACTTGCACTACCATCTGCCCTCCTTTGACCGCAATGTTTCGTAAGCTCCAGCAGGACCTGGGGGAACGCATCGGGCTCGAGGTACGGTTGATTTCTGTCAGCGTCGATCCTGCTAATGACACTCCCGAAAGACTGCATGACTTTGCCGCAAAGTTTAAGGCTGGACCGGGATGGACATTTGTGACCGGCAACAAAGCTGAGATTGATGCGTTACTGCAAGCGCTCGGAGCCGCGGTCGGCGACAAGAACGACCATACGCCGATGATCCTAGTCGGTAATGATGTGACCGGCTATTGGACGAGAGCTTACGGCCTCACACCACCGGCTACACTGGTAAAAGTGATCACGGAAGCCGCGAACCGCGAATAATCCGTCACGGATGCTACTCTAGGCGTGCTCCCGTCGCGTTCGCTCTCCTCGGCCTGTGGAATGCCTCTAAGGCTCAGGCGCTTTTGCCCTGGACACACCGTCGCCCTTCGTCGCATTCAGAGTTAAGTGTGGTATGTGGTTGAATAGGACTCCCAGCGAAGGGCACTGGAAGTAGACATAGTACACGCCTGCTTGCGGCGGCGAAAAGCTCATTTCGTAGATACCATCGCCGAGCGGCTTGGCCCATTCGCGTTGCTGCCAGATGCCCGGCGCGAGAAATACCAGCACACCCATATCCTCCAGATCCGCCTGCGGTTGGTTGGAATTCGAGTCGCTTGCCTTGAAACGTAGGTTATAGCTTGCACCAACACGAAGGCTCGTATCTTTCAAGAGCGGCTCAATCTTGATTGCGACTGCTTTTTGCTTCGGCGAGCCGGGGTTCTCCGCGACGGTGAGGTCGAAACAGTTGAACAGGCGAGGGGAATCCAGCAGAAATGCCACGTCGTAGCGGCCCGGTCCGGTGAGCCGGACAGTGGTGGTATAAACTCCGGGCGGGGTCTCGCGCAAACTATTATCCAAGACGAGCACTGCTTTGGGCTCGCGCCGGTAATTCTGAAAACTACCCATCGGTGCGGCCATGCCTTCAGTGTAAAAGTAAATCATTTTGTCGGCAGGGTTCGCGACCAGCACCGCACCCTCCTCCGGGGCCGGAACGATTGCATCGGCGAGCGACGTGGAGGGCGATTCTTGTGGCGCTCTCTGGCCAGCAGGAAAACGAGTAACTGCCACTTCCTGAGCTTGCTTACCGAGGTCCGTGATCTTGATCATGGTGACAAACTCGCTGTCAGCGGAGCGCACATAAGCGAATTGTCTGGTAAAGGTAATCTGATCGGGGGCGGGCCCAACGGGCACAGCATGGACCAGACGATTCGTAGCCAAGTCGAAAATGTGGACCGTGCTCGCCGTTCGATTGACCACGAAGCCAAAGCGGCCATCGGGCGGGATGCGTACCATATGGAGTCCGGGTTGAGCTTTCATGCGCGCCAAGATCTCGAAGCGCAACCCGTCAACCGCGACTATCGTTCCATCACCTTCATTAGCCACATAGACCGCCTTGCTGAGAGGCGAAAAAGCCAATGCCGTCGGCAGCGAGCCGACCTTAATGTCCGTGACCCCGGCGAGCTTGCGCACGTCTATTACTGACAGCGTTCCGCTTTGTTTATTCGATATGAAGGCCCAGCGATCATCGCCAGTGAAGGCAATTTCATGATGTCCCATCCCTGTATCGAGTTGAGCTGCAACTTTCAATATTGCCGTATCGATCACAGTGACCCCGCTGTCTTTGTCTTCAGGGCCATCGTTTCCCACCCACAGGTATTTCCCATCGTTCTGCAACGCAATGCGCGTCGGGTTCACGCCCGCATCAATGTTCGCGATCAGTTTCCAGGTGAGGGCATCGATCACGGCGATTTGATTAACGAGCGGCATGGAGACATAGAGCCTTTTTTCGTCGGCGCTCATGACCCAATCTTCTCCAGCGCCGGACAAGGGGACCAGGGCATAGAGTTTGGTTCCCCCGAAACCCGACAGTGGATCTATGACTGAAATGTTGGGTTCGTGATTCAGGGCCAGAACGAAGTAGGCATTGAGGTCGATGTCAGGGCGCTTATTGAAGCTCGGTTGCAGAAACGATTGAACTTTCTCGCGACACGCCCTCGGATCCGAAGCTCTTTCGGCCTCGCGCTGATCGATCCACGCCGCAGGACGAAGATTACTTAGGGCTTTACCCGCGTTAGTGTCGGTGATTTTGAACCGTATCGTCGCCTCTGTGCCTTCCAACAGTTCGGAGGCTCTTCCTTTTCTTGCTGCGACGGGTTCAATCGTGAATTCGACCGCTACGCCCTCTCGCAAATATTTTTGTGGTTGCCGGGGCCGATCGCTTGGGGCGGACAAGCCGCTCGAGCCTGCCGCTGTCGCTTTATCCTCTCCTGCGTGGCTCAAATTATCCTGTGCGGGCGAATTTGAACCAGTGGCCATTGATCCCTCAAACCTTGTTGGTGGCCGAATGTATCTACTCTTATCTTGCGCATAAACCTCTGGAACGTTTAAAGCCAACTGCGACACAAGCATTATGAGCAGCTGGATGTATAGGATCGCGAGACGAGATTTTGTCTCGCTGATTTGACTACGTGCGCAGGATTTGTTGCCCATAAGTCTCCATCATGAAACCAGCCGCCTAGAACACTACCTTGAACTTTAAATCTTCCGTGACCAAGTCTCCTCGGGGCTAGCGTCTATCCATCGATTCTACTGTTAAGAGGGCGAGTTTGGACAGTACCCCCGTTGTACTCATTATTCATACATCGAAACAAACGGGCCGAATGGTTAGCTTCTCAGCAAAAATATCTGCTTGACATAAAAAGTTCGAAGAACTACGCTTCAACTATCAAGACATAAGAACCAAGAAGATACGCTTAACCGTCAAGGTATACAGGGCGTTTACCGGTTTTTCTCACTGGACTAGATTTCAGCCTTTGATCTACTAACGAGAGCTGTTAACCCTCGTTAGCTTCGCTTTGGTTCGGGGAAGGGGGTTGGTGAAATGATCTTGAGCACTCGTAGCCGTGCGCTCGGCGAATCGAAGAAAATAGGCTTGGCCGCAAGAGTATCCTCGGCACGCTTCTTCAGCTCCCTGATTCTGTTTCTCCTATTCATCTCTGGCCCGGCAGGCGCTCAAACCATAGCCTCTCTGTCCGTCTGTAAGCGGACGATCACTGCCGATGTGGTGGCCCTATCACAGCCTATCATGCTGAACCGCTTGGGAGCGGCAATTCCCGATGGGTTGGTTTTTGCGCTCAAGAAGGATACCGTGCCTGGCAGCAATCCGGTTAGGCTCAAGGACACCAAGAGACCACGTCCGCTCGTCTTGCGCGCAAATGTCGGAGACTGCCTGACGATCACGTTTACGAATTCAATACCCGCAAACACGTTTTCAAACACAATACTGCCCGCGGCTAGTACGGGTACAAAAGAGGTGTCTTTGCACGTTCAGGGTATGCAATGGGTAACAGGCCCACAGGATGATGGTTCGTTTGTGGGTAAAAATAATTCAAGCCTGGCAAATCCTTCGCAGACACAAAAATACACTCTTTACGCGAAGGCCGAGGGAACCTTTCTACTCTACACGATGGGTGATACGACCACCCTTGGAGACCAATTAACGCGAGGGCTCTTTGGGGCCTTAAACGTCCAACCTGCAAAAGCGGAATGGTATCGCAGTCAGGTAACGGCCGACGCTTTAGCGCGCGCTACCTACAACGCCAAGAGCCTGCCGGCGAATGCGAGTATAAGCGCTGGCGCTTGCACTGCCGCAGTTCCATGCACCTTAAAGTTCACTGGCCCCAATGCCAGACAGATCAAAGTCATCAAGAAAGCAGACGGGTCGCTGAATACGACGGATAACTATCCACTCATCAATTATGATGCCACCGATGCTAACGGCACTCCCATCCTTAAGATGCTCGATGCCAAAAATAATATTGTGCACAGTGATCTAACTGCGATGATCACGGGCCCGAACGCCGGCCGATTCCCTGGCGCCAATGGTAATCCGAACAAGCCCGACCCACCGTGCAACGCAGAGAACAATGGGACAGCACCCCGGGGTGGAAAAATCGATCCACTGTTTTGCCAGAACCCAGCTTCGCCGGATCGCAAACAGCCCTATCGCGAGATCACGGTTATCTATCATGGCGGACTGAGTCCGATTGCGTCGCAGGCCTTTCCAATCTTGTCCAATGTAGCTGCAAATGCGACGCAAGCGGAAAAGGACACGGCGGCCATGACTCAAGCCGGCCAAGATGCCTTCGCCATCAATTACGGCACCGGCGGCATTGGAGCAGAAATTTACGCTAACCGGATTGGCGTGGGCCCGATGGGGGATTGCGTAGATTGTAAGTTTGAAGAGTTTTTCCTTAGCGCGTGGTCGGTGGGCGATCCTGCGATGCTGGTCGATAAGCCGGCAAACTCCAACAATCTTTCAACCCAACCCTTCAACCCGGCAACCAACACGAACCTCGTTCCACCCTGCAACACCACCTCGACTTTTGAAGGCACAACTCCGCCAACATCGCCCCATCCGACCTGCGCGAATGCAAGGACGCCAACATCAGGTTTCCCTTATACGCTTGCTCCGCTTCCTAAGGCCACGAAAGCGTTTTTCCCGGACGACCCATCCAACGTCTATCACAGCTACATCAACGATCACGTCAAGTTCAGGATTCTTCACGGGGGAAGAGACGTGACGCATGTCCATCACCAGCACGCACACCAGTGGCTGCAGTCGCCCAACAGCGACCAAGGAAGCTACCTGGATAGTCAGATGATTAGCCCTGGCGCCAGCTACACGCTGGAGATGACCTATAACGGCAGCGGCAATCGGAACAAGGTGGTGGGAGATTCGATCTTCCACTGCCACTTCTACCCGCACTTCGCCGCGGGCATGTGGGCGATGTGGCGGACCCATGACGTGTTTGAAGCCGGCTCGCAACTCAACAAGGATGGAATTCCTGTGAGCGGCACGCGTGCGCTGCCTGACGGTGAAATCAAGGCGGGGACGCCCAACCCCGCGATCGTGCCGTTGCCGACGCTTCCCATGGCTCCGTTGCCGTCACCGGTCTTCATCGATCAGGGACAGATCGTTTACGGAACTCCCGCAACGCCCGATACGACCGGGCAGAATGTAACGGTCAATCCCGGATTTCCTTTTTTCATTCCTGGCAGGGCAGGCGCCCGCGCACCGCATCCGCCGCTTGATTTCGCGCCGGACGGAGCCGGTGGCTTCATGGACGGCGGCTTGCCGCGCCACCTCGTTACTGGAGGCTCGATTAAGTTTGAGAGTCATGACTTATTTGATTGGAGTAAGGACCTGGAAACGATCAACGCCACCCAGCTTGCTGAAGCAGGAACCCCTGTGGAGAAGGTGGCCATCAGCTTCTTCAGGAAGCGGTGTTACCCGACATCGTTCCCGGACGGAACCCCTGGCTCGTGCCCATCCCCACCAGCCATTCAACAGAAACCGCCCACCGGCTTCATTGTGAACGGCCTACCTTTAGGTCCGCAGATGGGCGCTCCTTTCGCGGATCCGGCGGTCGATGATGATGGCAACGCAGTTGGGAAGAAGCGCGTCTACAAGGCTGCGGCTATTGAAATGGATGTGGTCTTCAATAAAAAGCGCTGGCACTTTCCGCAACAACGCATCCTCACCTTGTGGGATGACGTTGCTCCAACTATCGCCACCACCCGCAAGACTGAACCGTTATTCTTCCGTGGTAATTCGGGAGACATAATCGAGTACTGGCATACCAATCTGGTCCCTAACTACTATCAGGTTGATGATTTCCAAGTGCGCACGCCCACCGACATTCTGGGTCAGCACATTCACCTCGTGAAGTTTGATGTGACGTCCTCTGACGGGGCGGGGAACGGCTTCAACTATGAAGACGGCACGTTTGCCCCGGAAGAAGTGCAGGAAATAATACACGCTATCAACGAGCCCGGTGGCTCCTGGACGCCTTGTCCGGGATGCGCGGCCGGTCCACCGGCGCTTAAACCGCCTCCGGCTCAAATCTGTTCCGGACCTCAGCCTCCGGCACAGTGTGCAGCGGAATGGGAGGGTGCGCAGACGACTATCCAGCGTTGGTATCTCGATCCTCTAGTGGACAATTCAGGCGTCGACCGCACATTGCGAACAGTCTTTACTCACGATCACTTTGGACCATCCACACATCAACAGGTAGGTCTTTATGCCGGACTAGTGGTCGAGCCAATGGGTTCAACCTGGACATCCAACGATGGCGCGACGCCATTCGGCGCGCGGTCCGATGGCGGACCAACGAGTTGGGAAGCCAGAATAATCACGAGTAACACCAAGGATAGTTATCGTGAATTCCTGCTCGAGTTTCAGGATCTGCAACTCGCATACGCCTGGGCCACAATAGGTGGCACGAATCCCCCGAAAACACAACCGAGCGCTGACCCGAAGATAGGGTGGATAGACCCGGCGTACGCCATTAACGCTCCGTCGGGCAGCCCGACTAAGGCACGACCGGAGCTGGTTACCACTGGCAATTTCACTTCGCCTGGCACGCAGTCAGTTAACTATCGCAACGACCCAATCGCGTGGCGGGTGGGGCCGGCTAATGACATGTCGTACGCCTACGACTCGGCCTTGAAGCAAGCGAGCAACGCGCCTCCGAACGGTGACCCGGCTACTCCTTTGATGCGCGCCTATCAGAACGATAACGTGCAGGTTCGCGTACTGGTCGGAGCACATTTGTTTGCCCACCAGTTTAATCTCGAAGGCCCGACCTGGTTTTCCGAGCCGTCGTGGAAGAACTCCGGCTATCGCAGCGCTCAGGCGATGGCGCTCTCCGAGCACTTTGAGATGCTCTTTCGCGTACCATCTTCCTCAGCGCCGAACAACGGTCGCCAATGCCCGGATGGCATGTCGCAGGCAAATTGCGTCGATTACTTGTACAGTCCGAGCTTAGACGATATTGGCATTGCGAATGGCATGTGGGGTCTTTTCCGCTCCTATGACCCTACCAAAGTCGCGAATAAATTGCAGCCACTTCCGAACAATCCCGTCGGGCCGGCCGCGAATGTGACCTATGCGACCTGTCCTGCGATCTTACCCCCGCCCGCGGTGAAACGAGTCTTTAACGTTACAGCCGTGACCGCGCAGAAGGCCCTGGCGAATATCACTCCGGTGCCGGGCTCTAATCCTCCGAAGGGGCAAATTGTGTTTAATAGTCGCGGGCAGACACTTCGCAGTGAGACCGGGGTCATCTATGTCCGCACAGAAGATTTGGATGCTCAAGGCAGGTTAAAACCCGGAGTGCCCGTCGAACCGCTTATCCTGCGCGCTAACGCCGGGGACTGTATTGAGGTCAATTTAAGTAACGCGCTTGAGCCATCAGCGCAAGTGTTTCAGCAGAACTTGTTCATGGCGTCGCCGTTCAATGGCGTTAACCCTGTCAATCAAAAGCCGGTCTTCAAGTCGAAAATGTCTGGCGTCGTTGGCCTACATCCCCAACTCCTTAGCTACGATGCCGCTCGCAGCAGTGGCATGAACGTAGGTTGGAACAGGCAGGGCCAGCCGGACCAGGTAGCGGGATTCGGTAAGACCATCAAGTATCAATGGTACGCAGGTAAGATTGATCGAGACGCTGGCGGAAAGCTGGTCTATACTCCGGTCGAATTCGGTTCGCTCAATCTGTTCCCGTCTGACCCTGTGTATCAGCATATCAACGGTCTCTTCGGGGCGATGATTATCGAACCGCAGGGTTCGAGCTGGCAGTGCGGTGACGCAGGAAGCCTGGCGGACTGTGACCCATCCGGGGGGCCACCGCCCAAAACTCGCGCCTCAGCAACGATCACATTGCTGAATAAGACGAAGTTTCGTGAGTTTGCGTTGATGACCAGTGATGCCATGATAATCTCAAACGGGAACAGCGGCGCCGTTAATTACCGAACGGAGCCAATGACCTTCCGCTATGCAGGCAACGCAACTAAAGACTTCTCGTGCATGTTGTCGAACCAGCTCATACAGCAGGCGCAGAATGATCCCCAAACCCCGATCTTCACGGCTGAGGTTGGGGACAAGGCTAGATTTCGCCTGATGCATCCGTTTGGAACGGGGACGTCTCAAGTCTTCTCACTGCATGGTCATGTTTGGCAGCGAAATCCCTATAAGAACGATTCCAGGGAAATGGGTGATAATAACCTCTCGCAGTGGATAGGCTCGCGCGACAATCATGGCTCGACAGATCATTTTGATATCGTGGTGGATAAGACCGGTGGCGAAAGCGGCCGCGCAGGCGACTACTTATATACAGTCTTCGTTCCCATCCAAGCGCGACAAGGGGCTTGGGGCATTTTTCGAGTGGGCAGTAATAATACACCATCGCAGTCTAATGCCGCTTGTAGCCCGATAGCGCAATTGCGGCGGATCAGTCCAGTCGTCCCCAAGAAGGATGATCTGGATCGCTTCATCAGGCAGCCAGTTAACAAGGATCTGAGGCTCTAAATACCTCGGTGCTAGCCCGAGATGGTTTATAACCGCCTTGGGGTCTTGCGACCAATGGTCTTGAATGCATCCGATTGTCCTTAACTATTATGCAGTGCTGGTAGCCAGAGCCCGACGTGGTCATGGCACGGCAGACCACTAAAAGCACAAAGATTCAATCTTCAGCGAGGAGGAAAGTATGGCGAACCAGAAAATCATACCAGGTCGGGGCGGCGTTCCTGGCATAACTCCAGTTCCAGCTGGCAAACCACGCGTTCCCGGCAGGCCTCCGGCTCCAACTGGCAAGCCGCCTGCCCCTGGTAAACCTCCAGCTCCAGGTAGGCCGCCTGCTCCTGGCAAACCTCCAGCTCCAGGCAGGCCACCTGCCCCTGGTAAACCTCCAGCTCCAGGCAGGCCACCTGCCCCTGGTAAACCTCCAGCTCCAGGTAGGCCGCCTGCCCCTGGTAAACCTCCAGGTGGCCCTAAGCCTTACTACTATGGTGATTACGGGTCAGACGAAGTAGTCTCGCTCATACTCAAGAAGTACTGTGCTGTAGAGTTACTTAACGCCCTGATCATCGCGCTTGGAATCGTACCGCCTCCCGGAAAAGGGAAAGGTAAGGGCGGTAAGGGGGGTAAGGGCGGTGGCGGCGGAGGCGGTTATCCTTACGGTGGCACGCCTCCTGCCCCCGGCAGACCTCCGGCTCCAACGGGCAAGCCGCCCGCTCCTGGCAGGCCTCCGGCTGGCAAGCCTCCTGGTGGCAAGCCTCTCGGCGGTAGCAAAAAAGGTTTTTTTCGTAGCCGCTAGAGTGTGATACGGAAGAGTGCGGTAAGAAAACACCTCTTACCGCACTCCTACGACCACCAAACCCACCCAGTCCTACGGCTGTGTATTCCCATCTATAGATCATTAAGCTTATATCTCCGGCAGCCTTGAAATCTGAGATTATGAAAGATCTTGGAAGGCCGGCGAGCATTTCAGGGCAGGACCGCCTCCTCAGTTTTCTCACAACTCAGTTTGACCACGTCTCTCAGGCGTATGGTTTATGTGATGAATTGCTTCGGCATAAAACCTACAGCAAATGCCTTTGTCTGAAACTCCTTACCGCTGCACAACAGAGAACCGGGACCGCCTGGAATATCAGGCGGCTGGCTGTACTGATGCTCGAGCATCAGATATTGAAGATTCATCCGGAAAATTTGGATGATTTCGATTTTTTACTCACCAGGCTGAATCTTAAGGAGGCAGCGGGACTCAACGCAGGAATGGTGAGCTCGGTGCTGAAGGAGGGATACTCTACAACCGATCTTCGCCAGTTCGTTCCCGAGTTTCGACGCAGACTCCAAAGACTGAATCGCATTCACGCAAAGATCAGAGGGCGGAGAACCTCGGACGCGGGATTACACGACTTCATAGACTTGTCCCGTCGCGATTGCAAGTTATCTCTTGCACGCTATTTGTTCACAGCCGACGAGGTCGTCGACGAAATCCTTAGTCAGTTACTCGTTACGGATGGAGCGAAAGACCTGGACACTTCACAACCTTCATTCGTGGAGGCTGAGGTAGAACGGGCCATAAGCCGCTTGCCCGATTTTGAGGCGTGTATCCTCAAGAAACTCTGTGCGTCGTCACGGATCTACTGGGTGTCCGAGGTTACCAGCTCTGAAATCAACTCCCTCGTTGAGTATCCTCTAACAACGGTTGTCCTCACTATTAAGCCGCCCGGAAGCGATATCGAGTTCGAAATTAAGAGGGCGGGCAGGAAAGGCCCACTCGGTCTGACCGTCGTTTACGCACGCGATGGATATGAGGTGGCACCGTCTCATCGGCTCGACGGCGGAAATATGCAATGGCTCCTGCGGCATGAAGCCAAAGCCGCTGCCGAGCTCAGCCTCATTTATCGCCTCGTGCATGCTACAGAAGCGCCGATAGCCAATTACATCTCCAGATCGACCATATACTCGATTCCGGCAGGCGGCGCACAGGTGCAGACACTCACCTATTTCACGGAACCACGAGTTTTTGAAGAAGGATTTCGCGAGATGCGACAAGCGATGGCCGACGGTGTTGCCGCGTTTAAAGCCGAAGGCTATGCGAAACTGCCTGACCTACCGGGCGACTTAGGACTTACCGCGCAATTCATAGCAGTTGTTTCTCCCGCGCAAGCATTTCTCACTGGTACGAGCTCTTTTCGACTGGATAAGCTGGCTGTCTACCTTTCAAGTGAAGGGCCCCGACTGCACTTCGAAGAGGGCTTAGGCATTGCTTACTCAAGGCACGATGCGCGGAGGTTAGCAGATGCAATTATAGAGGAGGTCCTGGGTGTCTACCAACCGCCAGATGTCACGTACCAAAGCCATAAGCAGTATCTGGCGGCGGCGTTTTGCTTACCGGAAAACCGCGCCAGAGCCGATGGGATCTATCTATCTCTATTGCAGGAAATCGGAAGGCTCTGGGGAACGTTATTGGCCGTCAGAGGTCACTCTCGGGGCGAGTCATTTGTCGCCAGAAACGTCGGCTTAAAGAGTTTTTGGGACGCCGGCCAGTGGCAAGTAAAAATCATCTTCATGGATCATGACGCTGTCGTAATTCCCGGCCCTCAGGACAGAGAGTTTTACGCCCATGATGCACTCCATGGCATGACATTGGACGAAACTTATATCTGGGGAAGATCGGGCTCTACCCTTGGCACAGTTGGACACCTGCGGGGTATTTATCGGACCAGCGACAGCGTTTATCAGCAGGGGCAAAAGCTGGCAAGAATAGCCTTGAAAAAAGCTTATAAAAAGACTCAGCACAAGTTATCGAGCGATCCAAGGCTGCGAGCGTTATTTGACCAGATATTCGTAGAACGACTCCTTGACTGGGATACGCTTGTCAGAGGCTATCTTCGGATCAAACCTAACACGGCAGCGAGCTCAGAGTGGAAGCACAAGAAAAGAAAGATGATGCTGGCTGAAAAAGCCTATGAGGGGTATGAGTTTGATGCGTATATGGAAGCTATAGAAAACAATAGAGCGTTCCTTGAGAGACACTCGTTTCTTTTTGATGTCGGCAGCGAAAAGTTAGCCAGTCCGGAGCATGGTTGAACGGGTACTTTCACACGTGAATCTGCACATTGACAGGAATCAATGAATATCGTCACCTACTCCCTCTCCGCTAGCGGTCCGCCGCAGAAGACAAACTACCACGAGCAGCTGATTTACAGCGTGAAAAGCCTGCGTATCTACAACAAGAACCTACCCATTCATGTGTTCCTTTACGGTGAACATCCTTGCGCCTTCATCGCTGAGATCGAAGACCATGCGGTCAGCATCCATCATAGGGGTGCGTACGTCGATGCCATCAGACGAATCCGTCCTCGAGCCTTTCGAACCCTTGCCCACTATCCCGTGCTCCACAAGTGGCTTAACTTTTCCGAGCTTGAGGCGCTGGCCCCTTCACAGATCCTTCAGACCGACTGCGACACGTTTTTCTTTGACGACGTTGGCCTGTTGTTTGAGCGTTACTCGGAACGTCAATTCTATGCTCGAGAAGAACCGGCATCGAAAGCGAGTCACTACGGTTATGACCCATTCTACGTGGACGAGGACGCGCTCTTCACGCTCGCGCGACGAGAAGGCGCAGTCGAGGTCAATCCCTACAATATTGGGGTGTGCGTACTCAATCATGGCCTCTGGACAGAGATCGCGAAAAGAAGCGACACGTTTCTGTCTTATATATTCCGCTTCACAGCCTGTATGGCCCGCAACTCTCAGACCCGCGAGAAGTTGTGGCCGGGCCTGGTAGAGCTTCTTGAGCAAGATCTGGCGGAGGAACCAGAAATATCGGAACTGCCA
>MUGK01000002.1 GCA_002007425.1 Chromatiales bacterium USCg_Taylor | reverse complement strand
CAACGTTCTTTTGTGCATGCTAGCCCGAATACCCGGCAGTCCATTATTTGCCCCGGCTCCTCGGCGATTCGGCGTGCGTGGTGAGTGTCATGCGCCAACAGAAGCTCTTGCTGCTCCAAGAGGGCGGCGCGCGCGCCGCGGTCTTGGTAGATGAGGTCATTGGTAACCGCGAGGTCATTATCAAGGGCGTGGGTCCGCAGCTCAGCGGGGTCGCGGGGATCCTCGGGGCGACAGCGCTGGGTGATGGACGCAGCGTTCTAATCCTCAATCCAGTCCAGTTGGCGCACCGGGGCGATGCGGCGCCGCGCGCGGCCGATTCCCCAGGTGTTCGGGCACCGGAGGCGCCGCTGGTCATGGTCGTGGACGATTCTCTGACCGTCCGAAAGTTCACGGAACGCTTGCTGTCAGGGCACGGTTACCAGGTGACGACCGCGCGCGATGGAATGGATGCCATGGAACAAATGGCTGTCAGTCTGCCCGATGTGATCCTGCTCGACATCGAAATGCCGCGCATGGACGGATTTGATCTTACCCGCAAGCTCAAGCAGAGCCCAAGAACGGCGTGTGTACCGATCATCATTATCACTTCGCGCGCGGCGGAAAAGCATCGCCGGCACGCCTTGGGTTTAGGGGTGGATGCCTACCTCGGAAAGCCCTACGTAGAGCAAGCGCTACTTGATCAAATCGCCGGTTTCGTACAGAGCATCCCGCGGCATAATGGCGGGCGTTAAGCCAGCGCTGGTTGGCGCAGTTCAGGCTGTGTGAGGCACAAAGCTTCGATCGACCGTGTCGAGCACTTCGCTGGCGGATTGATAGCGATCCTCGGGCCGCTTGGCAAGCAAGCGGTCGACCAAGGCTTGATAAGCCGATAGTTGGGCCGGTAAACGCGGGATCGGCGCGCTGATGTGCTGGCGCAGCAAGGTGGTCCAATCCCGCGCAGTGAAGGGCTTGGCGCCGGTGAGCATTTCGTAGAGGATGGCGCCCGTGCTATAGAGATCGCTGTGGTGATCTCCCTGCCGCCCCGCGCATTGCTCGGGGCTCATGTAGTGGGGCGTGCCGAGTATGGTCTCCGTGCCCAAGACCGCCTGCTTGGGTTCTGTATCGAGCCGTGTGGAGATCCCAAAGTCGATCAACGCCAAGCCGCCGTCGCTCCGGAACATGATGTTCTGCGGTTTTAGATCGTGGTGTACGATACCGTGGGCGTGTATGTCCCGCAGTGACATCAGGATCTCGTAAAACACGGCCATCGCCTCGTGGCGTGCGAACGCTCTGCTCTTGAGACGATCCTTGAGCGCGCCGTGGCAGAAGTACTCCATCACGATGTAGGCATTCAAATCGGTGAAACCCTGATCGTAGATCTTGACCACGTAGCGGCTTTGGATGCTGGCGATCAGACCATACTCGCGTATAAACAGCGTGATGAACTGTTCATCCTCAAGCAGTTTTTCGTCCAGTACCTTCAAGGCCACCGTTGTCCCGGCCCGCAAGTGATTCGCCAGGAAGATGATGGACATGCCGCCTTTAGCGAGTTCCCTGATCACCTGGTAGCCGTCGATCTTGATGCGCGCGTGATCGCCGGAGCCGGGTGGATCCGCGACCGTCGCGCTTGGAAGGGATTCGACCCCGAGCTCGGACAGCAGCAGGGTTTTCTCCGAGGCGACGGCGAATTCGGCCGAGGCTTCGCCCGCGATTTGCCGCTGCAGCACAGCGTTAATCGCCGCGGTCAGTCGCACCCTGGACACGTCCCTCCGCGACAGGCACGCCGAGGCGCCGAGGGTCACGGCCTCTGCTTCGCTGTCCTCGGGGTCGGTCAGGGCAATGATCGGCGGGCGCTCGGGAGAGGCGGGCGTCCCACGCAACCATTCCAAACCCTCGCTATGGCTCGCGCCACAGTCGAGCAGCACGAGATCGATCCTCGGCCAAGGCGTGGGGGTTTTATCCTCCGAGCGAAGCTCCCAATCCTCTACCTCGACGTCTGGCCACTCGATTGCGAGCAGCTGCGCGAGCAGCACGCGGAAATCCTCCGCATCGGAAACAATCAAGAAGCTTGGCATCGAGGAAGACTTTCTTGGGTCAAAAAACGCCGTGGGGAGCTTGGATTCAGGTTTTGCCGTGTTATCGGCGAAGGCGTTGAATAATTCAGCCAAACCACCCCCAACGGTGCGCCGATGAACCGCCCGTGCGTGTCGTACGCTCGAGGCATCAAGCGGCGGGCCTGATGCCAACGCGTTCCGGCTCGTCGCTCTGAAGATATCGCCTTAACGCGAACAGACCGAGGGGCGTGATAAGCGCCATGAGTCCGACGAGCAACCATAAAGTTTCGCAATCGCGCGGACCTGTCTCGGGACAATAGTTCCCGAGCAGAAACCCGGAGAGCATCCCGACGAAGAACTTTGCAATGAAAAACGGCAGGAAGGAGAGCGACATGTAGGAGGCCTCTTGGCCTTGCGGAGCGATCGCGGCCGTATACTCGTAGAGCTTCGGTGACCACAGCGCCTCCCCGAGGGAGAGGAAACAGACGAACAGGAAAATACCCACGTAGCGGGGATCCACGATTCCAGGGATCCCCAGCCAGGTGTGAACGATGAGATCGCCCACCCGGCTGGTGGCGAGCGGCTCGAAGATCGCGGGCGGCACGGCGATGAAAAATACCGAAAGCGCGGCGATGAGGCTGCCGAAGCTGACCATGCGGTAGGCCGGTATCCCCTGCGTGAGCGCCCCGACCACCGGCACGAGGGCGATGATCATCACGGCGTTCAGAACCCCGAATAACTGTCCGATCGGGGCGCCGGCGCCGAGCTCGCGGATGCCGTATTTGGGAAAGGTGTAGTACATGTGGTAGAAGATGAGGCGCACGCCCACAACCAACGTTAGAAATACCAGGAAACGATAGAACGCGGGTTGCTGCCAGAGCCCGGTAAAGAGGCGCATCGCTCGTGGTAGCGCGTCGCGGTAGGCGAAGACGGGGCGAGTCTCAAGAGCGCCGCTCCCGGCGCCCGCATCGGTGACCTCGATATCATCCCGAAGACTAAGATATACCGCGATTAAGCCGATGCCGGACAAGACCACGCTTACGAGGAACAGCGTGCGATAGGTGCTCAGCGTGGCCTCGAGCAGTGGGAGCTTATAGTTGCCGTATTCGCCGAGTTGCTGCCGTACCGCGTCGAAGATCCAGCCGGCGCCCGCGAACCCGACGTTCATCGCCGTATAGAATACCGAAAAGGCCATCGAGCGCTGGCGCGCCGTAGAGAAGCGCTTAACCGCGGCGACCATAACCGGTGTCAATAAGGCCTCACCCAATGCCAGCGGCATGAGTCCGAGCGGGAGCGCGAGCCACGCTACCGTGGTAGAGGTCATGATCGCTCGTGAGAGCATGCTAATAGCGAAACCAAGCAGCAGGGCCCGGCGCAGACCGACGGCATCGACAAAGGATCCAACCAGCACCGTGAAAAGCGTCATGAGCGACGACCAGGCCGCGATGAGAAATCCTGCTTCCGTATCACTATAGCCTAGGTCCGCGGAGAGCCAGAGCACCAGCGTCATGTTCATCACGTTGTAGGCGAGGATCGCCAGCACCTTGCTTGCGAAGATAACCCATAGCTCCGGGACGGCGCTGCCCAATACGGTGAACTTTGCGAGGAAGGCGCTCATGTATTTCTGATCGGCTGTCTGAAATGCGCCTTTCAGGCTTAGACGGCCGTGCGGAAAATTACCTCGACGCGCAGACCCGGCGTGTTATCGCTGAGCCTCAGTTCCGCCTCGTGCAGTTGTGCGACCGCCGTGACGAGGCTCAAACCTAAGCCGCTGCCAGGGGTCGTGCGGCTGGCTTCGAGGCGCACGAAACGCTGTAGAACGCGCTCACGGTCCTCGGGGGACACGCCCGGCCCCGTGTCCGCTACGGTGACCGTGGCGCGTGGCCCCACGGCCGAAACTGTCAGGCCGATAGCGCCGCCTTGCGGCGTATACTTAATCGCGTTGTCGATGAGATTGGCGACGGCATGGGAGAGTAACTCGCGGTGTCCCAAGATATGGATATTCGCCGTGGCATCCATAATTAAGCATAACCCTCGCTCTTCTGCTAGAGGCTGATATAAGTCCGCAACGTCGCGGGCAACGGCAGACAGATCGACCCGCTCCATTTCAATTGCAAGCGTGCCCGCCTCGGCCTGAGCAATATGCAGCAAAGTGTTCACCGTGTGATGCAGCCGCTCGGTTTCCGTCAAGGCCGTGTCGAGAGCCTGCCGATAGGAATCGATGCTAGGAGGATTGCTAAAAGTCAGTTCGACGTGGCTGCGAAGGCGCGTGATGGGCCCCCGCAGATCATGCGCCACGCTGTCGATGACCGTTCGCATTCCCTTGCTCAAGTGCTCGATTTGATTGAGCATTTGATTGACACTCTCCGCTACGCGATCGAATTCATCGCCGATTCCTTGCATCGGTAAGCGCTGGCTCAGATCGCCTCGAATGATGCTATGGGTGGTACGGGCGATGGCGTCGACACGCCCGAGAATATTGCGGCCGGTTAGGATGCCCCCGATGCCGCTGAGCACAACGAATATCGCGAGCGAGGCGACGAGGAATACCGTAAGCGTACCTTGAAAATCGACCCGATCTTCGATATCCCGGCCGACGAGCAAGCGATGTTTGTCGGCGAGATCGAAGATCTTCGCGCGCGCCGCGTGCATTACGGGACCCGACGCTTCCGGGATCTCGACGCCAAACTGGATCCATTCGTCCGCCTGGGAGTCAACCGTGGGCCAGAGGGCGAGATTCCCCGCCACCGGCCGATGGTAAAGATCGATCAGCAGGTACAGATCCCCAGTCTGAGTATCGCCATTCAAGCGTTCGGTGATGACCCGTGCCAATCCACTGAGCCCCAGCCGTGCGTACTGCTCCGCCAGCCCGCGGTAATCGGCTTCGATCGTGGCGTTTGTTTCTCGATCGATGAACGCCACTGTCGCGTTATGAATGAACAGGAGCAGCACGCCGGCCGATGCCGCGAAGGCGGCCATGTTGGCGACCGACAGCCGGAACAGTGTGGTCTGGAGTAGCCTAAGCGTCTTCACGCAAGGAATAACCCGCGCCCCGGATCGTGTGCAACAGCGGTGTCGCGAAGCCTTTGTCTATTTTTTGGCGCAGGCGGCTGATATGTACGTCAATGACGTTTGTTTGCGGGTCGAAGTGGTAGTCCCAGACGCCATCCAAGAGCATCGTTCGTGTCACGACCTGACCCGCGTGACGCAGCAAATACTCGAGGAGGCGGAATTCGCGCGCTTGTAAATCGATCCTGCGACCCGCGCGCGTGACGGTGCGCGTCAGCAGATCCATTTCCAAGTCCGCGAATCCCAGCTTGGTCGTAGGCGCCGCGGAGTGACCGCGCCTAAGCAGCGCCTCGACGCGCGCGAGCAACTCCGAAAACGCATAAGGTTTGGTCATGTAATCATCGCCGCCCGCACGCAAGCCGCGCACACGGTCATCGATCTGCGCCAGCGCGCTGAGGATGAGGACGGGCACTTTGTTTCCTTGTGCCCGTAGTGCTTCAATTACCGCGAGACCGTTTAAACCCGGTAGCATACGATCGACGATCAGCAAATCGAAGTCTTCGCTCGTCGCCAAGAACAGGCCGTCGCGCCCCTCGGATGCGTGTTCGATGGTATAGCCGCCTTCACGCAAGCCTTTCGTCAGGTACGCCGCGGTGTCGCGATCGTCTTCGATGAGGAGAATGCGCATAGCAAGACCAGCTTGGCGTTTGGTATTATGATCGCGAAGCCCGTTAGTTTACCGGCGCTAATGTATGGTGTTCCTGTAGGTTGCCACCCTTTGGCGAGAACGGGCGTTAGGTGCGGGGGCAAGATTACAAAAATTTAATCAATCGTTAATCTACAGGAAAGGGCGAGAGTATTATATTGCTCCCAGCCTCGTAGTTTTGAATATCTCCTGTATCGGGAGGCCGGGCAACCGGTCTCCCGATTTTTTTTGGTCGTTGCCCGAACGCGCCGCCTTACGATTTCCCAGTTTTCGTTCCGTTGAGGCCCGCTTCCGCCATCGCCACCGCGCGAAAAATGGCGCGGCCTTTATTGAGGGTTTCCTTCCATTCCAGGGCCGGTTGCGAATCGGCGACAATTCCGGCACCGGCCTGGACGTGCAACATGCCATTTTTGATCAATGCAGTACGTATCGCGATCGCTAGATCCATGTTACCGCTCCAGGATAAGTAGCCGACGGCCCCCGCATAGACCCCACGCTTCACCGGTTCTAGCTCGTCGATGATTTCCATCGCTCTTACCTTGGGTGCGCCGCTCACGGTGCCGGCAGGAAAGGTCGCCCGCAGTACGTCAATGGGGCTTTCGTGGTTGCCAAGCCGGCCGGTGACGTTTGATACGATATGCATGACGTGCGAATAGCGTTCGATCATCATTCGATCCGTGACCTGCACGGTCCCGATCCGTGCCACTCGTCCGATGTCATTGCGCCCGAGGTCGATGAGCATCAGGTGCTCCGCAAGCTCCTTAGGATCGCGCAGGAGTTCCTGCTCGAGCGCGAGATCTTCCTCTGAATCGCGGCCGCGGCGCCGGGTCCCGGCGATCGGCCGGACCGTGACGATACCCTCATCCAAGCGCACAAGGATCTCTGGCGAGGATCCGACAATAAAGAAATCGCCGAGGTTTAAATAATAGAGGTAGGGGGAAGGATTGAGGCAGCGCAGGGCGCGGTAGAGATCAGTGGCGCGGGAGTGAAAATGCACCGACAGGCGCTGAGACAAGACCACCTGCATCACGTCACCTTCGAGGATATAGTCCTTGATTCGATGGACGGCGGCCTCAAATTTATCGCGTTCAAAGCTTGAAAGAAAATCCCCTTCGAGCACGGTTCTTGGCGCCGCTGGAAGGCTCGAACTCATCTGGCCTTCGGTTAAACCGCGGACGTGCTCATCAATGCGTTCTTGAGCGCGTTCGAGGGCGAGCGGTTGCGATGGATCGGCATGGACGATCAGAGAGAGTTTGCCGCGCAGGTTATCGAAAACCAAAATCTCCTCGGATACCATCAAGAATATATCCGGGCAATCGAGCGGATCGGGCTTGCGCGTGTTGCCGATGCGCCGCTCGACATAACGCACGGTGTCATAGCCGAAGTAGCCGACGAGCCCGCCGCTGAATCGCGGTAGGCCGTGGACTTGTGGCACGCGAAAGCGCGCGCGAAATTGGTCGATCCATCCCAGGGGGTCCGCGGTGATCGTCTGCTCCACCACTTCGCCGTCCGTTTCCACCTTCACTCCATGACCCTTCACGCGCACTACCGTCCGCGCCGGCAGCCCGATGAAGGAGTAACGGCCCCATTGTTCGCCGCCTTGCACGGATTCAAATAGATAGGAATGCAGTCTATCCCCAAGCTTAAAGTAAGCGCTGAGCGGGGTATGCAAATCCGCGAGGATCTCTCGCATCACGGGGATGCGCGTATAGCCGTCCTTTGCTAAGCGGGCAAAATCGTTGGGATCCATCCTTCGCAAGCTGCTGTTAGATTAATGCTACGAGCTCGGCCAACGAGTCAACGATGGCATCGGGTCGAGTGTCCGCAATGTCTTCGCCGTTATTGTATCCGTAGCGCACACAGACCACCGAAAACCCGGCGGCACGGGCGGCTGTTACGTCGTTGACCGAATCCCCGACCATTAGACTCCTTTCCGCGACGACCCCGGTTGCGCTTGCGACGTGTAAAAGAGGCAGTGGGTCGGGTTTTTTGGCGGCCAAGCTGTCGCCGGCAACCACGACAGCGAAATTCTCGAAGATCCCCAATGATTTCAGAAGTGGTTGCGTGAACCGCTCGCGCTTATTGGTGACACAACCAAGCTTGCGGTTCGTTGCGAGGAGATAATCGAGCCCTTCGCGGACGCCTGGGTACAGGCGGCTTCGCCGGCATGTGTTCTGCCCATAAATATCCGAGAAGAGCGCAACAGCAGTTTGGAAAAGTGCTTCCTCGGGTTCGCCATAGAGATCTCCCGTGAGTGCGCGTTTAACCAAGCGTTCCGCCCCGCTCCCGATCCAGGTCCTTACCCGATCCTCGCCTTGCGGCGAGAGGCCCAACTGGATCAGCATCGTGTCGATGCTGTAAGCGAGGTCGGGGGCGCTATCGACCAGCGTACCGTCAAGATCCAGCACCACCAGTTCCGGTTTCCGCAAAGACACCCGCACTACACCCGAGCCGTCATCGCCAGCTGCGCGCGCATGGTCTGTATCGTGATGCCACAATCATTGCTCCCGAATATATGCAGCCGTAAATGTCCACCGCATCCTGCCGATACATCTCAGGCAGGCGCCGGGTCCCGATCCCCCTCCCCGCGATCCGGCCCTGTACACCCTCGAAGGGATGCGAGGGTGTTTTTTTATCAGTGCTCGGGCAACGGTTCGCCGCGAGGGTCGCTTGGATCCGCCGTCAGTACGTTTGGCTGGGGGACTAGGATTCGAACCTAGGTTGACGGAGTCAGAGTCCGTAGTCCTACCGCTAGACGATCCCCCAGGGGGAGCCCGGAGCTTAACGCTTCGAGTACTGCGGCCGTTTACGCGCTTTATGCAGCCCAACCTTTTTGCGCTCGACCTCGCGCGCGTCGCGGGTGACGAAACCAGCGCGGCGCAGGGGACTCTTGAGGTTATCGTCGTATTCGATGAGCGCTCGCGTGATGCCATGGCGGATCGCCCCTGCTTGCCCCGACGAGCCGCCGCCTTTCACGGTAATGAAGAGGTCGAATTTCCCGTCCAAGTTCGCCGTTTGCAAGGGTTGGCGGACAATCATGCGCGACGTTTCGCGCCCAAAATAATTGTCCAAGGTACGCTTGTTGATCGTAATCTGCCCGTTGCCGGACTTAACGAATACTCGCGCGGTCGCGCTTTTGCGGCGGCCGGTGCCGCGATAGATCTGAGCTGACATCGTTATAGTTCCAGGATCAGAGGTTGCTGGGCGCTGTGCTTGTGCTTGGGCCCCGGGTACACTTTCAGTTTGCGAAAAATCTGGCGTCCGAGCGGGCCCTTCGGAAGCATGCCCTTGACCGCGCGCTCGATGACACGGTGCGGCGCCCGCCGGCGGAGCTTGTCGAAGCTCGTCGACTTGAGACCACCAGTGTAACCGGAATGGTTATAGTAGATTTTTCCCTGGGGCTTGTTTCCCGTGACCTGTATCTTTTCGGCATTGACTACAATGATGTAGTCGCCGGTGTCCATGTGCGGTGTATATATGGGTTTATGCTTACCTCGCAGCCGTTTGGCAATCTCGCTTGCGAGACGCCCCAACACCTTGCCCTGGGCGTCGACGACGTACCAGTTGCGTTCTATGTCCACAGGCGTAGCGCTGAAGGTCTTCATAAGTTTATTGCTTTCAAAAGCAATCGATCGTAGTTTTTGCTTTTATTGCTGTCAATAACAACCAGCTTACGATAGCCGCGAGGCTAAGAACGGGCCGGCCGCAACGGGCATGACGATGCGTTGGACCATTGGAGGAAGACTGGCGCTCGGAATGGGCGCCATCATCGCTCTATTCCTGATGAGCGACCTTGTCGTCTACTGGTACGCCCATGAGTTCAGCGCGCTGGGTTCGGGCTTCCGCCTCTGCGCGTTGCTGGCCGGCGTTACCGCTGGATTCCTGACCCTGCGCAGCGTGACCCTGCGGGTACGCTCGCTCCTCGCCGCGACGCAGGCGCAGGCGGCCGGCCACTTATCGCGACGGGTATTACCGGAGTCCGGCGACGAGCTCGGGCGGTTGGCAATCGCTTTTAATCAAATGGCAGAGGTTCTTGAGCGCAACGCCGTTTCCCGGACTTATCTCGATAATGTGATCCGTTCGCTGTCCGAATCGCTGATCGTGGTCTCGCCCACGGGCGTCATAGAAACGGTCAATCCCGCAAGCTGCTCGCTCTTGGGCTATCCGGAGCGCGATTTGACGGGCTCTTCGATTCAGCGCGTCCTGGGCCTAAACGATACCGCGCTCACACTGGAGTTCCTGTTTACCGGCGTGACCGAGCAGGAGACCTATTATTATCGTCGGGATGGACAACGCATCCCGGTGTTGTTCTCCGCCGCTCCCTTGCGTGCTCGCGACGGCAGCCTGCAGGGCGCGGTATGCATCGCCCTCGATATCGTTGAGCGGCGGCGCACCCAGCGGGCGCTCGCCGCATCCCGGGCGCAATTGCGCAACCTGGTGCAGTATCTCAATCTCAGCCGTGAGGAAGAACGTACTCAAATCGCGCGCGAGCTCCACGACCAACTTGGACAGTCGCTGACCGGGATCAAGATGGACATCGCCTGGATACAGCGCCGGATCGAAGATCACGAGGCCAGTGACCAACGGATAGCGCAGCGTCTCAACGCCATGTCCCGGCACGTCGACGCGACCGTGAGCCTGGTGCGCCGCGTCGCCACCGAGCTGCGACCGGCAGTGCTCGACAACCTCGGTCTGGTTCCGGCCCTCGATCTGCTGCTCCGGCAGTTCAACGAACGCACGGGGATCGGCGTCGAGCCGAGCCTGGGCCCGGCGGTCAATCTGACTCCCGCCCAGGCCACCGCGCTCTATCGCATCGCCCAGGAAGCCCTAACCAACGTCGCCCGCCATGCCCAAGCACGCTGCGTCCAGCTGCGGATGGGCCACTCGGAGGGCAACGCGCGACTCGAGGTCCAGGACGACGGGCGCGGGATTGAACCCTCTGACCGCGAGCCGCGGCGCTCACTGGGGCTGCTCGGGATCGAGGAGCGCGCCCGGGAGCTCGGCGGGGCGCTTACCATCGGCGGTCCGCCGGGGACGACATTAACCGTTACCTTTCCAATTAGACCCTCGCCGTAGCGGCAGCGGCTCACGCGAATGCTCGCTCCCTTTATTAATCCGCCAACGCCGCGCCGAAAGCGCGCGCGGCCGGCGCACGGTGGTTGGGATGAGCAGCGATGATGAAGTTTTTGATCGCTGATGACCATCCTTTGATGCGTCGCGGGATCCGCGACCTGCTCCGGGAGGCGTTCCCGGATTTAGATGTAGGGGAGGCCGCCACCGGCCAGGAGGTCGAACAGCTCGTGCGAACCGGGCTCTGGGATCTGGTGCTGCTCGACGTATCCATGCCGGGAAATGACGGATTGGAAACGCTGGTGAGGGTCAAGCGGGCGCTCCCGGCGGTCCCGGTGTTTGTGCTCAGCATGCACGCCGAGGAGCAGTTTGCGGTGCGCGCGCTCAAAGCCGGGGCCGCGGGCTATCTCACCAAAGATCGGGCTCCCGAGGAGTTGGTGACGGCGGTTAAGCGGGTTCTCGCGGGCGGCCGCTATGTCACGCAATCTTTGGCGGAACGGCTTATTACCGAGATCTCCGGTGGTGCGGAAGCAGCGCCCCACGAGCGCTTGTCGCAACAGGAGTACCGGGTGATGTGCCTGATCGCCGCCGGAAATACCGTTAGCGAGATCGCGGAACTGATGCATCTCAGCGTCAAAACCGTCAGCACTTACCGGGTGCGCATCCTTGAAAAACTGCGTCTACGGACCAGCGCCGAGTTAACTTATTACTGCGTGAAGCACGGCTTGGTCGCGTAACCGTGTTTCCCTGGTCCGCATTAAGGGCGCAGCGTAGGACAAACGCGGACCCTTGCCGTACGTTGACCTACGCGAAATTCGAACTCCCACCGACAGACGTTGTGACCGGCCGCGCGTAGTCTTGCGCTGCGTTGACATTCGTTTAGTAGCTTGCTGGTCGAACAGCGATGGGTATGCGAGCTAGGTGGCAATGGAGAGGCGCCGTTTAGCAGCCCCGTTGAGATGACAGGGGGCGCACGCCCCCCGCAAGGGCAAGGTTCGTTGAATGCCTTGCGATTCGTGGGAGGGGGAATCGACACGCGCGTGGTTTTGCCGCTTGCTTCGTGCTTTACAGCGTGCGTCGTTGTTCTTTGCACACGAATGTCAACGCCTCCTAATCCTTTGTCTTGACCCTTGATGCGGTGGCGAAGCATCGGACCCGGGCCTAGCAAACGCCGCCTGCCCGGCCGACGCATCAAGGGGCCTTTTGTGCCCCGCGAAACGCCAAGCCGCGTGATTCGTATGCTAGAATCCTGGTGGACCTCACCTACTCTCGACAATAATGGAAGGCCGCAAGTATTCTTTTCTCGATAGCGTTCTGATCAATCTCGATAAGGGGATAAGAACCGTCTTTAGCGTCCAGGATAGCTCGATGGCGCCGGTGCCCGGCACCGATTTACGCGATCTCGATTCCTCGAAAGAGCACCGCCTCCGCTCGGAAGGACTCATGCGCGTAAACCACGCGGGCGAGGTGGCTGCACAGGCCTTGTACCATGGCCAGTCGCTTGCGGCCCGCGATCCGGCGGTACGGGAGACGATGGCAAAATCGGCCAGCGAAGAAAACGATCACCTCTATTGGTGCGACGAGCGCTTGCGTGAGCTTGGGGGACGTACGAGCTTATTGAATCCGTTTTGGTATTTTGGATCCTTTATGTTCGGTGTCACCGCCGGTATTGCGGGTGACCGGTGGAGCCTCGGATTCATCGCCGAGACCGAGCGCCAAGTCGTTCGGCACTTGGAAGAGCACCTGAACGAGTTGCCGCCCGACGACGCTCGCAGCCGCGCGATCCTGCAGCGGATGAAAAGGGATGAAGCACACCATGCCACGGTCGCCATCGAGACGGGCGCCGCAGGTCTGCCTGAAGTCATCAAAATACTTATGAGGGCCGCCTCGAAGGTGATGACCACCGTGGCCTATCGGCTCTAAACGTAGCGAAGGATTCTCCGTTCGTCGGGCTGCACGTGCTGCCCTTGAAATACCGAACAGCGGCCCTCCGCCAAGCGGTCGCGTGCAACCGCGCAAAATCGCCGTGCAGGGTTAAGCTCCCAGCGTTGAGTGTTTGGCGGGGCTTTTCCCCGCCTTTTTTCCGATCGCCGGCGCTGCGTCGAGCGTGGCGCGCGCGCACTGAAATACTTGGTGAAACATCTCGCGGGTGAGGCGCCCGGTGAAGGTGTTTCGCTGGCTCGGGTGGTAGGAGCATATGAGCGTCAAGCCGGCGATGCCGTGGCAGCGAGCATGGCCGAATGCCGGGACGGGTGATGGTACCGGAAGCCCCAGCGCTCGGCGTGCGTTGAGATAAGCGTTGAACGCGCTGCGGCCGAGTACGATGACCGCGCGTAAGTGTTCCAGCCGCTGCAGCTCTTGCAACAAGTACGGCCGGCAGGCGGTGAACTCTTCGCCCAAGGGTTTGTTTGCGGGCGGTGCGCAGTGGATGGCGGCCGTGATGTAACAGTCGTGCAGCGCGAGGCCGTCGTCGGCGTGCGTTGAGGTCGGCCGATTGGCGAAGCCCGCACCGTAAAGCGCTTCATAGAGCCAATCGCCGCTGCGATCGCCGGTGAACATGCGTCCAGTCCTATTACCACCGTGTGCGGCCGAAGCGAGTCCAATGACCAAGAGGCGCGCGTCCGAATCACCGAAGCTCGGTACCGGCCGGCCCCAGTAATCGTTTGTTCGGAAGCGCTTGACCTTGGTGCGGGCGATCCGCTCGCGGTAGGCGACCAGGCGCGGACAGCGCCGGCACTCGATCAAGCGCTGGTTAAACTCGAGGTGCCAGGCCCAGTCTGACATGGTAGGCCGCCATACCGTCTATACTATCATGAGCTTACAGAGCTGGCTCAGCGGCGGAGATGAGCCTGAGATCGGTATCGGTCATCGCCAAGGCATTGTGTTTACAACACCTGGAGTTATAAGGGCAAACTGCAAACTGGTGCTATACTTGGGCGGTAACCGCGGCATGATCCAGCAAGGGGCGAGAACATGAAGAGCCAAACAGCATGCGTTGTTTTGTCCGGCGTACTATGCGTCGTCATACCGGCGCAGGCGCGCATGTACCAGTGGATCAACCCAAGCTCGGGGAATACGCAACTTTCCGGGAACCCCCCCACCTGGTATCGGAGTCTCCAGGGTGGGCCGCGCGTACTCGTCTTTGAGAGGGGCAAGGCCATCGATGACACGGCCATCGTTGTGCCGGAAGGTACGCGGGATGAGCTTCGAAGCCAAGCATTTCAAGCGCAGGAGTCTACGCGCGCCGCTACGACTGTTCTTGAGGTTTCGGTTGAGGGAGAAGCCCAGACCGCGGCAGCCGATTCAACCGCCGCCGAGGCTGGGAGTTCGGAACAGGACGCACGAAAATCGGCATCGGGTGATCTCACGGAGGTGGATGCCGATACAGTAGGGCGTTTGAAAGACATCATCTCAGCCTGGGACCGTATGAAATTGGAGCAAGCGAAAGAGCTCGTTCGCGGCGCGGCTCCGAACGAACCGAATACGCCGCCGCAAGCGCCCTAAGTGGGCGCTTGGCAGCGGTAGATCGCATCATAGGTGGTCTCGGCGTAAGCCACCGTCGCGGTTAGGGGGAGTATGGCCGGTCGCGGCGCGCCTTGGCGCGGCGGCAGCCACGGGGTCCTGAGCCTCGATGTGGCGCCGCGCGAGCTTGCGCACGGGTTTGCGAACGCCTACTTGTCAAAAGCGCGCTCCACTGTAACCCGCTTTAGGCCATCGGGGTGAAACGTATGGGGTTTAGCGGGATCGATTGCTGTACAATCTCAAATTCATAATCGAACAAGAGGAAAAAGCTGGAAAGGCCGTGTTACACGCATCCGTAGCGACGTTTGCACGAAAGTTGGCCAATAAGCGACCGAGGAGACCCGGAGCGGGCCCATTTCACTCGGTTCCGGATCGCGGGTTCGGGGCCATTGGTTGCACGTAGGCGGGAGGCCGCTTATTTTATAAACGGCGGTAGCGGATCCCGTGGGACAGGTCGACTAGGATTCGGTACGAACAACGCCACTGACTCGGGAAACCGGTGAGGCGGGAGATTAGGCATCATGAAGCGTATACGACTTGTTGTTTCTTTGATCTGTTTCGCGTGGTGCGCGTTAGCACTCGCGGCCGTCGCGAAAGACGCTGCAGAGCTCGTGAAACGCACGGCGGACCAGGTCACGGCGCGAGTTAAAAACGAGCGTGCCGTACTGCGAAAGGATTCGGTGCGATTGCACCAGCTTGTCGATGAACTGATCATTCCGCACTTTGACTTTGCGCGTATGTCCCAGTGGGTGCTGGGCAAGCATTGGCGCAGCGCCGATGCGGCGCAGCGGTCACGTTTCGTAGAGGAGTTTCGCAAACTGCTGGTGAAAACCTATGCGACGGCGCTCCTCGAGTATGCCGATCGTGAAACACGCTATTTCCCGGTGCGGGCGGAATCGGATGCCACGCTGGTTACCGTGCGCACTGAAATAGAACAGCCTGGCAGCGCCGTAGTTCCCATTAATTACCGCATGCATGTCAAAGACAACGCCTGGAAAGTATTCGACGTTTCTGTGGACGGGGTAAGCTTGGTGGCGACCTATCGCGCATCGTTCGCCTCCGAGATCCGTAAATCGGGGATCGATAGCCTCATCAAGAGCCTTGAAACGAAGAACGAAAAAAAGTAGCTCCAACGACGGGATAGCGCTCGCACACGAGGCTAAAGGAAGTTGGTCCCTGGCGGGAGACGTTGACATCGGGACGGTTCCAAGCATCCTCGATCGAGGAGCCGGGATGTTCACCGATTCTTCGGTTGTTGTGGACTTAAAAGCGGTGGTAAGGATCGACAGCGCCGGGCTTGCGCTGTTAGTAAATTGGGCCCGGGAAGGCCGCCGGCACAAGGTAGCAGTTCGATTTCAAAACATCCCGGCCCGCATGCTGGCGATCGCCAAGATCTGCGGGGTGGACAAGGTATTGCCCGCCGAGGCGTTCTGTGAGGCCGAAGTACGCGGTCGGGACAGCGTACGCGTAGTTGCAACGTGACGCCACAGCGAATCAAAGCGCTTATCGAGTCGGCGATCCCTCACACGCAAGCGATCGTGGACGGTGATGGCCGGCACTTTCAAGCGTGCATTATCAGTCCAGCCTTCGGAGGCCTTGCGGCACTGCAACGCCACCGCTTAGTGTATGCCGGTCTCGGGGGCAAAATGGAAACGGAAATCCACGCATTATCGATGCGCACTTACACACCCGAGGAGTGGGCAGCCTCGAGGCCGCCGTAGCGTCGGGGGTCTCACCCTGCCGTCTCGGTTGAATGGGGCGTCACGATGCGCACTAGTAGCGAGCACATCCCAAGCACCATGCGCTGACATGGATAAGCTCATTATCACGGGAGGCGTGCCGCTGCAAGGAGAGATCCGCGTCTCGGGCGCGAAGAACGCCGCGCTTCCAATCCTTGCGGCGACCTTGCTCGCGGACAGCCCCGTCACGGTGGGCAATGTTCCCCACCTCCGCGACATCACCACGACCATGGAGTTGCTGGGCCGCATGGGGGTCGAGCTCATGGTCGATGAGCACATGAACATCGAGGTGGATGCCACCACCATCAAGGAGTTTTTCGCTCCTTATGAATTGGTCCGCACCATGCGTTCATCTATTTTGGTCCTGGGGCCGCTGCTGACGCGTTACGGCCGCGCCGATGTCTCCTTGCCGGGCGGTTGCGCGATTGGCTCTCGGCCGGTCAATATACACCTTCACGGCTTGAGCGCCATGGGAGCGCAGATTTCGGTGGAAGGCGGCTATGTTCGTGCCAGTGCTGAACGGCTCAAGGGCGTGCACCTCATGCTGGACATGGTGACCGTAACCGGCACCGAAAATTTGATGATGGCGGCGACGCTGGCGCAGGGGACCACCGTGATCGGTAACGCGGCGCGCGAGCCGGAGGTGGTGGACTTAGCGAACTGTCTCATCGGAATGGGGGCCAGGATTGACGGCGCAGGCACCGATACTATTGTCATAGAAGGTGTGGAAAGCCTCCATGGCACCAAGCACAATATCATGCCCGACCGCATCGAAACGGGCACCTACCTCGCTGCGGCGGCGATGACGGGAGGGCGGGTGAAACTGAAAAACACCCGCCCGCATTTGCTCGAAGCCGTGTTGACGAAATTGGCCGAGGCCGGGGCGGACATCGAGACCGGTCCCGATTGGATAACGCTTGGCGTGGCCAGCGGGAAACCAAAGGCTGTCGATATTTACACATCACCGTATCCAGGGTTCCCGACGGACATGCAGGCGCAGTTTACGGCAATGAATTGCGTTGCCGAAGGCACCGCGACCATCACGGAGTCGGTATTCGAGAATCGCTTCATGCACGTGCTGGAGCTCCAGCGCATGGGTGCAAACATCCGCTTGGAGGGCAATACCGCAATTACCTGCGGCGTTAAGGAGCTTGCGAGCGCACCCGTCATGGCAACCGATCTGCGGGCTTCCGCGAGTCTCGTGCTTGCCGGTTTGGTGGCCCGGGGAGAAACCGTGGTGGACCGGATCTACCACATAGACAGGGGCTACGAGACCATCGAGGAGAAGCTGGCTCAACTCGGGGCTCGCATCCGTCGCGTACCGAATTAAGAAGCGGTGGCACTTCCAGTGGCTGAAATGAGGCCTCAAGCCGGACGCGTTCGGGGGCTCGATCGGGGATCGACGTTGGCCATCGCGGTGTCGAAGGGCCGCATCCTCTCGGAGTTCCGCATCCTCCTCGATCGCATAGGAATCAAACCCGCCGAGGACCCGGAGACCTCGCGCAGTCTCGTGATCCCGCTCAAGGATCGGGGGCTACGCTTGGTGATCGTCCGCGCCGCGGACGTGCCCACGTACGTCGATTACGGCGCCGCCGATTTCGGCGTCGCCGGAAAGGACGTGTTGCTGGAATACCGGGGCGAGGGATTCTATGAGCCGCTGGACCTCGATATCGCCCGCTGCAAGCTCGTGGTCGCGGGGAAGGCCGAACCTCTGCCGCGCGCCGGACGGCTGCGCGTCGCGACGAAGTACGTGCAGACGACGCGCCGGCATTTCGCGCAGAAGGGAGACCAGGTCGAGGTTATACATCTTTACGGATCGATGGAGCTCGCGCCCTTGGTTGGATTGGCCGACTGCATCGTGGACCTAATGGATACCGGCAACACGCTCAAGGCAAACGGATTGGTGGTGCTGGAGACGATTGCGGAGGTCAGTGCGCGGCTGATAATCAACAAAGCCGCGATGAAGGTAAAAAACGCCTCGGTGAAGGCGCTCATCGCGGAGCTGGCGGAAGCGGTGGATCAGACCGCGACGGATCGCAAGCCGGAGCGCTAGCGAGTTTTGCTAATGAAGATTCGAGGCCTAGACACGGCAGACCCGCAGTTTGACGATGAGCTTAGCGCTCTCTTAGGCCACGATAGTTCAACCGACCGCGAGATCGTCGAGAGCGTGCGCGCGATCGTCGACGATGTGCGCCAGCGTGGCGATGCCGCGCTCATCGAATACACCGTGAAGTTCGACCGCCGCCCGGTGGCTGGCCCGAGCGATCTGGCGCTCTCCGACGAGCGGCTACGCAAGGCGCTCGTGTCCTGTGAGTCGCCCGTACGGGATGCCCTGGAGACCGCAGCCGACCGCATTCGCCGCTACCACGAGCGGCAACAACAGGCTTCTTGGAGCTATCGGGAGGACGATGGAACGGTGTTGGGGCAGCGACTGACAGCGATGGATCGGGCCGGCGTTTATGTGCCCGGCGGCAAGGCGGCCTATCCCTCGTCGGTTCTGATGAACGTCATTCCCGCCAAGGTCGCGGGCGTAAACGAGATCGTCATGGTGGTGCCCGCGCCCGAGGGCAAACTCGAACCGATCGTACTCGCTGCGGCGGCCATTGCTGGGGTCGATCGGGTGTTCACGGTGGGCGGTGCGCAGGCGATCGCGGCGCTCGCCTATGGGACCGAGACCATCCCACGTGTCGATAAGATCGTCGGGCCGGGGAATAGTTATGTCGCTGCGGCCAAGGTGGCGGTGTTCGGCGCGGTTGGGATCGACATGATCGCCGGGCCCTCGGAAGTGCTCATCGTCGCCGACGGCGCGGCGCCGCCCGAGTGGATGGCGATGGACCTTTTCGCGCAGGCCGAACATGACGAACAAGCCCAGGCATTGTTGCTCTCTCCCGATGCGTCGTATTTGCAAGCGGTCGCGGCGAGCATCGAGCGTGAGCTCCCGGCGATGGAGCGCGCTTCGATTATCGAGGCGGCCTTGTCCTCCCGAGGGGCTTTGATCAAGGTGCGGGACATCGAGGAAGCGATTGATCTCGCCAACCGTATCGCGCCGGAACATCTTGAACTGGCGCTGACGGATGCAGAGCAATGGGTACCGAAGATCAAGCACGCGGGGGCGATTTTCGTCGGGCCCTACGCCGCGGAGGCGCTTGGGGACTACTGCGCGGGCCCCAACCACGTGTTGCCGACCGGCCGCACGGCGCGCTTCTCCTCGCCGCTGGGCGTCTACGATTTTCAGAAGCGGTCCTCGTTGATCATGTGCCCGGCGCCGGCGGCAAGCAAGCTAGGCCGCACGGCCGCCATATTAGCGCGTGCCGAAGGGCTTACCGCGCACGCCCGTTCGGCCGAGTACCGCATCCTGCCCGGACGCTGATGAAGCGTTACACCGAGCAAGCACCGGGAGTGATGAACCCGGCGCGGATCGACGACTGGGTCCGCCCCGAGGTGCGGGAGCTTGCGGCGTATGCCGTCCCCGAGGCCCACGGATGCATCAAGCTCGATGCCATGGAGAACCCTTACTCCTGGCCCGAGGAGCTCGCCGGCGCGTGGCTGGAGGTTCTCCGCCATGTCCTGCTGAACCGCTATCCCGACGGTGAAGCCCGCAACTTGAAGGATCGCCTCGCGACCTATCTGGAACTGCCCTCGGGATTGGATCTGCTGCTCGGTAACGGTTCCGATGAGCTTATCCAAATGGTTGGGTTAACCGTGGGAGGGCCGGGCCGGTGCTTGGTAGCGCCCGAACCCACATTTGCCATGTATCGGCGGATCGCCAAGATCACGGGCCTCGAATATGTGGGAGTGCCTTTGAAAAGCTTGAATTTTGATCTCGATGGCGCGGCGATGCTCAGCGCGATCCAAGGTCGTCAGCCGGTCGTGGTCGCTTTGAGCTATCCCAACAACCCCACCGGAAATCTTTTCGATCGCGGGCTCATCGCGGAGATCATTGCCGCAAGCCCCGGTTTAGTATTGATCGATGAGGCCTACTTTAGTTTCGCTTGCGGGACCTGGATTGATGAGCTATCGCGTCACCCGCGAGTACTGATACTCCGCACCCTTTCTAAGATCGGACTAGCGGGCCTACGCATCGGCATGCTGATCGGAGCGCCGGAATGGCTTGCCGAGATCAATAAAACCCGGTTGCCGTACAACATGAATTCTCTATCACAAGCGAGCGGCGCGTTCATGCTCACACACGCCGAGGTGTTCGCGGCCCAGATCGCGCAGATTTGTTTGGAACGTCAGGTGCTCTATCAAGCGCTCGCTGCGATGCGAGGCCTACAGGTGTGGCCCAGCCGCACGAATTTCCTGCTCCTACGCATACCCGGCCGGGCCGATCGGGTATTCAATGGGCTTAGACACCAGAACATTCTTGTAAAAAATTTAAATGGGCAGCATCCACTCCTCGCGGACTGCCTGCGGGTGACGGTCGGTCGGCATGAGGAAAACGAGGCGTTTTGTGCAGCATTGACAATGCACCTCTGCGAATAGACAAACTTTGTGAAACCCCACAACCGCGTTGGTTATGTATAATTCGCCTCATCTGAACGGCGGTTTCCCAGCATTTGGAGATGGCATGTGAGCGATGACGAGGTAGATTGCAAGCGGCGCCGATTTCTTACCACGGCGGCGTCGGTCGTGGGCGGCACGGGCGTGGTATTGGCTGCAACGCCTTTCGTGGCCTCCTTGCAGCCGAGCGCCAAGACACTGGCCGAAGGCGCGCCCATCGAAGTGGATATCAGCCAGCTCAAACCCGGCCAGTTGATGCGGGCGATGTGGCGACGTAGGCCGGTGTGGGTGCTGCGACGCTCAGAAGAGGCACTGGCGACCCTCAGCGGACACCAGGAAGAACTGATTGATCCTACCTCCGAGGAGCCGCAACAACCCGCTTATGCGGTGAATAACCACCGGTCGATAAATCCCGAATATCTGGTGCTCATCGGGACCTGCACCCACCTCGGGTGCTCGCCGGCCTATGTTCCCGCGGGGGAATCGTCGGAGCTATCATCGCAGCTCGGAGCGAACTGGCGCGGAGGTTTCTTTTGTCCTTGCCACGGTTCGCGGTTCGATCTCGCCGGGCGCGTCGAGAAAGGGTTCCCGGCCCCGAGTAATCTTGTCGTGCCTCCCCACCGGTATCTGAGTGCGACTCGCTTAGTGATCGGGGCGGATGAGAAAGGCGTGGTATGAGCAGCCGTAGCGGGCGCCGGTCGCGATTGCTTGATTGGATCGACGCCCGATTTCCGCTGAGCAAACTCTGGAACGAGCACGCGGCGAAATACTATGCGCCAAAGAATTTTAACTTCTGGTATTACTTCGGTTCGCTCGCGCTGCTCGTCCTCTTCATCCAGATTGTCACGGGGATCTGGTTGGCGATGTACTACAAACCCGACGCCGGCCAAGCGTTTGCTTCGATCGAATACATCATGCGCGATGTCGAGTGGGGTTGGCTCATTCGCTACATGCATTCGACCGGAGCCTCGGCGTTCTTCATCGTGATCTATTTGCATATGTTCAGGGCGCTGTTATACGGCTCGTATAAACGCCCGCGCGAGCTTCTGTGGTTGATCGGCATGACACTCTATTTCCTGCTCATGGCCGAGGCCTTCTTCGGCTATCTCCTGCCCTGGGGACAAATGTCCTATTGGGGCGCCAAGGTCATCACCTCGCTATTCGGCGCCATTCCCGTGATCGGCGAAGATATCGCTTTGTGGATCCGGGGCGACTACGAAGTTTCCGACGCTACGCTGAACCGATTCTACGCGTTTCATGTTATTGCGGTTCCCCTGGTCCTAATCGGCATGGTGGTGGCTCACCTCCTAGCCCTGCACGAGGTCGGGTCCAATAATCCCGATGGCGTCGAGATAAAGTACCGGAAGGATTCCAAAGGCATGCCGCTCGATGGCATCCCGTTTCACCCTTATTACACGGTAAAAGATCTCGTCGGAATCGTCGTGTTCCTGATCTTGTTTGCGCTGGTGGTATTCTTCATACCGGAGATGGGCGGCTGGTTCTTGGAGCATAATAACTTCGAGCCGGCCAATCCGATCGTGACGCCGGAGCACATTGCTCCGCTGTGGTATCTCACGCCTTTTTACTCGATCCTACGCGCCATTCCGGATAAGCTTCTCGGTGTGCTCGCCATGACCCTGGCTATGCTAGCCCTATTCTTAATCCCATGGTTGGATAAAAGCCCAGTCAGGTCGATCCGTTACCGCGGCCCCTTATACAAAACGGCGTTGGCCCTCTTCACGATCAGCTTTATCGGGCTGGGTTATCTGGGGACGCAAAACCCAACGGGTCTTTATACCTTGCTCGCCAGGATCTTCTCGGCATTGTACTTCCTATTTTTCCTGCTCATGCCGTTTTATACCAAGTGGGATAAATCGAAGCCCGTGCCAGAGCGCTTGAGTTGAGGGCGTGAAGTGCGAACAGCGGCACTAACGCTCATCGGTACGTCGCTATTCGGTTTGTGTAGCCTCGCCGAAGCGGCCCGGCCTTTGGAGCCGATTGAAATTGATATACGCGATAAAGCGTCCCTGCAACGCGGGGCAAAAGTATTTGTGAATTATTGCCTGAGTTGCCATTCCGCGTCGTATATGCGCTTTTCCAGAATTGCCTCCGACCTGGTTATTCCGGAGCCGCTCATGGTTGAAAAGCTGATGTTTGTAACTGATAAGATAGGAAATACGATGGAGATCGCGATGCGGGCCGTGGACGCGGAAGCGTGGTTTGGAGTCGTTCCGCCCGATTTATCCGTGATCGCCCGGTCACGGAGCCCGGAGTGGTTGTTTGCGTTTCTAACCTCGTTCTATCTCGACCCGAGCCGGCCGACGGGCGTCAACAACCTCGAGTCCAGGGGTACCGCGATGCCGCATGTATTATGGGAATATCAGGGGTGGCGACGGCTCGCTCAGCAGGTCGAGAATGCAGGGCGAGGTGATAGCCTGAGCCTGGAGATGGCCATCGCGGGCCGCTTGCCCGACAGTGAATACAAGAACATGGTCCGAGACCTAGTCAGTTTTCTTGCCTATCTTGCGGAACCTGTTAAACCCTTGCGACAGAACGTAGGCATTGGGGTGTTGTTATATCTCGCCGTATTTTTGGCCATTGCGTATTTGCTCAAACAAGAGTACTGGAAAGATATATAAGTCATCCTGGCCATGCTGCCGATCAAAACTCTCACTCATTAAGCCAATGGCTGTGCTCACCGGCAGACGCTCTGTCATGACCCTCTATTGCGAGCCGAAGGATCCCATCGGACACTGTGCTCGGATCGTGTTAGCGGAAAAAGACGTTAGCGTCGACATCAACTATGTCAGGCTGGATAACCGGCCTGAAGATCTCGACGAACTTAACCCTTACGGCACGGTGCTGACGCTCATCGATCGCGATCTTGTGCTATACGACGCTCAGATCATGATGGAATATTTGGACGAGCGTTTTCCGCACCCTCCCCTGTTGCCGGTGGATCCGGTGGCGCGCGCCAATAACCGTCAGTTTCGGTATCGGGTGTTTCGTGATCTTTACCACTGGATCGACAGCGTTACCGGGAAGAATGAGATTGCGGCATCCAATGCACGCAAGGCTTTGCGCGATAATCTTACGGTGATAGCGCCGAGTTTCGTGCACTGCCGGTATTTCATGTCAGCCGATTATTCGTTGGTGGATTGTTCGATAGCGCCCTTGCTTTGGCGGTTGCAGTACTACGGCATCAAACTGCCGAATCAAGCAAAGCCGCTTCTAAAGTACGCGGAACGCTTATTCGCGCGATCGTCGTTCAAATTCAGCCTGTCGGAGTTTGAAAAGGACATGCGGGAACAATAAGAGAGGTTTTGAGCTGCATTCAGAGCGATACAAGGCGCTGGCTTTAAGATATTATGTTGCCGATTGTCCTGTTAGCGCCACGCACCAGCAACGGAGTTCGTGGGCGGAAGCCGGACTGGTTTCCGACGACTTCGTAGGGCCATTGGAAATGGAGAAACTAAGTTCTACGCGTCCGTATTTGCTGCGCGCACTTTACGCCTGGATCGTTGATAACCAGCTTACCCCGCATCTGATCGTGGATACGACCCGCCCCGGGGTGGTGGTTCCTCCGCAGTATGTGAAAAATGGCAGAATCATACTAAATATATCGCCTGCCGCCGTACACGGTTTGAAAATCGACAATACTTCGATTGAATTCAGCGGACGGTTTGGCGGAACGGCTTACGGGATCCTCGTTCCGCTCACCGCAGTCGAAGCCATCTATTCCAAGGAAAACGGCAAGGGCATGGTGTTTGCCCCCGAACCGGATGCGGTGAACCGTCCTGCGCCGCGGAAACCCGTCCTCACGCTGATTAAATAACAAGTCCAAGCATGCGTGCCCGGCGCCGCGGAGGTGCTCCCTGCTAGGGCGCGTCTCTATATTCGAATAGCTTGACGACTTTCCGAACGCCTCCGATGCGGCGGGTCAACTCGGCGACCGCGGCGCCCTCCTTATGGTTTAGAAAACCCATGAGATAAACCACGCCGCTTTCTGTCACCACTTTGACGCGCGTTGGATCGAAGTCCTTGATTCTAAGATGCTGTGTTTTGACCTGTGTCGTTAGCCAGGTGTCGTTGCTGCGCGCGGCAAACGAACTGGTGCGTCCGACACGGATGTAGTCGTGAACCTGCCGGACCTTCTCGGTAGCGGCGGCGAGATCATGAATGCGTTGCCGAAGATCTTCCGTCGCCGCTTCGCCCGTGAGGAGCACGATGTTGTTGTAGCTCGTTGCGTTAATGTGGGAGTCGGAATTGACATCGGCATACTGATACACGGAGTTAATGATTTTCAATTCGATAGCTTCATCCTCGACGAATGTGCCAGTCGTACGGGTGTTATGGGCCCCGCAACCCGAGAGCATGCATAGCAGTGCAAAGCCGCAGCATGTTTCTTGTATAGCGCTTCTACCCATCATTCCAGTTCTCCTGTCCGAGTAATTGCCTATCCACGAGATCGCACACGCAATGTATGAGCATTATGTGGACTTCTTGGATCCTGGCCGTAGACCAACCGGGTACGCGGATCTCGATGTCTCCCTCTTTGAGACGCTGCGCGGCCTTGCCGCCGTCGCGGCCGCTAAGCAGGGCGACTCGCATGTCGCGATCGTGCGCCGCGTCGATCGCATTCACAATATTCGGTGATTCACCGCTGGTCGAAATCGCGAGCAAGATATCTCCCGATTGACCCAATGCACGGATCTGTTTGGAAAACACCTCGGCAAATTGATAATCGTTCGCAATCGAGGTTATCGTAGAGGAATCCGTCGTGAGGGCGACCGCGGGTAATCCAGGCCGTTCCGCCTCGAATCGGTTGAGCATCTCCGCCGCGAAGTGCTGCGCATCGGCGGCCGATCCGCCGTTTCCGCAGGCCAACAATTTATTACCTTCAAGCAAAGCGCCGGCAACCAGACGCGCCGTACGTGCGACCAGAGGGGCCAGCGACCCCGCGCATTTTTGCTTGAGATCGATACTCTCGCGGAATATTTCGATGACTCGTTCGGTGTAGTCCATGCTCTTGCTCAGTGCCTTCATCCGGCAACGGACGCCAACCCTGATGGCCTCTGTGCTAGGCTTGAAACGCAGCCTTAATCCACTCCGTACACGGCTTGACGCCGGTGACGACGACAACATCGAACCGGCATGGTGCATGGCCCGTGCTCATCCTGTGCGTCAGTAGATAATGGCTGGCCGTCTTAAGAATGCGCGTCTGTTTCGTGTGATTGATCGTCTCGAGGGGAGAACCATAGTCGGTGCTGGCGCGGTAGCGTACTTCTATAAATACCAGCGTGTCATTATCTTTCATTACTATGTCGATTTCACCGGCCAGGCAGCGATAATTCCGTGTCAGCAGTCGCAACCCGCGCGCGCCCAAATAGCGGAGAGCGATGCTTTCGGCCCATGCCCCGCGCTCGCCAGTTTTCATGCCGGCGATGTCTATTCACGCAGCAACGCAGGCACGCCGCTCAGGAATTGAGCCCACACTAGCTGCCGACGAATGCGTTTGTGTTCATCCATACGCAGGATCCCGGTGACACCCTCCAGCCGTGCCGAGGGATCGCTTTGAAGCGCTCCGATGCGAGTCATCAGGTGGTAGGCATCGACGCCAAAGGCATACAACCGTGCATGGGTCTCAAATCTCTTAGGCCAATGATGCCTCGTGCTCGCGCTAAGTTCGCTGCGGTAAGGATCGAGCACCCACGGCATGTCACCGAATATCACCCCATCTAGAGCGCTATCGGCTTCCGGGGTAGGCGCGGAGGAGTAGACGTGGGATGTCGCGTAGATGGCCAGGCGATCACGGCCGCGCGAGGCTATCCACGGAAGTATCAAACGGGCCTCATGGGGGGAAGCGGCCATGAAAATGAAGTCCGCTGAAGAGCCTGCGGCGTAGGCCTCGCCTAGCGGTGTCGGCGACGCTGGAGGGCGAACGCTAGCGCGCATCAGCTCCGCAACCGCAGTCTCGATATTACTGGCATCACGTTGATAAGTTTGCTGGACCACGATTTCGCCTCCCAAATCTTGCCAGCGTTGCTTGAACGCCCGCAACAGCCGTTCGCCCCAGGGAGTGGCAGGTGTTAAGACCAGTGCGCTCAAGCGCCCGTCCAACCAAGCGCGCTCGGCGATCTGTCCGGCCTCGTCCTCCGGCGGCAGGCCAAACTGATACAAATAGCGAATATCAGCGCGGTGATCCAAGTCCTCGATCCGATTCAACGCCAGCGTCGGGACCGCAATCACGTTGGAGGCAACCAATACCTTCAGCGCTTTTTTGTCCAAGGGACCGACGACAAACTCGGCGCCCTCCTCCACCGCACGCCGATAGACGGCGGGGGCGTTGGCCGCATTGGTGTCATGGATCGATAGGGTACGCCGCGCGCTGTTTGCGCCATCGCTGTACCAGGCGGCGATAAAACCGTCTTTGATTGCGGCCGCGGCTTCGGCATACTGGCCGAACAGAGGCAGCAGCAGCGCGATGTGCTCTGGATCGAGGTTCAGAACGGCCCGTTGCTCCCGGACTCGCGGCAAGGCTTCTTGACGCGCCGGGTGATGAGGGTATTGCTTCTCCCAAGTGGCGAGCAGTGCTTCGAACGAGGGGTCAGTGTCTGATCTGGCGATAAGCGCGAGATCAATCCAGCCGCGTAGCAATGGCGAGCCGAGGGATCGTTCTTGGGTGAGATCGGAACGCGTGACCTGATGGAGTGTGTCCCAAATAGCCAAGCGATTGGCGCGCTTCAGTTTTTCGTCGGCGAGATAGGGATCCAGCGCCACCTGCTCCCGCGCCGCCGACAAAAATTCACCCTTGGCTTGATAGGCGTCGGCAAGAATCCGATGGTAGCGCGGGCGTAACGCATCGGGAACCCGATCGCCTTCGATACGCTTTAATGCGGCCAGCGCTTCCTCGGCGTTGCGGCTCAGCAAAGATGTTTGCGCCGATAACAGGGTGTGCCATACTTTCAAGTAGTGCTCGCCCGCCGGAACCTTGATCCCGTCCAAGACCTGGCGGGCCTCTCCCACGCGTCGCGCTTTCAAAAACGTATCCGCCGCGCGCAACCCGAACCGGTAGGATTCGGGTGCCGAGGAAATCCCCTGCAAGCGTTGAAACTCGGCGGCCGCCGCCTCTAGCTTTCCGGACTGCAACAAACGCATAGCCTGTTGGTCGGAGTAAGGCTTCACCTGCGGCGCGCGCGATGCAATGTGCGCACATCCTGCCGCCACTGCGAACAGCAAGAAAGCAAACCGGCGCAGGGTGGTGTTTAATAATGGGGGCATTGTCAGAACAGTATCGGAAGGGCTTGCGGCCGTGTCAATCGAGCAGGGTGTTCTTTACGTCGTAGCGACGCCTATCGGAAATCTTCAGGATCTCAGTCCGCGCGCTCGGCAAGTGCTCGGCGACGTTGATGTGGTGTTCGCGGAAGATACCCGTGTGAGCGCGCGTCTATTAAACCATTTTGGGATCGCGACACCGCTGTTACCATTTCATCAACATAATGAAAGACGTGTGTGCCCTGGCGTGGTGCGGCGTTTGGCAGCCAGACAGAGCGTTGCTCTGATTTGCGATGCCGGCACGCCCTTGATAAGCGATCCGGGCTATCATTTGGTGCAAGCCGTACGCGCCGCCGGTTACAAATTATGCTCGATTCCGGGGCCTTGCGCGATTGTCGCGAGTCTTGCAGTAGCCGGCCTACCCACGGATCGGTTTGTCTTTGAGGGATTCCTGCCCCCACGGCGGCCCGCCCGCCGGGATCGCTTGTCGGTACTACGCCATGAACAGAGGACCCTCGTGGTTTACGAAGTTCCGCACCGCGTGCGGGATTGTGTTGCCGACATGAATGAGCTTTTCGGAGCGGATCGTCGCGTGACGCTGGCGCGGGAGTTGACGAAAATTTACGAGGAAACGTTTGCCGGAACCTTGCGCGGCCTGTCCGAATGGTTGCAAGAGAAGGCGCGTGTCCAGGGCGAGATCGTGATCGTAGTCGCGGGTGCGGCGGGGGATGCCCATGATCATGAGCGGTTGCGGCATTCGGTCGCGACCCTATTGAAATACCTGCCGGCGAGGCAAGCGGTAGCGGCCGCGACCGAGATTTCCGGCGCGAATAAGAATCAGATCTACCGGCTTATGCTGGAGATCGCATCTCACAGCGTTGCCGAGGACGGGAAGCCGGAAGAAAGCGCGGGATCTTGCAACTCGGGCGAGATCTCAACAAACTAAGATCGCAAGGAGTCAACCGGGTAGTCGCTGTGTCGATGCGATGCAGAGGAAAGTCCGGGCTCCAAGGGCAGGGTGCCAGGTAACGCCTGGGGAGTGCGAACTCACGGAAAGTGCCACAGAGAAAAAACCGCCAACCCCCGGCGGGCAAGCCGGTAACGGTCCGGCCGGTCGGGGCGGCAAGGGTGAAAAGGTGCGGTAAGAGCGCACCGCGCCGGCTAACGCCGGTGGCAGGGTAAACCCCACCTGGAGCAAGGCCAAATAGGGGAGCGAGCCTCCCCATGAGGGGTGGCGACACGTGGCCCGCGTGGGCTCCCGGGTAGGTCGCTAGAGGTGCATGGTGACATGCATCCAAGATAAATGACTGCCCCGCTGAGGCCGTTTTGTGCCGCGGCGGACAGAACCCGGCTTACAGGTTGACTCCTGCTCTCTCAGTCCCTTGTATCGAGGCGCCACGGGCAGGGCTGGTTAATGTTCCCGGGTTGCCGATGACTACGGTAATCTTAACTACCGACATTAATTATCTAAGCTAATCGCACCATTCGGAACCATCTTTAGGCGCCGTGAAACTGGCCGTTCCGGCGTCGTGCCGCGAAAATATAAGTCCCTGTTCAAGAAGCGACTTTCAGACGCCGGTCGTGAATATTTTCTTGACATCTCGCGGCTGGCTTCTTATAGTTTGTCTGTGGGGAAACGTGGGGAAATGTGGATCCTTACTACTATTCATGGGCAAGGTGTCGTTTCAGGGGATCAATGCGCTGAGCCTCGATGCCAAGGGGCGTCTTGCGATTCCAAGCGGCTACCGGGAACAAATAGCGGCCGTGTGTGGCAACGCGCTTGTACTTACCCTTAGCCCGTATGACCCCTGCCTGTGGTTATATCCCGTGACGGAATGGGAAGCCATCGACGTAAAATTGCAGCAACTTTCGGATTTCGATAAGCAAAGCAGACGCACGAAGCAAATGATGCGCGGTTACGCAAGCTCCTGTGTACTCGATGCGCAGGGCAGGATCCGCATTCCCGAGTCGCTGCGGGAGTTCGCAAACCTGGTGAAATATATTACCTTTTTAGGTCAAGGTAATCGCTTCGAGCTTTGGGATGCCGATGCCTGGGTTGGACAGCGGGATGAATGGCGATCCGACATTGGGCGCGGTGTCGGAACGGCGTCGGAGGCGTTGCGCGAATTAGCGTTGTAGGCACGTGCAGGGTACTGGAGGCTCCCATACTCCGGTATTGGTGAACGAGGTTGTGAAGCTCCTCGTTCTCCACGACGCGGGCTTGTATATTGACTGTACGTTCGGGCGAGGTGGACATGCACGCGCAATTTTGCAGCGCCTGGGGCGGCGAGGACGCCTGGTCGTGATCGATCGTGATCCGGCGGCCGTATTGGCGGCGGAACAGCTCGCGGGCGAGGATCCTCGAGTCCAGGTGGCCAGAAGCTCGTTCGCGCTACTGGAGCAACTCGCACACGCCGCGGCGATCACCGGGCAGGTCGATGGAATTCTGTTCGACCTCGGCGTCTCTTCGCCGCAATTAGATGATTCCCAGCGCGGTTTTAGCTTCGGCCACGATGGCCCACTCGACATGCGCATGGACAATGAATCCGGTTTTACGGCCGCACAATGGATCGCGGCCGTTTCCACTCGGGAGCTGGCGGAGGTTATTCGTGCATATGGCGAAGAACGGTTTGCAGCTAGAATCGCGCGTGCCATCGTGAGAGAACAAGCCCTTGCGCCAATCACGACCACTCAGCGTCTGGCGGAAATCATCGCCCGCGCAAAACCGGTGTGGGAAAAAACTCTTCATCCGGCCACGCGCTGCTTTCAAGCGCTACGGATTGTTATTAACGACGAGCTCGAAGAGCTTAAGCTCGGCCTTCGGATGGCGGTAAAGGTATTGCGTAGCGGCGGACGTCTCGTAGTAATAAGTTTCCATTCGTTGGAAGACCGTATCGTTAAGCGATTTATACGTGACGAATCGCGGGGACGGTCCACCCCGCGCAGCTTGCCGCCGCGTGTTGCCGCAGAAGGCCTGACCTTAAAACGGGTGTGTGGTCCGATGAAACCCACAGTCGAAGAGATCGCCCGCAATTCGCGGGCGCGAAGCGCGACCTTGCGGGTGGCGGAGAAGCTCCTATGACGCGGATCCTGTGCCCATTGCTTGTGGGTTTGGTAGTTATTACCTCCCTTGCAATCACCTTGACCCGGCATCAAAGCAGGAAGTTGTTTGTCGAATTGCAAGCGCTCGAGCAGAGGCATGACGCCATGAATGATGAATGGGGGCGGTTGCAATTGGAGCAGGCCACCTTGGGGACGCATGGGCGCATCGAAGAGCGCGCGCGCAGCGCGCTGAACATGACGATGCCGTCCGTCACGGACGTGATCATCGTGACCGACTGATGGTCCGGCGCCTGTCTTTCGACGGTCGACGGCGATTTGTCGTCAGCGCATTCGTGGTGGGGGCGGCGCTACTCGTTTGGCGGGCAGTCTATCTTCAACTCAGCGAAACCGATGTGCTTCAGGGACACGGGGCGGATCGCTATCTTAGAACCGTTGAACTACCGGCGCATCGGGGGACGATCACCGATCGGCATAACGAACCCCTGGCAGTCAGTACCCCGGTCAGCTCGGTGGGCGTTATTCCTTCCAAACTCACGCAAGTGCGCGGCCGCTGGCCCGCACTCGCGCGGGCGCTCGGGATTTCAGGTCAAGAGTTGTCGGCGTTCGTACAGTCGCGGCTGGAGCGCCGCTTCGTTTTACTTAGAAGGCACGTTCCCCCCGAGCTTGCCGAGGAGGTGATGCGGCTTGATATCGACGGGGTGGAGCTCCGCCAAGAAGTACACCGGTATTATCCGGCGGGGGAGGTGACGGCACACTGTGTCGGGTTTACCGATATCGATGATAACGGGCAGGAAGGTATCGAGCTTGCCTACGACGAACACTTGCGAGGTGTCTCCGGCTCGAAACGCGTGATCCAGGACTTGAACGGGCATGTCGTTGAAAACGTGGAAAGCGTGCGCGCGCCGCAACCGGGCCGTGATCTGGCGCTGAGCATCGATAAGCGCATCCAATACGTGGCCTACCGCGAGCTCAAGGCCGCCGTGCGCGAGCACCAAGCCCGGGCGGGTTCGATGGTGGTGCTCGACACCCAAACCGGGGAAGTGCTCGCCGCGGTCAATCAACCCTCGTACAACCCGAATAACCGCAAGCAGTTACGGGCCGGTTATTTTCGCAACCGGGCGCTCACGGACACCTTCGAACCCGGCTCGACGATCAAGCCGTTCACCATTGCATCCGCTTTAGAGTCGGGGGCGATCGGCGTCAAGACCATGATCGATACCGGTCCGGGAACCCTGCGGGTTGGGCGGCATACCGTACGCGATTTGCACGATTACGGTCTGCTCGATGCGACGGGCATCATTAGCAAATCAAGCAATGTGGGAATCACCAAGATCGCAATATCGTTAGAACCCGGGCAGCTTTGGAGGATGCTCGCGGGGCTGGGATTCGGCGCCGCGACGGGCTCCGGTTTCCCGGGGGAGGCAGTCGGGCGCCTACAACATTATGCTGCATGGCGCACGATCGATAACGCGACGCTAGGATTCGGGTACGGCCTCTCGGTCACCGCATTGCAACTCGCAAGCGCCTACTTGGCGTTTGCGAATGATGGGATGGTGCTTCCGGTAAGCCTGACGCGGTTGCCGGAGCGGCACACCGGACGGCGCGTGATGAGTCGTTCAAGCGCGCAAACGGTGCGCGGCATGCTGGAGGCGGCCGTGCGCCAAGGCACCGGCGCGTTGGCGCGCATCACCGGCTACCGCGTCGCGGGCAAGACCGGGACCGTGCACAAACTGGCCCGTGGGGGAGGTTATGCCGAGGACCGCTATGTATCCCTGTTCGCGGGAATGATCCCGGCCAGCCAGCCGCGGCTGATCGCGGTCACAATGATCGATGAACCGGCCCGCGGCGAGCATTTCGGCGGACAAGTCGCCGCGCCGGTATTTGCCAGGGTGATGCGTGACGCGACCCGCTTGCTTGACATACCCCCCGATGACATTGCCCCCTTGCTTCCGCAGAATGAGCAGTTTCTCACCCGCGTTCATACGGCGGATTTACCGCCCGTGATCCGTCCATGAACGCCATCGCGCAACAACCCGGTCAAGTCCTCAGTTGCCTCCTGGATGGATTTGGCCAGATAGCGCCGCCGCAAGACCGGCTCATCCGGGAGCTGTGTACGGATAGCCGCTTAGCACGCGGGGGTGACTTGTTTTTAGCCTATCCCGGCGTTAATCGGCATGGCGGCGATCATGTGCGGGAGGCGATACGCGCGGGGGCTGTCGCCATCGCCTTGGATGCCGCCTACGATCGCCCTACGCTGTCCGCCGAGCCGATTCCAATCGTCCGGGTGCCGCGGCTACGGTCATGCGTCGGGGAGATTGCCGCACGTTTCTACGCTCATCCCTCTCGGCATCTCTTGGCGATCGGGGTGACGGGCACGAACGGCAAAACCTCCGTGACACACACGATCGCCCGCGTGCTCGATAGCGCTGGGAATGCCGGCCCTTGCGGTGTCCTGGGAACCCTGGGTTGGGGCCGGGTGGACAATCTCACGCCCGCGACCCACACCACACCGGATGCGGTGACGATCCAGCGTCAGCTCGCCGATCTGCGCGCTTGCCGAGCGCGCTCGGTGGTCTTGGAAGTGTCCTCGCACGGTTTAGATCAAGGGCGGGTCGCGGGCGTCGAATTTGCCATTGCGGTGTTTACCAACCTCAGTCGCGATCACCTCGATTACCACGATGACATGGCTGCTTACGGCGAGGCGAAGAAGTTGCTCTTTCAATGGCCGCGGTTGCGGGCGGCGGTGCTGAATCTCGATGATTCCTATTGCCAGGCGATTTCCGCGGTCCTAGCGCCTGACGTTCGTGTGTTCGGTTATACCTTAAACAATACGCAATTGCCGGTGAACGAGTGTATCGTGGGTAGTGCTCTCAGGCTGAACGATCGGGGCTTGTCGCTTCGCATCGCAGTAGGAGGACAAACCGCCGAGATCGAGAGCCCGCTTTTGGGACGGCTCAACGCCTACAACCTACTCGCCTCCCTCGGCGCGTTGCTCGCGGCCGGTGTAACGCTGGAGCAAGCGGCCGGGGGGCTCGCATCGGTGGGGCCGGTTCCCGGACGGATGGAGCGCTTCGCCGCCGGAGGTGGATCGCCTCTCGTTGTTGTCGACTACGCCCATACACCGGATGGTTTGGAGCAAGCGCTGCTCGCCCTGCGCCAGGTACGATCCGGAAAGCTTTTTTGTATCTTCGGCTGTGGCGGGGAACGGGATGCCGGAAAACGGCCGCTCATGGGGAGAATCGCCGAAGCCCTGGCCGATCGCGTGATCCTGACGACCGACAACGCACGGCGCGAGGATCCGGCGGCAATCGTTAAGGATATCCTGGGCGGTATGAGTGATCCGGCGCGGGCGCGCAGCGAGCCGGACCGGATGCGAGCGATCGCGTCCGCCATTGAGCATGCGACTGAAAACGATACGGTATTGATTGCCGGTAAAGGCCATGAAGACTATCAAGACAACGGCGGGGTGCGCAGGCCGTATAGCGACCGCCAAGTGGTAAAGCAACTTCTGCGCGGGCCTAAACCGTGATTCGTATGCGCCTCTCCGATTTAACGAGTGTTTTGGGCGCGGAGCGCCACGGAAGGGATATCGAGTTCAGCGGTTGTACGACGGACTCTCGGAAGCTATCCCCCGAGGCCTTATTCGTTGCGTTGCGCGGGCCTCACTTCGACGGCCATGACTTCGTGGACGCGGTTTTTGCGCGGGGGGCGGGGAGCGGCCCAATTTAGTGGTCCCCGACACGCGCCGGGCGCTCGGGCTAATCGCGGCGCATTGGCGCCGGCGCTTTCGGCTCCCGCTCGTTGCCGTGACCGGCAGCAACGGCAAGACCACGGTGAAAGAGATGTTGATGGCGATCCTCTCGCGTTGCGCTCAGGTGCTCGGGACGCAGGGCAATCTGAATAACGATATCGGGGTGCCTTTAACGCTGTTCAACCTTGATGAGCGATACGCGTACGCCGTGATCGAAATGGGGGCCAACCACCCCGGTGAGATCGCCGCGTTATGCGAGCTCGCGCAACCCTCGGTGGCGGTGGTTACCCAGTGTAGCCCGGCCCATCTGAAAGGGTTCGGGTCGATAGAAGGCGTGGCTCGCGCGAAGGGAGAAATCTTTACCCACCTGGGACCCGGCGATACGGCTGTCATTAACGCCGACGATCCCTACGCCGGGCTATGGCGCACGCTCGCGGGTGGCTGCCGACAACTGAGCTTCGGTTTCGAAGCCTCGCCGGATGTCACGGCCACCGTGGTTGATACCGCCAGCGTGCTGGACGGGAGCAAGCTCCGCCTGCATACCCCGGCCGGGTCTATTGACGTCCATATCCAACTATTGGGGCGCCATAATATCAGCAACGCCTTGGCGGCGGCCGCGATCGCGTTGGCTCTTGGAATCGCGCTCGGGGACATCGCCGCGGGCTTGCAGTCGATGCGCGCCGTGCAAGGTCGATTGCAGCCGCGCACCGGCCGCCGTGGAACACGCGTTTTCGACGATAGTTACAACGCCAATCCGGGCTCGCTCAAAGCGGCCCTCGAGTTCTTGGCAAGCTGCCCCGGGGAGCCGTGGCTGGTGCTCGGTGATATGGCAGAGCTCGGCCCCGAGGCCGCCGGTTACCATCATCAGGCGGGAGTATTGGCACGCCACCTCGGGATACAGCGCTTATACGCGACCGGCGATCTGGCGCGCGCGAGCGTGGACGGATTCGGGCCGGGCGGGCGGTATTTCGCGACTGTCGATACGCTCGTTGAATCCTTGGGCGGCGATCTCCATCCACGGGTCACAGTACTAGTGAAGGGTTCGCGGTCGATGCGCATGGAGCGGGTTGTGGGCTTCCTGCAGCAGGAAGGGGAATAGGCGTGCTCCTCTATCTCAGCGAAATTCTGGCGGAGCTCAATAGTGGGTTCCGCGTTTTCCAATACCTGACCTTGCGCACCATCCTCGGTGTTCTGACCGCGCTCGCAATCTCGCTGGTGGTCGCGCCGTTCATGATCAGGCGTTTGACGCACCACCAGATCGGGCAAAGCATGCGTGACGATGGCCCGCAAAGCCATCTGGCGAAATCGGGCACACCCACGATGGGCGGGTTACTCATTTTGACCTCCATCGTGGCCAGCACGTTATTATGGTCGAGTTTGGATAATCGGTTTACGTGGGTTGCTCTCATCGTGACCCTATTGTTCGGAACCATCGGTTGGGTGGATGACTATCGCAAGGTGGTAAAACGCCAAGCGAAGGGTCTCTCGGTGCGAGAAAAATATCTCTGGCAATCGTGCGCGGGTCTCGGTGCCGCGCTATTTCTCTATCTTACCGCGGGCTCCCCCACGGAAACGCAGTTAATCGTGCCGTTCGTCAAGGCCGTGGTGATCGATCTCGGCTGGTTTTTCGTGCTGTTCAGTTATTTCGTCATCGTGGGAACCAGCAATGCCGTGAATCTTACCGATGGCCTGGATGGTTTAGCGATACTCCCCACGGTGATGGTAGCCAGTGCCTTGGCGATATTCGCATACGTTGCCGGGAACGTGAAAATTTCCACTTACCTGGGCGTGCCCTACGTGCCCGGCGTGGGAGAGCTTAGCGTTTTCTGCGGCGCGATCACGGGCGCCGGCCTTGGGTTTCTCTGGTTTAACACCTATCCGGCTCAGGTGTTCATGGGTGATATCGGGGCGCTGGCCCTAGGCGCCGCCTTGGGTATCGTCGCCGTGCTGGTGAGGCAAGAACTGGTGTTGCTGATCATGGGCGGGGTGTTTGTGATGGAAACCGTCTCGGTGATCCTGCAGGTGTCGTCTTTTAAGCTTACCGGCAAACGCATTTTCAACATGGCCCCCTTGCACCATCACTTCGAGCTTAAAGGGTGGCCCGAACCGAGGGTGATTGTCCGGTTCTGGATCATCACCGTGATCCTGGTGCTGGTGGGGCTCTCCAGCCTCAAGATCCGCTAGTCATGGGAGTCTCAATGGCGACTCACGAAGTAACGCAGGCCGCCGGCACCGTCATCGTGGGTCTGGGGGCGACGGGTTTGTCCATAGCGCGTTTTCTCGCCAACCGCGGTGTGCCATTTGCCGTTACTGACAATCGTGAAAACCCGCCCGAGTTGAGCGCGTTTAAAAGCGAATTTCCGCACGTACCACTCGCTCTTGGCGGGTTTGATGAGAGCCTGTGCACACAAGCGCAGCGGTTGTTCGTGAGTCCAGGGGTGGCGCCGCGAGAGCCGATCATCCAAACAGCCCGCAAGCGCGGTATCGAGATTGCCGGCGATATCGAACTGTTTGCGCGCCAAAGGCGCGCCCCAATCGTCGCGATCACCGGCACCAACGGTAAGAGCACGGTAACCTCCCTGGTCGCCGCGATGGCCGAGGGGAGTGGATTGGAGGCGCGCGCCGGAGGCAACCTTGGCGCGCCGGTATTGGCCCTGATCAACGATACGGAGCCCGATGTCTATGTGGTCGAGCTTTCGAGCTTTCAACTAGAGACGGCCGAGTCGCTCACGCCCGAGGCCGCCGTGGTCCTTAACCTGACACCCGACCACATGGATCGTTATTCCTCGTTGGATGACTACGCCGGCGCGAAACAACGAATCTACCGCGGCAGGGGTGTGATGGTCATCAATGAGGATGATGAACGCGTCGCCGCGATGATGGCGGCGGGCCGGCGCGTGATCGGTTTCAGACTCGGGATCCCGCGCGGGGACGGGTTCGGGATTCGGGAGCGCCAGGGCGAGCCTTGGCTGGCGCAAGGTGGCGATGAATTGTTGCCGGCGTCCGCGCTACGGATCCGCGGGCGGCATAATATCGCGAACGCGCTTGCGGCTTTGGCGCTAGGGGCCGCGATAAGCTTGCCGAGGCAGGGCATGCTCAGCGCGTTGCGGGAGTTTCGCGGTTTACCGCACCGGTGTGAATGGGTCGCGCGGCTTCGCGATATCGATTGGTACAACGACTCCAAGGGCACCAACGTGGGCGCCACCTGTGCCGCGATTCGCGGGTTGGGCGCCACGCGGCCCTTGGTGTTGATCGCGGGGGGCGATGGCAAAGGCGCGGACTTTCGGCCGCTCGCGGATGCGGTCTCCGGACACGTGCGGGCGATAGTGGTCATGGGGCGCGACGCTCCGCGCATCAAGTCCGCGCTTGCCGAGGCGGTGCCCCTGCTGGAAGCCAAGGATATGCAGGAGGCGGTGTCCCAGGCGGAGCACCTCGCGATTCCAGGCGATGCAGTCCTGCTGTCGCCCGCGTGTGCAAGCTTCGACATGTTTCGTAACTACGCCGAGCGCGGGGACGTGTTTATGCGCGCCGTTAACGGGCTGGTAGCACAGTGAACCAAGCCGTGCCGCAAGCCTTGCCTCGGACCTCACCCAGGAGCTCCCGACCGCGAGCGGACTACGATCCCTGGCTGGCCGGGTGTTTCGTGCTGTTATTAGCACTAGGACTGGTCATGGTCGCCTCCGCCTCGGTGACCATCGCCGATCGCGATCATCACGATCCCTTCTATTTCTTATGGCGGCAGATGGGGGCGGCGATGTTCGGCCTTAGCTGCTGCTTCCTGGCCGTACGCACGCCGTTAGCCACATTGGAGCGCTTAGCCGCGTTGTCGCTTTTTATGGCCTTGCTGCTGTTGATTGCGGTACTGGTTCCAGGCGTAGGACGAGTCGTCAACGGCAGCATGCGCTGGATCCGTCTTGGTCCGGTATCGTTTCAAGCCTCCGAACCGGCGAAGCTTTTCGTCATCATCTATATGGCGAGCTATCTCCTTCGCCACGAACACAAGGTCCGGTCGACATTCGCGGGAATGATGAAGCCGTTCTTGGTGTTGACGCTCATTGGCGGTTTGTTGCTTTTAGAGCCCGATTACGGCGTCACCGCGGTATTAATCGCGACGGCCTTAGGCATGCTATTTCTCGGCGGAGTCCCGCTAACGCGTTTCCTGGGGTGGGGAGCGGTGGCGGTCACCGCACTAGTTGCGCTTGCGATGCTCGCGCCTTATCGCCTCGAACGCTTGACGACGTTCATGGATCCGTGGGCCGACCCGTATGACCGCGGATTCCAGTTAACCCAAGCGCTCATCGCGATTGGGCGCGGTGAATGGTGGGGCGTCGGACTCGGGGGTAGCGTTCAGAAGTTATTTTATCTTCCCGAGGCACATACGGATTTCATATTTGCCGTGTTGGCGGAGGAATTGGGGCTGATCGGATCGCTGGTCGTGATCGCCGCCTACACCCTGGTGGTCTGGCGCGCCGTCGCGATCGGCGGCCGGGCGCAACGCGCGGGTCAGCCTTTCGCTGAGCAGCTCGCCTACGGGATCGGTTTGCTAATTGGACTCCAAGGATTTATCAACCTGGGAGTGAACATGGGGGTGCTGCCGACCAAGGGGCTGACGCTGCCCTTGGTGAGCTATGGGGGTAACAGCATGATGGTGACCTGCGCCGCGTTCGGGATCTTATTCCGGGTCGAGCGTGAAGCGCGGGTTCGGCGTGATGCCTATGGCCGGTAGACCGGTGCTGATGATGGCCGGCGGTACGGGCGGACATATTTTCCCCGCCCTTGCGGTCGCCGAACGGCTACGCGACTTGGGCGTACCCCTGATCTGGCTTGGGACCCGAGGCGGGCTGGAAGGGACCATTGTGCCTAAGGCGGGTTTCGATCTCATTACCATTGCCGTATCCGGGTTCCGGGGAAAGGCGCTGATTCAGCAGGTCATCGCACCGCTGCAGATCGTGTTCGCGCTGCTCCAGTGTCTCGTGCTCTTGGTACGCCGTCGGCCCGCGGTTGTCGTAGGAATGGGTGGATTCACAAGTGGGCCCGGAGGCATCGCCGCCTGGCTTTTGCGGATCCCGCTGATCATCCACGAGCAGAACGCGGTGGCGGGAATCACGAACCGGTTATTGTCGCCCTTGGCTACCCGAGTCCTGGAGTCTTTCCCCGGCACCTTCGCGCGCGTCAGAACCGCAGTTCACACGGGTAATCCGGTGCGCCGCGAGGTATTGAGCGTCAGCCGCGTAGCGCACGCTCAGACGGAATTGCGGATTTTAATTCTCGGCGGTAGTCAGGGCGCCTTGGTTCTCAACCGCGTGGTACCCGAGGCCGTCGCGCGCCTGCGATCCCCCGCGGTCCGGATATGGCATCAGGTTGGGGCTTCGGATCAGGGCGCCACCGGGCAGCGCTACACGGCCTTTGGGGTGCTGGCCAAAGTCGATGTATTCATTGACGACATGGCTGCGGCCTACGCATGGGCGGACATTGCGATTTGCCGTGCCGGCGCTTCCACGCTGTTCGAGCTTGCCGCCGCGTCAGTCCCGGCGATTTTGGTTCCTTATCCCTCGGCCGTGGACGATCACCAAACCGCGAATGCGCGTTTCTTGGCCGATCGCGGCGCGGCGATACTAATACCGCAGCCGCAATTCAACGAAGGGTGCTTGGCGGAAATGTTGAGGACACTGGGAGAAGCCCCCGAACGCTTGCAAATCATGGCGGCTCGGGTGCACGAGATCGCGGCGTTAAACGCCACCGCACGGGTCGTTGACCTGTGTGTTGAGGTGGCGCGTGGTTGAAAGCGAAAACTCGACGATGCGCCGGGTAAAGACGATTCACTTTGTCGGGATCGGCGGGGCCGGCATGAGCGGAATCGCCGAGGTTCTCCACAACCTCGGCTACCGCGTTTCCGGTTCCGATCTCCACGATAACGCCAGCACGGAACGCCTGAAACGGCTGGGGATCCGTATCGTACTGGGACACCGTGCGGAAAGTATGGCTGAGGCGGACGTCCTGGTCGTATCGAGCGCCGTCGGCGCCGATAACGTCGAGGTCCTCGCGGCGCGGGAAAGTAGAATACCGGTCGTGCCGCGCGCGGAGATGCTGGCTGAGCTCATGCGCTTTCGTTACGGGATCGCGGTCGCGGGCACCCACGGAAAAACGACAACCACGAGCCTCATCGCGAGTCTCTTGGCGAGGGCCGGTCTCGATCCCACCTTCGTGATCGGCGGGCGGCTGAATAGCGTGGCGAGCCACGCGCGGCTCGGGAGCGGGAAATACCTGGTCGCCGAAGCCGATGAGAGCGATACCTCGTTTCTGTTTCTAAAACCCGTAATCGCGGTCCTGACAAATATCGACGCCGATCACCTGGGCAGCTATCACAATGATTTTTCCCGCCTGCGCGAGGCCTTTTTAGAGTTCTTGCATCACCTGCCCTTCTACGGGTTGGCCGTCGTATGCATGGACGACCCGGTCATTCGGGACATTCTAGGGTGCGTGTCGCGGCCATTGTTGACCTACGGGATCGACACGCAGGCGGACCTACGCGCGGAAGTGCTGTGGCAAGAACGGGGCACCACGCGCTTTCGAGTCACCTCTTTGGAGGGCAATTCGATGGACCTCGCGCTCAATTTACCGGGGGTACATAACGTCTTGAACGCGCTCGCGGCGATCGCCGTCGCGCGCGAGCTCAACATCGCTGATGAGGTGATTAAAGCAGGCCTGGAGCGCTTTGAGGGCATTGCCCGGCGATCGCAATTGTTCGGTGAGATCCGGATCGGAGCGGCGCGCGTCCTTTTGATCGATGACTACGGTCACCATCCACGCGAGATCGCCGCGACTTTGGCGGCGGTGCGGGCGGGCTGGCCCGGTCGGAGACTGGTCGTCGCTTTCCAGCCCCATCGCTACACCCGTACCGAGGACTTGTTCCAGGATTTCGTCGAGGTCCTATCATCCGTGGATACGTTAGTTTTGTTCGAGACCTATGCGGCAGGTGAACCCTACGTCGCAAGCGCCGACAGCCGCGCGCTTTGCCGCGCCATACAGCGCCGCGGCGGCGCCGATGCTCTGTTGCTCGGTCAACCCTCGGAACTAGCCGCCGAGTTACCCCGGATGGTCAGCGATGGCTGTATTCTGCTTATGCTCGGCGCCGGCAATGTTGGCGGTACTGCGCCACAACTATGGCGTTATTACGGCGCCGGGCAAGAATTGGCGGCGGTATGTTAACGCAACCGCACGCGCCCTCGGGGATCTCGAAAGGGGAACGTCACCCGCCGCTGCGAGGCGAACTACGCTACGGGGAGTCCATGTCCGAGCATACCTCGTGGCGCGTCGGTGGACCCGCGGATCGGTTCTATGTTCCCGCCGATGTTGACGATCTCGTGGCCTTTATCCGCCGGCTCCCGCGCGCAGAACAGGTCTTCTGGGTGGGTCTGGGCAGTAACGTGCTGGTGCGCGAGGGCGGGATCCGCGGTACGGTGATTTGTACAGCGGGTGTTTTCGACAAACTGGAAATAACCCGTGGGAATACCTTATGGGCCGGATGCGGAGTCGCGTGCGCGAAGGCGGCTCGCTTTGCTGCAAGAGCCGGTTACAGGGGCGGGGAGTTTTTAGCGGGTGTTCCCGGAACCCTGGGGGGGGCTCTCGCGATGAATGCCGGCGCCTACGGTGGACAGACGTGGGATCTCGTACGAAGCGTTGAAACCGTTGACCGTGAAGGCGTCCGACGGACACGCGAACGGCAGGAGTTCGTTCCGGGTTACCGCCACCTTGGTGGGCTACAAGATGATGAATGGTTCCTAGGCGCCGAACTGGCTCTAGAGCCGGATCCCGAGCGTCGCGGCATGCAACGCATCAAGTCCCTCATGATGCGGCGGGCGGCTGCGCAGCCGATCCACCAGCGCAGTTGCGGTTCCGTATTTAGCAATCCCCCCGGGGATTACGCGGCTCGCCTGATCGAAGCAAGCGGCCTGAAAGGCTTGTCCGTCGGCGAGGCCCGCGTCTCGGAGAAGCATGCTAATTTCATAGTAAACCTCGGGAAGGCAACCGCCACCGACATCGAAGCCCTGATCGAGAAGATTCAAGCGACGGTGGAGTCGGCGCAAGCCGTACGGCTGGCGCCGGAGGTCAAGATCGTGGGCGAACCTACGCGGTCCGCCTGTAGCGAGGATGCATGAGTAAGTTCACGAACGTGGCGGTGCTCATGGGCGGTGACTCGGCGGAGCGTGTGATTTCGCTCGAGAGCGGTAATGCGGTCCTCGCGGCACTCAAGCGCAAGGGGGTGAATGCGGCGCCTGTTGATCTCGACGCGCAAGTGTTGGAACGATTGCGAAGCGGCGGCTTTGACTGCGCTTTTATAGCCCTGCATGGCCGGGGTGGCGAGGACGGACAGATCCAAGGCGCCCTCGAAACCTTGCGCATCCCATACACGGGAAGCGGCGTGTTGGGCTCGGCGTTGGCGATGGACAAGATCAAAGCCAAACGGGTGTGGATCGGCGTCGGTTTGCCGACGCCGCCTTTCGTCGAGATGCAAGAGGATTCTGATTCGCAGGCTGTCGTCTCCGCCTTGGGGTTGCCCATCATGGTGAAACCCGCGTGCGAGGGTTCGAGCATCGGCGCGAGCAAGGTGGACGAACCGGAGGGCCTAAGCGCGGCTTGGAAATCGGCCGCTCAGTTTGATGAGAGCATCATCGCGGAGCGCTGGATCACGGGGCGCGAATATACCGTTGCCGTGCTGCACGAACAAGCCCTGCCGATGATTCGGTTGGAGACGCCGAGGTTATTCTACGATTACGCGGCGAAGTATCACGACGATCACACCCGCTATATTTGCCCTGCGGAGCTTCCCGTGGAACGGGAGCGCGAGTATCAAGCGTTGGCGGTGCACGCGTTTCAGACCTTGGGTGCGCGCGGCTGGGGGCGCGTTGACATGCTGGTTGATCGTGCGGACCGGCCGTGGCTTATCGAAGTGAACACGGTGCCCGGGATGACGAGCCATAGCCTGGTCCCGATGGCCGCCAAGACGGCCGGCATATCATTTGACGATCTGGTGATGAAGATACTGCAAACGGCGCGCTTGACGCGGATCGTTAAGGCTCCTAAAAACGAGGTTGTGGCGTGAAGCGGCAGCGGCGAAATCGGCGTATTGCAACAACCCCGGTTTGCTGCAACAACTATCGTTGGATAGTTCTGGTCACCGTTTTTGTGGTCGTGGATCTGACCGCGCTGGTTGCATGGGCGGTGACACGGATCACCGATCCGGCCGCAATGCCCATTCGCGAGGTGTTTATCGAAGCCGAGTTTCGTCACATCAAACCGGGCGATCTCCGGACGCTGATTGCTCAGGAAGTGTACGGCGGTTTCTTTACGGTAGGTGTCAAGGAGATACAGGATGATCTCAGCCATAATCCGTGGATCAAAGGCGTATCGGTGGGGCGGGTCTGGCCCGATGGCCTCAAGGTCACGGTGCATGAGCAGCGGCCTGCCGCTCGTTGGGGAGATAAGGGCCTGCTGAGTAACGACGGTGTTTTGTTTCATCCGCCGCAACATACCTATCCGCTCGGGCTTCCTAAGCTCATTGGCCCCAACGCCACGGAGGTTCAAGTGCTCACCAAATGATTGAGATCGGGCTGGAGGTGGTGAGCTTAAAGCTAAGCCCGCGGCGTTCTTGGAGCTTCGAATTGAGGGGCGGTCCGCTCGTGATCGTGGGCAAGTCCGAGTTCGATCGCCGGGTCGGCCGTTTCATCGAACACTATCCAAAGGCGATTAGTGGGGCGAGCGTTGCCGTGGCGCGGGTCGATCTGCGTTACACCAACGGCTTCGCCGTACGCACGGGGAAAGCCGCCGATGTAAAGGAGTCGCTGGGTGAAAAGGTCTGACAAAAGCCTAATCGTGGGGCTCGATATTGGCACCTCGAAGGTGGTTGCGATCGTCGGTGAAATAGCCTCGGACGGAACCGTGGAAGTCATCGGGGTCGGCTCGAATCCGTCCCGTGGGCTAAAAAAGGGTGTAGTCGTCAACATCGAATCCACTGTTCAATCGATACAGCGAGCCATCGAAGAAGCCGAGTTAATGGCCGGGTGCGAGATTCGGTCGGTGTATGCCGGGATTGCGGGCAGCCACATACGCAGTTTGAATTCGCACGGCATCGTCGCGATCCGGGATAGCGAGGTGACGCATAGCGATGTCGAGCGCGTCATCGATGCGGCGCGTGCGGTCGCCATTCCCGCGGATCAGAAAATCCTGCACGTCTTGCCGCAAGAGTTCGTTATCGACAGTCAGGAAGGGATCCGTGAACCGATCGGCATGTCCGGGGTCCGGCTGGAGGCTAAGGTGCACGTGGTGACCGGTGCGGTAAGCGCGGCCCAGAACATCATCAAATGCGTGAAGCGGTGCGGGTTGGAAGTCGATGACATGGTCCTGCAACAGCTCGCTTCAGCCCAAACCGTGCTAACCGAAGATGAAAAGGATCTGGGGGTGTGCGTGGCCGATATCGGAGGTGGAACGACCGATATCGCCGTCTACATCGATGGCGCCATTCAGCATACGGCGGTCATTCCTATCGCGGGCGATCAGGTGACCAATGACATCGCAGTGGCCCTGAGGACGCCTACCCATAATGCGGAAGAGATCAAGATCAAGTATGCGTGCGCGCTGACGCAACTCGCGAGCCCCGAAGAGACCATAGAGGTTCCAAGCGTCGGCGATCGGCCTCCCAGGCGGCTCATGCGGCAAACACTGGCGGAGGTCGTTGAGCCTCGCTTTGAAGAGCTGTTCTCACTGATACAAGCGGAGCTCAAGCGCAGCGGTTACGAAGAGATGATGGCCGCGGGCATCGTGCTTACCGGCGGTAGCTCGAAGATGGAAGGGGCCATCGAGTTGGCCGAAGAAGTATTTCACCGGCAGGTACGTTTGGGCGTGCCTCAGAATGTGATCGGATTGGTGGACGTCGTTAGAAACCCTGTTTATTCGACAGGCGTGGGTCTGTTGTTGTTTGGACGCGATAGCGCACGAAGCGGTTCTAGGCCCTCGCGCGTCGAGGGTGGTTTTTCCGGGGTTTGGGAGCGGATGAAAAATTGGTTTCAGGGACATTTCTAGGCTTAACAGCGGAATGGCATGCGGGTACTACAATGAGCGGAGGTGAAGCAATGTTTGAATTAATGGATACCTATACTCAGAGTGCGGTAATTAAGGTGTTGGGGATCGGCGGGGGCGGCGGCAACGCGATTCAGCACATGCTGGGCGCCAAGATTGACGGGGTGGAATTCGTCTGCGCGAATACGGATGCTCAGGCGTTGAAAAACTGCTCGGCCAGAACCATCATACAGTTCGGTAGCAATATCACCAAGGGCCTCGGCGCGGGCGCCGATCCGGAGAAAGGGCGGCAAGCCGCGCTTGAGGACCGCGATCGGTTCATGGATGTCTTGGACGGCGCGGACATGGTGTTCATTACCGCCGGTATGGGTGGCGGGACCGGGACGGGCGCGGCGCCGATCGCGGCACAGGTGGCCAAGGAGATGGGCATCCTCACGGTGGCTGTGGTGACGAAACCTTTCGCGTTTGAAGGTAAAAAGCGCGCGGAGATCGCCGGCGACGGTATCCGGCACCTCAGCCAATACGTCGATTCGCTGATCACCATCCCGAACGAGAAGCTAATCGCGGTGCTCGGCAGGGAGGTCAGTTTGCTGAATGCCTTTAGCTGCGCTAACGACATATTGCTGGGGGCCGTTCAAGGGATCGCCGAGCTTATCACCTGCCCGGGTCTCATTAACGTTGACTTCGCCGATGTGCGCACGGTAATGTCGGAGATGGGAATGGCGATGATGGGATCGGGCGTGGCGACGGGACCCGACCGCGCCCGCGTCGCGGCGGAATCGGCGATTGCGAGTCCTCTGCTGGAAGACATTAATCTCTCTGGCGCCAAGGGAATTCTGGTGAATATTACCTCGGGACCGGAGCTCACGATGGGCGAGTTCGAGGAAGTCGGAAATACCATTAAGGGCTTTGCATCCGACAGCGCAACCGTGGTCGTGGGAACCGTGATCGATGCGGCCATGACCGATGAGGTGCGCGTGACGGTCGTCGCCACGGGCATCGGCACGGAGCCGCGCTCGCTCGCGGAACCGGTGGTCCTGAATAAATCCAAGCCCGTCGCCGAGATCGATTACAAGGCGCTCGAGCGCCCGACGGTCATCCGCAACAAGGCAGACAAAGATCTGGTAACTCTCGATAAGGCCAGCCCAAGTTACCTTGACATACCGGCCTTCTTAAGACGGCAGGCGGATTAACGCTCTCAAGACACGAGGGACATTTTTGTTGCATTGCGGTATCGCATGTTAGACTTGCGATAACAACTACTGACGAGCGATGGAGACATGATAAAACAACGCACCCTCAAAAATGTCATTCGCGCCACTGGGGTAGGCTTACACACCGGGAAAAAGGTTTTAGTGACGCTACGCCCCGCCGCGGCGAACTCCGGGATCATCTTTCGCCGTACGGATCTCACTCCACCGGTGGAAATCCGGGCGCGCGCCGAGAACGTCGGTGATACGCAGCTATCGACCAGCCTTGCCAGGGGTGCGGTGCGTATTTCCACCGTGGAGCACTTGCTCTCCGCGTTCGCCGGCCTCGGTATCGATAACGCCTATGTAGACGTCAGTGCGCCCGAGGTTCCGATCATGGACGGGAGCGCGGGACCGTTTGTCTTTCTGCTACAGTCTTCCGGCATTGAGGAACAGAACGCCTCGAAGCGGTTTATTCGTATCAAACGCAAGCTTGCGGTCGAAGATGGGGACAAATGGGCAAAATTTGAGCCTTTCGATGGTTTTAAGGTGTCGTTCTCCATCGAGTTCGATCATCCATTTTTTCGCGAGTCGTGCAAGTTCGCGGAGGTCGACTTTTCGACCACCTCGTTCGTAAAGGAAGTCAGCCGCGCGCGCACCTTTGGATTCCTGAAGGAGGTCGAGATGCTGCGCGAAATGAATTTGGTGTTGGGAGGGAGCCTCAGCAATGCCGTCGTCGTTGACGATTACCGCGTGCTAAACGAAGACGGTCTGCGCTATGAAGACGAGTTTGTAAAACATAAGATTCTGGACGCCATCGGGGATCTTTACTTATTGGGTCACAGCCTTATCGGCGCGTTTCATGGCCACAAGTCGGGACATGCCTTAAACAATCGGTTGCTGCGGAAGTTGTTGGAAGATAATGCAGCGTGGGAGCTCGTTAGTTTCAAGGACGAGGTGGAATTGCCGATCAACTACATGCGCCCATCGCCGGCCGTATGAGATTTGAAAGGTACTTAACCGTTTTTTGATAGGCGCTCTAAGGCGAGCCCCAAACCGTGATCCGAGCACTGCTTCGATAAAGAGAGCAAGAGGCCAGCGCTGCCTGATGACAGAACGGGACGCGTAGCGCTCGGTTTGTGCGTTGTTTCTATCCGCGGGTGGATCCTCACATGAAAGGCGTGCAGGGCCTCGTTCGGGCATTGTGCCTGTAATTGCTCCAGGAGCTGCGGCGCCATCAACCGGACGCGGGCCGCCCAAACGGGCGAGGTTGTCCTTACGACCAGCGTTTGGTCCTGCACGTTGGCTACCGTGCAATGATGTTTCCATTCGGGCGGCAACACGCTAAGTAGAGCACCCTCTAAGGCGGCGAGGCGCCGTGCACGGTTGACTAGTTTCCCGCACCGGCCGGAAGGATTAATATTGAGCAGCTTACCAACGGCGATAGCTTGGCGGGATTTTCGAGGCACCGTCGGGCGTCCTAGTCAGTTCACGATCTGGTCTTCGGTAAGCGCATACTTGTTTCAATTATAGCAGTTGCTTTCAATGCATTTCTTAGTTTAGATAAGTTCCCATTCCTATGCGTGCAAACCTGAACATCAGTGGTTTCTTGGGCCGCGTTTTCGGGAGCCGTAACGAGCGGCTTTTGAAGCGGATGACAAAGACGGTGACGCGAGTCAACGAACTGGAATCGTTTTGCGCTGCAATGAACGACGCGCAACTCGCGGCGAAGACCCAGGAGCTTCGAGATCGGTACGGCCATGGCGAGGCGCTAGACAACCTCTTACCGGAAGCGTTTGCCGCGGTCCGGGAGGTCGGAAGACGGGTGCTCGAGATGCGGCACTTCGACGTACAGATTATTGGCGGGATGGTGCTGCACGCGGGTAAGATTGCCGAGATGCGCACCGGCGAAGGTAAGACGCTCGTCGCGACGCTCGCTGCTTACCTCAATGCGTTAACCGGAAATGGGGTGCACATCGTTACCGTAAACGACTATCTAGCCCGCCGCGATGCGCAGTGGATGGGGAGAATATTCGAGTTCCTGGGAATGAGCATCGGCGTTGTTGTCCCGGGCTTGTCACAAGCGGAGCGGCAGGCGGCCTACGGCGCGGATATCACCTACGGAACCAATAATGAATTCGGATTCGATTACTTGCGCGATAACATGGCTTTCTCCAAGGCCGACCGCGTGCAAAGGGGCTTGAATTTCGCGATCGTCGATGAAGTTGATTCGATCCTGATCGACGAAGCGCGCACGCCATTGATTATCTCCGGCCCTACCGAAGATCGTAGCGATCT
>MUGK01000001.1 GCA_002007425.1 Chromatiales bacterium USCg_Taylor | reverse complement strand
CGGCCGATCCGTACTCGAGATCGTAATCGGTTCGCGCCACGTTATAAGGAAGCTTGCCGGGTTTGCGCAAGGGGACAAACCCGACTCCGAGCTCCCAGGCAACCAGGCTGCCGAAGATAAATCCGCGCGCTTCCATTCCGACCACGGCCGTGAGTCGTTCGCCGAGGAAGGGGTGGAGGAGCTGATGCACCGCCAGCCGCAGCGTCGCGGGATCCTTGACCAGCGGGGTAATGTCTTTGAATTGGATCCCGAGCTTGGGGAAGTCCGGTATATTGCGGATCTTGGCTTTGAGTCTATCCATGGCCGAGAGAATTATCGTTTATGCCATCATAATGATATTTTTTATCCCCGGCCAGACGAAGATCTCTGCCATGCACCGCTGGGATGTCAGCCCGAAAGAAGCCGTCGCCATTCAACGGCAGTGGTGCGCAAAGGTGGTGCGCCGCGATCGGCTGGGTGCGGTGCAGCGGGTCGCGGGGATCGATGTCGGTTTCAAGGAGCGCGGGGCCGTGGCGCGCGCGGCGGTCGTGATCTTACGCTACCCGAACCTTACGCTGGTCGAGCAGGTTGTGGTCGAGCGCCCGGCCGAGTTTCCCTATATACCGGGTTTACTCTCGTTTCGCGAAGTGCCGGTGGTGCTGGAGGCTCTGGCCCGGCTCGCCCGAGCACCCGATCTGCTGCTCTGTGATGCTCAGGGCTACGCGCATCCGCGGCGCTTCGGTCTGGCCTCGCATTTGGGCGTCCTCACCGATACGCCATCGATTGGAGTTGCCAAGACACGGCTAATCGGTGAGCATGCGCCCGTGCCCGTTCAGAGGGGGGGGTGGACGCCGTTGCGCGATCGGGACGAGATCATCGGCGCCGCGCTCCGCACACGAACGGGAGTGAAACCGCTCTATGTCTCCGTGGGCCATCGGGTGTGCCTCGAAACAGCGCTTTGGTTGGTGATGTCATGCGTTACAAAATACCGCTTACCGGAGACGACACGTTGGGCCCACCGCATCGCCTCCGGCCCGTGAGTCGCACTATTCCTCGGCGCGCGTATCGCCTGAGGCGAGCCGCACTATGCTCGCTCGGGATCCTTCTCATCGCGGCGCGCGGAGTGGGCGCCGGCGAGCCGGATGAGTATGGCCCGGCGCGGCTGCGGATGGTCGATACGATCGAGGAAGAGTTTCGCTGGACCGCTAGCATGGTCGGGCCACTCGACCCCGCCGTGGCCGAGATCATGCGCAAGGTGCCGCGGCATCGCTTCGTACCCGACGACTATCAGGGGCATGCTTACCTCAACCAGCCCCTTCCGATCGGTTACGGTCAAACGATCTCGCAACCTTACATCGTCGCCTTAATGACCGGTCTCCTCGATGTGAAATCCACCGCCGTGATGCTGGAGATCGGCACAGGATCGGGCTATCAGGCCGCGGTGCTAGCGGAGTTGGTTAAGGAAGTCTACACGATCGAGATCATCGAGCCCTTAGCGAAGCTGGCCCGCGAGCGTCTGCGGCGCTTGGGCAAGCACAACGTGCACACGCGCATCGGCGATGGTTACTTCGGGTGGGAGGAACACGCCCCCTTTGACGGGATCATGGTCACCGCAGCCGGTGATCATATACCTCCGCCGCTGGTCAGACAGCTCGAGCCCGGCGGCAAGCTGGTCATGCCGGTCGGCGGGTTTTTGACCCAGTACTTGGTGTTGGTGGAGAAGGCGGGCGACGGCAGCGTCACCACCCGCCAGCTCCTCCCGGTGCGGTTCGTCCCCTTGACCGGGGATCACTAGGCTCTGCGGCGGGCCGCGGGGATGGACGAGAACCAACCGTCGCGCGGATTCCTGTTTACCGTGTTCCTGATCTCGGGAGCATCCTTAGCTTACCAGGTCCTATCGATACGACTCCTCTCCATCGTCTCCTGGCATCATCTCGCGTACATGGTGATGAGCCTGGCGCTCCTCGGGTATGGTGTGAGCGGGACCTTTATTTTGCTCGCGTCGCGTCTTATCGAGCGGGCGCCGGAGCTTGCCTACGTCATCAACGCGGTCCTCTTCGGCATCAGCTCCGTCGGCTGTTTTTTGGCTGCCCAGACGCTGCTCGTCAACCCCGCGCAGATGCTTTGGGAAGGGCAACAGGTCGTGCGAATGGCGACCATGTATTTGTTGCTGTCCTTACCCTTCTTTTTTGCATCGAATTGCATCGCGATCGCGATCGTGCGTCATAAACGCCACCTGCATCGCGTCTACGCCGTGGATCTCTTTGGGGCCGGCCTCGGGGCCTTGGGAGTCGTGCTGGTATTGCATGCTTTATCGCCGGGCGCGACCTTGAAGCTCTTGGGATGCGTCGCTCTAATCGCAGCGGCCCTGGCGTGGTCGACTCTGGGATGCCGGCCGCGCAGCGTGAGCGCATACCTGGCGCTCTGCGCACTGCTGGCGCCCCTCGCCCTGTCGCAACCCTGGGCGGAGTTGCGGCCGCAGGAATACAAGGGTTTGCAACAGGCCTTGAAGGTCGTCGGGACCCGCATCGTGACTGAACGCTCGGGGCCGCTGGGCTTACTACAGGTGCTTGAAAGCCCGAAAGTCCCGTTTCGTATTGCGCCGGGACTGAGCCTTAACACCCCGGCGCTTCCGCCCGAGCAACTCGCCCTGTTCACGGACGCTGACGCCATGACGGCGATCACGCGCTTCGACGGTGACTTGAGGCCGCTTGCTTTCCTGGCCTATATGCCGAGCGCCGCGCCCTACCGGTTGCTCAAGAACCCGCGGGTCTTGATCTTGGGGGCGGGCGGCGGCATGGAGGTGCTGCAAGCGCTTTACCATCGGGCCCGCCGAATTGACGCGGTCGAGCAGAATTCGCAGGTCATCGGCTTGGTGCGCGACCACTACCGTGACTACACCGGGGCGCTGTATGCGCGCGATCCCGTCCACATCCACGTCGCGGAAGCGCGGGGGTATATCGCCACCGCCGCGGAGTCATTCGATATCATCCAGATCGCGTTGCTGGAGGCATTCAATACCTCCGCGTCGGGTCTCTACGCGCTCAATGAGAGCTATCTCTATACCGTCGAGGCGTTTCGCCAAACGCTTAGAAATCTCGCCCCCGACGGGCTGCTGGCCGTGACCCGCTGGGTGAAGGTGCCGCCCCGCGATGAGCTCAAGCTCTTTGCCACGGCCGTTGCGGCTTTGCGCGCCGAGGGCGTCGAGCACCCGGCGCGCCAGCTTGCGTGGCTCCGGGGTTGGAGAACCTCGACCTTGCTCGTCAAGAACGGGAAGTTTCGCCAGGCTGACTTGCGTGAGCTGCGCGAGTTTTGCCGCACGCGCTCCTTCGATCTGGCCTACCTTCCGGGAATGAAAGCGCACGAGGCGAACCGCTATAACCTGCTCCCAGAACCGTATTTTTTCACCGCGGCCGAGGCGTTACTTGGAGACGATGCAGACGTCTTTGCTGATCGTTACAAGTTCGATATCAAACCCGCAACCGATGATCGGCCGTATTTCTTTCAGTGGTTCAAGTGGCCCGTCCTCAAGGAGGCTTTCGCGTCGCGGGGCGCGGGGGGCTACGCGCTCCTGGACCTCGGTTACCTCATGTTGCTGGCCACACTGATTCAGGCGCTGGTCTTAAGCGTGCTATTAATACTGCTCCCCCTGCGTTTCATTAACCGGCGCGGGCCTTCGGGCCCAAGGGCATTAAAGGTCAAGTCGGCGTGCTATTTTTTTGCCGTCGGGCTCGGCTTCATGCTTATCGAAGTGGGATTCTTCCAACGCTTCGTGCTTTACTTGTCTCATCCGCTGTACGCGATGTCGGTGGTGCTGACGGGATTCCTGGTCTTCGCCGGGGCTGGGAGCATGACCTTAGCGCGCCATGCCACGCCGCAAGCGGCCGTAAAGCGCGCCGTCACCGCGATCGTCGTAATTACCTTGATCTACCAAGCCATGTTGCCGATGCTCTTTGCGGCCACGCTCGCCTGGAACGATGCGGCGAAGATCGCGATCACGCTCATGGTCATCGCGCCCCTGGCGTATTTTATGGGCCGGCCTTACCCGGCCGCCTTGCAGACTATCTCCGAGCGCGCGCCGCTCTTGATTCCCTGGGCTTGGGGCATCAACGGCTGTGCCTCGGTGTTGGGCGCGGTGCTGGCCATGGTGATCTCTATTGATCTCGGGCTGAGCGCGGTGGTTTATTTGGCGGCACTACTGTACGTACTCGCGGCCACCTTGCGGCTGTAAACGGAATGGAGGCCTCGGCCGCAAGCGGCTTATGCCGAGCTTCGATGCGGATAAATCAACAAAACCGTCCCCGGAAGTAACACCTTTTGTTGGTTTATCCGATTCCATCGCAGGATCTGGCGGACGCTGACGCGGTATCGCGGCCCTAATGCCTCACGTTTTTTTGTAACGTGAGGTGACAAACCCCGTCGGGCTCACACTAAGTTACAAACAGCACTCGCATACCACCCTGCCATGCGATATAAAAACACCGTGACCAAAGACAGCGTTCTCGTCGTTGACGATGATCGCGAGATCCGGACGCTCTTGTGCATTATCTGGAGCAGAACGGTTATCGTGCCAATGCGGTGCCCAACGGAAAAGCGATGTGGGCAGCCCTTGAATCGAGCCGCGTGGACCTCGTCGTGCTCGACCTCATGTTGCCCGGCGAGGATGGGCTCGCGCTGTGTCGCGAGATCCGAGCACGGATGGACACGCCGGTGATCATGTTAACCGCGCGTGGCGAGGAGATAGACCGCATCATCGGTCTGGAAATGGGCGCCGACGATTACTTGCCCAAGCCCTTCAATCCGCGTGAGCTGCTGGCGCGCGTGAAGAGCGTACTGCGCCGGTCCCGAAGCCTGCCCCGCAACCTACAGCCGGAAGACGCACGATTGATCCGGTTCGCCGGTTGGACGCTGGATCCCGTCCTGCGCCAGTTGACCTCCGCCGACGGCGTCGTCGTTCCGCTAGGCGGCGCCGAATACCGGTTGCTGCGGATACTGCTCAATCACTCCAACCGAGTTTTGAGTCGCGACCAGATTATGGAGCTGACGAAGGGGCGAGAAACCGATCCCTTCGAACGCGGCATAGACGCCCAGGTGAGCCGCCTGCGCCAGCGGCTCCGCGACGACCCGCGGGAGCCTGCCATCATCCAGACCGTGCGCGGGGAGGGATACGTGCTCTGCGCTAGAGTGGAAGTAGTGAGATAGTGCTTCCCAAGTCTCTGTTCGGCAGGATGATCCTGATCCAGGTGCTGGGCCTCCTGGTGGCGGGAGGGGTAGGCGCGGCGATCCATGCCTGGGAGGTGGACAGGGTCTTTGCGCAAACCGACGCGGCCCAGGCGGCCCAGCGGATCGCCGATACCGTGAGTCTCCTCGACACGCTGGCGCCCGCCGAGCGCGGGAAAGTCGTCGCCATCCTCAACACCCGCCGGTGGTTTGCTTCGCTCGATCCGGCGGCAGCACAGCGCACCGGGGCCGGCAGACAACAACACCCGGCGCTGGCGACATTTGAAGACTGGGTGCGCCGAGCGCTCGGCAGTCGCGCCCTCAAGGTCGTCTTGGCCGATCAGGGCGCGACCGGCACATCTTACCTCGTGCAGGCGCGCTTGACGGACGGTCATTGGGTGACGCTCGGCTATCGTCGTGGTTGGACCAGCTCGCCCGATCGCCTGTTCTGGACCTGGCCGGCACTGGCGGGGGCGATCGTCATCGCGGCGTTGGTGGCGGTGCGCTGGGTGACGCGCCCGCTGTCTGTCCTTGCGCAAGCCGCTGAAGATCTGGGACGCGACATCAACCGCCCGCCCCTGAAGGAGAACGGGCCTTCGGAGGTGCGACACGTGGCCTCGGCCTTCAACCACATGCAATCGCAGCTTGTGCGCCTGCTGCAGGACCGCGTGCGGATCTTCTCGGCGATGTCTCACGATCTCAAGACCCCGGTCACCCGCCTGCGGCTGCGCGCCGAGATGCTGAAAGACGCGGAGCTGAAGGCCAAATTCGCGGCCGACCTGGAACTGATGGAAACCATGGTCAACGCGACCCTGGATTTCGCTCGCGGCATGAGCGACCGCGAGGTTTTCCAACCGGTGGACATCATGGCACTCATTGAAAGCATCCAAGCGGATGCGGAAGAGATGGGGCAATGCGTGGCGGTCGGAGGCCGCGTAGTGGAGCCTTATAGCGGCAAACCCCTGGCCTTGAAGCGCTGCATCGGCAACCTGGTGGACAACGCGGTCAAGTACGGCCAGCGCGCCGCGGTGATGGTGGACGACGACGGCAGGCGGCTTCAGATCCGCGTCCTCGATGCTGGACCGGGGATACCGAAAGCCGAGCTCGAGCGGGTGTTCGAGCCCTTCTATCGCCTCGAGTCATCGCGCAGTCGGGAAAGCGGAGGAACCGGTCTAGGCCTCGCCATCGCCCGCAACATCGCCCATCTGCACGGGGGAGAGCTCGCCTTGAACAACGCCCATGGCGGCGGGCTTGAAGCGCTCCTTACCCTCCCGCGTGGTTCGAGCCACTCGGGTCTTGAGCACCGGTAAGAATCGATGACGAGCCGGACCGTAAGCAGCTTGAGGCGGCCGCGCTTACTCGCGCTCCTCAGGCTTGCCGTGCCGTATGTCATGTTGGGGGCCATGGGGCCGGCAATGGCGGGAGGTTTCTTTGACCACCTGCGTGTTACCGATCCGTTCGACACCGAGACCGAGACCTCATCGGCACCCGAGGTCCCCTGGCAGGCCCGCGAGCCGCTTCCGAAGGTACCTGAGCCCAGGCATGGCAGTGGCGCGGAGATCTCAGGCCCTCTCTCCCTCGCCCAGATCACCGACCTCGCCCTTATGAATAACCCGGAGACCCGAGAGGCGTGGGCCGTGGCACGCGCTCAAGCCGCGGAGCTCGGGATCGCGCGCTCGCTGTACTGGCCGCAACTCGACGGGCTCGCCAACCTCACACATAGCAGGTCGCTCTCCAGCGCCGGCGCGTCCGTTCCCGAGCAGACACGCTATGGCCCTTCGGTGAGCCTGGCCTATGTCCTCTTCGACTTCGGTGCCCGCGAAGGAGAGGTGGAAGCCGCTCGCTACCGGTTGCTGGCGTCCAATCTCCAACAGAATCGCGTGTTGCAGGATGTGGTGCTGCTGGTCGAGCAGACCTACTACCAGGTGCTGGGCGTGGAGCGGCTCGTGTCGGCCAACGAAGAGGCATTGAAGAGCGCGCAAGCCAGCCTGAGTGCGGCAAATATTCGGCGCCAAGCGGGTTTGGCCACCATCGGTGATGTCTACCGCGCCGAGACCGCCGTGGGTCAGGCGCGCCTGACCGTGCAGCGCGCCGAAGGGGAGCTTTCCAAGGCACGGGGCCAGCTTGCAGTAGCGCTGGGGATGCCGGTCAGTACGCGGGTGAACCTGCTGCCCTGGCCCGTTCAACCGCCGCTTGCAAGAGTCGCCGAATCGCTGGATCTCATCCTCGATCAGGCCAAATCGATGAGGCCCGATCTCGTGGCGGCCGAGGCCCAGGTGCGTGCCGCTCGCGCCGGGGTGCAGACAGCAAAGGCGGCGGGACTACCGACGCTCGAGCTCGCCGTCAATGGCGGCCGCACGGGGTTTCTCGACGAGGAGCGGGTAACCTCGAACAGCTACAGCATCGCCGTCAACCTGCGGATCCCGCTCTTCACCGGCTTTCGCGATACCTATAGCGTGCGCCTCGCGGAGGCTGAAACGGAGCAAGCCGAAGCGGCGCGAGATGGACTGCATCGCCAGAGCTCGCTGGAGGTCTGGCAGGCCTACTACGATCTGAACACCGCCATGACCGGAATCGATACCAGCTCCGGCGTATTGAGAAGTGCTGACCAGTCGAGCGCGGTGGCACTGGCGCGTTATCGGTCGGGAGTCGGCAGCCTGCTCGATCTGCTCACCGCCCAGTCGGACGAGGCAAACGCGCAAGTTCAATGGATACAATCGCAGTTCGACTGGTACACCGCCCTCGCGCGTCTGACGCACGCGCGCGGCGCCTTGCTACCGTCACTTTCGTCATGACAAGGATCCTGCTGATAGGGGTGTTGCTCGTCGTCGCTATCGGCCTTTATCTCCGGCTGGGTAACGATACGACGGTTGGCGCCGTAGCCGATAAGGCCGCCCCCGAGGAAGTAATCGCGGTCAAGACCGTCGCCGCGAAGGTGCAGCCGATGCCGGTCATCGCCGAGGCGGTAGGGAGCGTCGAGCCGGAGCACAGGGTCGAGGTGCGCCCCCAGATGAATGGGGTGCTCGAGGAGGTATTGTTTCGCGAAGGCGAGGATGTAAGAAAAGGTCAACTGTTGTTTCGTATCGATGACCGGGCCGCGCGGGCTACCCTCGATCAGGCACAGGCCACCCTGGCCCGCGATGAGGCGCAGTTGCTGGAAGCACGGGCGCAGCGGGAACGTCTCAAACCGCTCGCAGAACGTGAATACATCACACGCCAGGAGTACGAGCAAGCGCTCGCCTCTATGGAAGGTCTCGCTGCCACCGTGAAGGCCGATCGCGCCCAGGTGGAGATGGTTCGGGTGGAACTTGGCTACAGCGAGATTCGCGCCCCGATCACCGGCCGAACGGGTAGCCTTGCGGTCAAGGAAGGGAACCTGGTCAATACCGCCGGGGCGACGCCGCTGGTCGTGATCATGGGTATCAAACCGGTGCAGGTCGCCTTCAATATCCCCCAGCACTATCTCGAGGAGGTCCGGCGCCAGGCCGAATCGGGTGACATGCGCGTTGCGATCTACCGTGAACAGGGCCGTGTCGGTGTGGCCGAAGGCAAGGTCGTCTTCATCGATAACACGGTGAACCCCGAGACCGGTACCGTGCTCTTGAAAGCACGGGTCCCGAACCGGGACCAGGCATTGTGGCCGGGAGAGTTTATCCTTGCGCAACTCATCCTGAAAATCGAGCCCGACGCCGTGGTCGTGCCTGCAAGCGCGGTCCGACCGGGACAAAAAGGCTCTTATGTCTATGTCGTGGACGATGCAAAGGCGAGGCTGCGACCGGTCCAGGTCTTGCGGCAGGTCGAAGACCTGGCCGTCATCGGGGAGGGATTGAAAGGCGGCGAACTGGTGATCACCGAGCTTCCCTTTAACCTTACCCCCGGCAAAGCGGTCAAACCGACCGGGGAGCCACAGTCATGAACCTGTCCAGGATCTTCATCGAACGTCCGGTAGCGACGGCAGTACTGACCGCAGGTTTATGCTTGTTTGGCTTATTCGCATTCGGCACGCTGCCGGTCAATGAGTTGCCCAGCGTCGATTTCCCCACCCTTCAGGTCACCGCAAACCTCCCTGGAGCGGATCCCGAAACCATGGCGCGAGTGGTAGCAACGCCTCTGGAGCGGGAGTTTTCCACGATCTCCGGTATCGATTCCATGAGCTCGGTGAGCGGCTCGAGCTCGACCCGTATCGCTTTGCAATTCCGGCTCGATCGCGATATCGACTCGGCCGCCCAGGACGTGCAGGGCGCGATCGCGAGCGCCATGCGCCGGCTTCCCGACGGGATCGATCCACCTCAGTTGCGCAAAACCAACCCAGCGGACAGCCCTGTCCTGATCCTCGCCTTGACCGCAGAGACCTTGCCCCTCCCGGAGCTGAACGAGTTCGCCGACACCCGTCTGACCCAGCGATTGTCGATGCTCCCGGGGGTCGCTCAGGTGGTGGTCTACGGGGCCCAAAAATACGCGGTACGCTTGTATCTCAATCCCAATGCCTTGGCCCAACGTAACCTCGGATTCGATCAAGTAGTCGAGGCAGTCCAGGAAGCCAACAGTAACCGCCCCGCTGGGATCATGGACGGCGCCGAGCGTGCTTATGCAGTAACGGCCGACGCCGATCTCAAGACAGCCGCGGATTTCCGAGACGTGATCGTGGCCTTCCAGAACGGTATTCCGGTCCGTCTCAAGGACATCGGCCGCGCCGAAGACAGCGTGGAGAACGACAAGGCCTTGAGCTGGTTCAACGGCGAGCGCTCGATCATTCTCGCTGTACAGCGGCAGCCCGGTGCCAACACGGTGGAGACCGTCAACGGGATCCGGGAAGTGTTTCCCGAGGTACGCGCCCAGCTCCCGGCGGGAGTTGAATTACGCGTGCTGCTCGATCGTTCAGAGTTTGTCCGCGCGTCGATCCACGACGTGAATTTCACCCTGGTGCTCGCGATCGTCCTCGTGTCCGGCGTGGTGCTCATGTTCCTGAGCAATCTGTCATCGACCCTCATCACGGTTCTGATCCTTCCCACGTCGGTGCTCGGGAGCTTCGCCGTGATGCATCTCCTCGGCTACAGTCTAAACAACCTGTCGCTGATGGCGTTGACCTTGGCGGTGGGTTTCGTGGTGGATGACGCCATCGTGGTGCTGGAAAATATCAGCCGGCACATGCAAATGGGCAAGGACCGCTTGACCGCAGCCCTCGATGGCACGCGCGAGATCGGCTTCACCGTCTTGTCCATGACGATATCGTTGGCTGCCGTATTTATCCCGATCCTGTTCATGGCCGGGATCCTCGGTCGCCTGTTCGCCGAGTTCGCGGTCACCGTAGGCGTGGCCGTTCTGATCTCCGGGCTCATTTCCCTGAGCCTCACCCCCATGCTGTGCGGCTTGTTCCTCAAGTCCACCAGGGCAGACGGGCCTGTTTACCGCGCCTTTGATGCGCTGTTCGAGCGTTCCAGAGCCTTTTACGGCAAGAGCCTCCAAGTCGCCATGGGTCATCGTGGCTCGATGCTCATGGCATCGGCAGCGATTCTGGTTGCGACCGGCTGGCTCTACACCGCGGTCCCGAAGGGCTTCATCCCGAGTCAGGACACCGGGACCATTAACGGCAGTACCCGCGCGCCCGAGGGAACTCCATTTCCGGAGCTGGTCAAGAGGCAACTGGCGCTCACCGAAGTGGTGCGAGCCAACCGCAACGTCGAATCGCTGATGTCCACCGCGGGACAGGGGTTCGGAGGGGTGAGCGGGGGCAATGTCGGACGCATCATCGTCCGATTGAAACCCGCGGCCGATCGGGAAGCCAGTGCCGACGAAGTCATTCAGGAGCTGCGTCGAGCCGCGCGTGCCGTCGAGGGTATGGAACTCGTGCTGCAAAATCCGCCGGCGATCCGCATGGGCTCGATCACCGGCGCAGGGGAATTTCAAGTCGTCCTGCGGGGCTCCGATCTGACGTCCCTCTACCCGGCCGCCCAAGCGATCGAGGCTCGACTCGAGGCATTGCCGATGATTGAGGACGTGAGCAGCAGCCTGGAGCTCGCCAACCCCGAGATCCAGGTGCACATACGGCGCGAGCGCGCAGCGTCCCTGGGCGTCAGCCCACAGGAAATCGAAACTGTGCTCGGCTCCGCCTTTGGAGGGAGCGAGATCAGCACGATTTATGGCGCCAATGACCAATATCCCGTGTTTATTCAGCTTGATTCGGCCTTCCAGCGCGACGTCAATGCGCTCGACGCCCTCTACGTGCAGAGCCGAATGGGCCGCCTGGTACCGCTCGCCAGCATCGCGGACATAAGGCAAGGGGTCGGGCCGATCTCGATCGAGCATTTCGGACAACTTCCCTCGGTCACGCTGTCGTTCAACCTGGGGCGGGAGCAATCAATCGGGGCGGGGCTTTCGGCCATCCGGGAGGCAATGCGGGAGGCGCTCCCGTCCGGCATCAGCAGCGTCCTGAGCGGCAGCGCCAAGAGTTTCGAGGAATCGACACGCGATCTGCCGATCCTCCTGGGTATCACCGTCCTGGTGGTGTACATGATCCTCGCGATCCTGTACGAACATCTCGGCCATCCGCTCACCATCCTCACGGCGCTGCCCTTGGCTGGATTTGGGGCACTGGTCATGCTTTTGCTCTTCGACCAGGAGCTCAATATGTTCAGCTTCGTGGGGATCATTCTACTCGTGGGTCTAGTCAAGAAGAATGGGATCATGATGGTGGATTTCTCACTCACCCTCCAGCGTGAAAAAAATCTGCCGGCAGAGCAGGCCATCGTCGAGGCCTGCCTGGTTCGCTTCCGACCAATCATGATGACCACGATGGCGGCGATCCTCGCGACCCTGCCCATTGCGCTTGGTTATGGCGCAGGTGGCGAGGCACGCCAGCCCCTCGGGATCGCGGTCGCGGGCGGGCTCTTGTTCTCGCAGTTTCTGACGCTGTACATCACCCCGACCTTTTACGTGAGCCTGGAGCGGTTCGTCCAACGGCTGCGCATGCACGCCTCCGGCCGTTCATCGATTCATCGGCGTGCGACTACCCTAAACCCGCCGCAAGGGGAATTGCAAGAAACCAAGGAACGACGCAAGAGTGGTTTGTAGAGCCTGGACGATCATCGCGCCACTGGCTTATTTTATGGGCCGGCCTTACCCGGCCGCCTTGCAGACTATCTCCGAGCGCGCGCCGCTGCTGACACTCCGGTTGCTCGCCCCATCCTTGAGACTCGCCCCTTCGGGGCTTATGCGCCGTTTGGCTCCGGGCGAAACGGTCCTGTGCGCCGTGCGCCTCGCGGGGAGACTGCTCGCGACGATTTCTTCACAAGCTTGTTTAGGCAGACTCTTGTCGACTGTGACCAAGGCATCGAGGCGTCCGGGCATCTAGCAGGGGGCCGTCATCCAGATCACCCCAGCCCATCTCAGGGGCTGTTTGAACCTCGTGCACTGACAATTCCCTGGCAAGGCGTTTCGGTACGCAACCATCCAGGAGAATTCGCACACCAAGTGCCGTAAGTTACGCCGCTACTGCCCTGGCAAGAAGCGCAGACTTCGCAAGTTCCAGCACGGCAATAGCGTGGTCGCGGGAGACGCTCGGAAAGTCTGCTAAGAAATCATCCAAAGAATCCCCCGCTTCGAGGTAATCACGAGAGTCGGTACAGGCACTCTTGTTCCCGCGAAGACAGCTGTCCCGCTCAGCCGGTCCGGAGAGGTGGTAATAAGAGGATCAGGGACTGACATTTTGGTATCTCCTCGCGCATTTCAACTTTAGCACCTCTCTTTCCCGCTAGCTAACAACCCCTCAAAATACACATAAGCCGATTTATTAGAGTTTACCGAACGAAATGAAAAACGGGTATTCGTTTCGCCAATCGCGGCGATTTGCGTTTTACCGTCATACAAATCCGGAATGTCACCCTCCGATTTCCTGGACCTCGGTTACCTCATGTTGCTGGCCACACTGATTCAGGCGCTGGTCGTAAGCGTGCTATTAATACTGCTGGGTGCTGGCCATGATGATCTCTGTTGAGCTCGGGCTGAGCGCGGTGGTTTATTTGGCGGCGATACTGTATCTACTCGCGGCCACCTTGCGGCCGTAAACGAAATGGAGGCCTCGGCCGCAAGCGGCTGATGCGGAGCTTCGGTGCATGGCAGAAACCGCCGCCCACCTTGCCGATCACGTCATCCTTCGGGTGCCGCTGCGGCAGTGGGTGCTCTCGTTTCCGATCCCGCTGCGCTTTCTGTTCGCTGCACATCCCCAGCTGCTCGTGCCGGTCTTGCAGGTCGTCCATATACAATAACGGGCAAGGCCAAGAATTTTACGCCGCCGTTTCCGGCCTACCCCTCCGGGCATGCCACGTTCGGCGCAGCGGCATTTCAAATGACGCGTCTGTTCTATGGCACTGCTGTTGGCGATAAAAATCCGGACGCTCGGTTCCAAGATCTCACGTTTGTGTCCGATGAACACAATGGCGTGAACAAGGACAACAACGGAACCGTGCGGCCAAAACACGTCCGCAACTTCCCAAACGGCCTGTGGCAGATGATCGAGGAGAACGGCCCCAGCCGCGTGTATTTGGGCGTGCATTGGGTGTTTGACGCCTTCGCTATCGGTAACAACGGTAAGCCTGATTACACACAAAACGTTGGCGGTGTTCCACTTGGCGTGACATCGCCGAGGACATCTTCGGCAGTGGGATGACGAAATCGCCAGTGCCTCTGCCGTCGTGAAGTAATGGGACACCGGTGGCGGGAGCGCCACCGGTGTCCTTTTCCTAAAGGTCCCGCCACACTCTTGAGCGCAAAACGCGGGCTCATATCTTTGATGTTCTGGCATGTAAGTCGGCTGTACCTCAGCCGAGGCCCGCAGTTTTTTTTACCCACTCAAGCTCCATCGTCAGCCGCCCGATCTCCTCATATACCGACGCCTGCACCACCTCTTGGTACCGCACCTTCTTGAGGCGTCGGCTCCCGAAGGTCTCCTTCGCCTCCGCTCCGAGTTGGCGCTTCCACTGGCTGATTTGCGTCGGATGCACCCGGTACTGCGCCCCCGGGACAGACTGTGAATCTGTCACAGAATGTTTGTACGCAAAGTCACTGAACAAGCGAAGTGCACTTCGTATCCTTAGGCAGCGTAAAAAAATTGCTGCGGATTGGCCCCGCCCCGTGAAAGTCATCACCGAGTCGGGCAACGGTCAAGAGATCACCTGATTCAATACGAGAGTCACTGAGTTAACTAAAGCACCGGTTTTTAGATGAGAAACCAATCATTACGCTGGTACTACATTGTCACTGCCATTGTGTTTGTGATCAGTTTAATCCTGATACAGAAACCCGCAACGGCTGAGCAAGAACGGTCCAATAACTGGCGAGTTTCACCGCGTCTTGCACGAATCGCAAATCCGATTACGGCGGACGCGTCCTCTGTGGCGATGGGTAAAAATCTCTATCTGCGAGAATGTCAACAGTGCCACGGAAAAACCGGAAAAGGGGATGGCCCGGTAGCCGCTGCTCTTGGCAATACGGTCGCAAACCTGACGAGCTCCGAGGTTTTAGGGCAGTCTGACGGCGCGATTTACACGAAAATCAGGACCGGCAGATCCCCTATGCCCAGTTTCAAAAATCATCTAGCGAAGGAAGAAATATGGCATCTGATTAATTTCATCCGTTACGAGCTCGGCCCTAAGAGAATTTCATCGGATGCTGACCATACGATGGTCGCCAATGCTAATAGTGAATCGGGGGATAAGTCTCACGAAGAACTGTTTAAAAAGGCCGAATTCCCATCTGCGCAAGAGTGCGGCGCCTGCCACCTGCAAATCTACCGTGAATGGTCTGTTTCGCGACATGCTTTCGCTCAGATAAGTCCTACCTTCCTGGCCTATCAGGCGACTTTGGTGAAATTGACTAAGGGGACCTTGGGTGATTTCTGCGAGCGATGTCACACCCAAGTGGGCATGTTTACCGGCGAGCCAATTCTCACCAGCAATAAGAACCGTGCGAAGGTGGCTTTAGAGGGGATCACCTGTGTCGTCTGTCACCGAGTTCCCGAGGCCTATGGCAAAATCACCGGCCGTTTTCCCCTTGAACCCGGCGATATCCGCATCCCCATTTACGGTCCCCGCAAAGGTGATGAGCTGCAACGTGTGCTCGATTCTCATTCAGACAACCCCCCCAAAACCCATCGCGAGGCACGTCTTCTTGAGCAGGTTTCCCAACCGGGGTTTTGTGCTCGCTGCCACGATGTACGCTTAGCTAACGGCATTCGGTTTGAGGATCTGTTTAGTGAATACAAGCAAACACCGGCGGCTAAACGGGGAGTGACGTGTCAAGGCTGTCACATGGGTCCGACCTCCGGTATCCCGTCGGAGTACCCGCCCGCTTCCGCAGCGATCGTCCGCGGTGTGCCAACCCGGCCCGCTCGACGCACTAATCATATGTTCCCGGGACCCGATAGTTCCGTGGTCCATCCAGGCATCTTTCCCGTCAACCCAGAGGCGCAGGAGTTTGCCACGCCAGAGGAATGGTTGAGTTTTGACGTCGCAGCCGGGTGGGGATCCGAAGCATTCGAAAAAAGCGTGCCTGACGACGCAAAATTTCCCGGCATTTGGGCAGATCCCGAAGAACGTATTGCGGCCCGGGAAATTATCGATCAGCAACTGGCGCTACTGGCCGAGAACCGAGCCCGTGCCACTACCTTATTGCGTAATGGCTACGGTCTCGGTGAAATAAAAATCACTGAAAAAGAAGAAGGCCTTAAGTTCGACGTCGAAGTTAAGAACCTGACCGACGGCCACAGCGTGCCCTCGGGGTTGATTGCCGAGCGCAACGTCTTCTTGCAGGTCACGGTGACCGACGCCGACGGAACGGTAATTTTGCGCTCCGGCGATCTGGACCCTAACGGAGACGTTCGCGACACGCACTCCTTGTACGTACACAATGGCGCCATACCAAGAGACGAACAGCTCTTCAATCTGCGGTCTCCAATTTTGGTCGGTACGGTTCATGGAGGAGAGCGCGAGCAGGTGATACCGGCCAACTACTCCTTAAATCCGTTGATCTACATGCGGCCCTCGCACACGCCATCGGTACTGTTTGGCGGCATTCGCGATCTCCGGCTGCAGAAGAAAAACATCGAGGCGCTGGGGCATCGCTGGGCAAGTTACCACGTCGATCCCAAACTCCTCACCGGTCGCACGCCTTATCGTTTAAACATCAAGCTCGTGGCGGGCCAGCTCCCTCCGCATTTGATCCATGCCATTTCGGGAGTGGGTTTTGAGTACGGACTCAGTGCACGTGCCATCGGCGACAAATTAGTTGATCTTTACCGCGTACTTTGGGAACGAAATCTTGTTATCGAATAAAACCAGGGTGAGACGGCACTTGGGATTGCTAACAATGTTCGCGATCTTTGTGAGTAGTCGTGCTTTAGCACAAGGGCATCAGCCGCAAAGCAATCAGTCAAACGTACCGAAGGCCCAGAATCACGCAACAGAAACAACCGTGCCCGAAGGTCGTAATGCCGTCGATTTCTATCGCGACCAAGCGGTGACGGATGACGACCCATGGCGTCTGCCTGATGAGGTTGTGCAATATCCCGTAGATCCGGTGGAACGTTTGCGACCGATTCTTGAGTTCGGTAGTCCTTTTCTCGGAAACGGACCAATCCAGCCCGGTATTAAAACACCGACCGGTCAAATGCTCCAACCTTGGTTTTTGTTATTCGGAACATTCCGCAGTGCCTTCCAGAGCTTCGAGAGCGGCGATGAAAGGACCACTGAATGGAGCAACCGGCTTGATTTGCACGGTAACGTAAACCTCTCGGGAACTGAGCGGCTGCTCTTCTCCATGCGGCCAGTCGATCGCGAAACCGGGGACTATACAGGCTACAATTTCGAACCCAACGAAGATGAGGGATGGCAGCAAGACCTAAACGCCAGGCTGACCCAACTCTTTTTTGAAGGTGATATCGGTGAGATCTTCCCGGGGTTGGATCCGACCGACTCCGGCACCTTTGACGTCGGCTTTTCCATTGGTCGCCAGCCAGTACTGCTCCAGGATGGGATCCTACTGAACGACATCATTGATATGGTCGGAATCACCCGCAACTCCCTTGTGTTTGACGGTGTGTCGAACCTCCGCATGACTGGGGTATATGGCTGGAATCATATCAATCGAGGCAACAACGACCTAGCCAACAAAAACAATGACCACTCTGCGCACCTGTTTGGTTTGTTCTCGGAAGCAGACACCGCATGGGATAACACCGTTTCGCTGGATTTCATTTATGTTGACGACGATCGCGATGGAAATGCCTGGTATGTGGGCGCTGCATCGACCCAACGCTTCAGCTGGCTGAACACAACGTTCAGGGTTAATGCCTCTATTCCGGAACGCGACGAAACGCCAGCAGTGGGGCGCGGAGTACTCCTCCTCTCTCAACTGTCTAGCACGTTGCCTGGTTCCGACAATATCGCCTATTTCAATACCTTCTGGAACATTGACCAGTTCACGTCGGCTGCGCGGAGCCCAGATCAAGGTGGCCCCCTGGCAAACCTCGGCATCTTGTATGGCCCAGTGGGAATGGGCCGTTACGGAGTGCCTCTCGGGCAGCCGATCGACGATACCATTGGTACGGCGATCGGCTACCAGATGTTTCTCGATGGCATCGATAGCCAACTTATCTTGGAGCTCGGCGCCCGCACGAGCACCAAAAGCGGGAGAGATGAAGGTGTCCTAGGTTTTGGGGCCCGCTATCAGCGCGCGATCGGTGAGCACCATGTGCTGCGCTTGGATTCTTTCGTGGCCGGCCGGGAAAGCGACGGGCTTTCTTACGGATTGCGTATGGAGTGGATGATTAAATTCTGAAGTAGCGTGAATATTTCACAAATGCGCTGTGCAAAAAGTCACTGCGCTCGCAAGCCGCCCACGGTACTCTACCCGTCCGTCGCGTAACCACGCAGTGCCACGAGGCTCACCTGATCGTGTCTCGTGCACCACCGGTTCATACGCGCACCGGCGCGCAGCAACACAGAGGTATCAGTTCGTGCCTTAACCAGGACCAACTGAAACCACCGTTCACATACATGAGGAACTGAAGGAGGAACGAACCATGCTAATACCGACCCGCCGTCTCGACAACGCCAATTTCTGGGATTCGCAGCCCTTAGCGACCCAGACGCCGAATGGCGATGAGTCACTTTACGCAGATCTACGTGCGAGCTATTCCAAAGGCCTACCGCATACGTCGCTAGGGGAAGTCGTCCCGGCGGCGTTTAACGCCCTCGTTAATGCCATCACTACCGGAAATCAAGCGGACTTCAACGCGATACCGTTGGGCAGCCGCGCCAATGGCTTTGGGCCTCGCCGGGGTCTGGTCAATCCGCAAAACGGACTAGGCATCGAGCTCATCGGACCCGATCCGAAGCATCTCGCTATACCCGCGGCACCCACATTCGTCAGCAAGGAAATCGCCGCCGAGATCGCCGAAAACTACTGGATGGCACTCGCGCGCGACATTCACTTTGCCGATTACAACGAGGATCACCCCATCATCAAAGAGGCCGTCGCGGATTTAGACCGGTTCGGTGCCGACTTCAAGGGCCCGAAGGATGCGTCGGGGCGCGTCACTCCGCAACTTCTCTTCCGTGGGACCACCCTCGGAGAAGAGAAGGGCCCTTACATGTCTCAGTTCCTCCTACAGAGATGCTACCTTGGGCCCCAAGAGATCGACCAGCGCATGCGAACGGTGGTCTCGGGCAAGGACTACATGGTGGATCTGGCTGACTGGCTCTCAGTACAGCATGGGTTCTCGCAGGAGCCCGACGTGGTCGATCCCGACCTTCGCTACATCCGCAACGGCCGCGACCTTGGCCAATGGGTGCACGTCGACCTCCTCTACCAAGCCTATTTCAACGCTATGTTGATATTACTGAACGGCGGGGCACGGGTCGATGCCGGTAACCCGTACCGTGCCGGTGGTCCCATCCTTAATGAGGATCCCTTCGGCACTCTCGGTAACCCCCATCTTCAGGCCTTGCTTCCCGAGGTCGCACGGCATGCGTTGCGCGCTGTGTGGTACCAGAAATGGTCGGTCCACCGACGGCTGCGGCCTGAGGTATTCGCCGCGCGCCTACACCTGCAAAAAACCGGTGTGAAGGATTATGGGATCCATGCAGCGGTCGCGACCGATTCGAGTGCCCTCGACACCGTGTTCGCGCAGTACGGGACGTATCTACTGCCGATGGGCTTCCCGGAGGGTTCACCCGTGCATCCTGCCTACGGTGCCGGCCATGCCACAGTCGCGGGTGCCTGTGTGACGGTGCTCAAGGCCTGGTTCGACGTCTCGCAGAAGATTACCGATCTGCTCGACCCAGGCACACGTAAACGCTTAGCGCCCGTTGTGCCGTCAAGCGATGGCGCAAGCCTCGTTCCGTATCAGGGGCTCGACAAGGACGATCTCACCGTCGGCGGTGAGCTCAACAAATTGGCGATGAACATCGGTATCGGTCGCAATGTCGCGGGCGTGCATTGGCGCTCCGACCATTCAGCGTCCATCACGCTCGGCGAACAAGTGGCGATTGGGGTGATAAGGGACTATATCGGTACCTTCAACGAGCCATTCGATCAGCTCTTCTTGCAGAAGTTCGACGGGAGCTTCATCAAGATCACTAAGGACGGCGAGCAACCCCAACCGTAACGCCTTGTCGGCCAGACGGAATACCGCAGCACAACGCGACCCGTTAATGCCCGTTTCGCGCACGCCAGGGAAGGTGTACGCGAAGCGGAATGGAGACCTCGGCCGCAAGCGGCTTATGCCGAGCTCCGATGCGGATAAATCAACAAAACCTTCCCCGGAAGTAACACCTTTTGTTGGTTTATCCGATTCCAGCGCAAGATCTGGCGGACGCTGACGCGGTATTGATTCGCGATCAGCGACAGCGAGTCTCCCGCCCGGATCGTGTGGCGCACGCCCGCGCGCCGCGCCTTCACGGCAAGAACGGCGGGTAAAAAATTAGGCGCGCTGGCCACCGCGAGAGGGGGACTCACCGAGCGGGCGATCTCGCGCTTCAAGATATCCGCGTTTGCGACCGGCAATGCTAATCTATGCGGTCCCGTTGGGCCGGTCGTGTCCTTGATCCCGCCCGGATTCAGTCGCCGCAATTCGGTCACGCTCATTTGCGCCAGCGCCGCCGCCCGGACGAGGCGGATGGGTGCTCCGATTTCCACTTCGGAAACGTAAGGTTTATTCGCGATGGGTTTGAGGCTGACGTTATACTCCGCAGGCGCGGCGACGATGCTCGACACCGCTAAGGGCTTAGGCACGAACTTTTTCGTTTCCGCCGGCAAGTCGAGCGACCAATAACTCGTCGAGCGGCCCGCGCGGCGGTTACGGTGGATGGCCGTCTGAACGGTTTTTTCTCCGCAGTTGTACGCCGCTAATGCATGCAGCCAGTCCCCCTTGAAGAGGTCATGGAGGTTCTCCAGATAGTCCAGCGCCGCGCCGGTGGAAGCGAGGACATCGCGCCGTCCGTCGTACCACGCGCTCTGTCTAAGGCCAAAGCGCTTTCCCGTTCCCGCGATCAGCTGCCAGATGCCTGCGGCGTGGCTGGGCGAATACGCTTCCGGACGATAGGCGCTCTCAATGATCGGTAACAGCACGATTTCGGTGGGCATAGCGCGCCGTTCCAGTTCTACAACGATGTGATGCAGGTAAGGACGCGCCCGCTCGGCCAATTGGTCGAGGTAGGGCTGCCGCAGCCCCGGCCGAGGCCCTTTCGATGGCGGGGCCCGTTGGGGTAGCGTAAATCCCCCCCGGATCCGTTCCCAAAGATCATCGTACGGTTCGTGGGAGAGGGGCGCTTGCGCAAGGCGTGCAGTAAGGCGAGCGCGTAATTCGTCGAGGGGCCCCGAGCGGTAGGCGGAATCGAATACGCCGGGGTTCGCGGTACGCGGCGGGAGAGACTGCGCCGGGTCCTCTACCTGCGGCACCGCCAGACAGCCGCAGAGGAAGAGGGGGGTGCAACTTATTATTATTGAACGATGGTTGCCCCGTCGCATTTGCAAGGATGCTAGGCAGGCCAAACAGGGGTGTCAACCCTTCAAGCGTTTGCTAAATCTATAGAAAAATGCGATGAATAAGCTATAACAGTATGATTTTGCAAAACATGTATTTACTCACTGGGCGACCAGCGAGATTTGTTAGCAGTCCTAATAAATGTCTTTCCACTGGCGCAAAGCCGCGAATATCTCAGTATCGGAGCACAATGGCCGCCGCGCTTGCCTTTCGGCCGCGCGCTTGACCTCGGGCGCCGAACAGCGCACGAAGGGATTCGTCTGCCGTTCTAGGTCCAAGGTCGAAGGCACCGTCGGCAATCCGTGGGCACGCCGTGCCGCGGTCTCCCGGATGCGCGCGGCGATGGCCGTGTTGTCGGGTTCGACCGCGCGGGCGAAAGCGAGGTTAGCGCGCGTATACTCGTGACCACAGTAAAGGCGTGTCTGGGGCGGCAGGCTCATGAGCTTGGTGAGGGAGGTATACATTTGTTCAGCCGTTCCCTCGAATAGCCGCCCGCAGCCGGCCGTGAACAGGGTATCGCCGCTGAATAACGACTCCGCGCCGAAATAAGCGACCGCGCCGGAGGTATGGCCGGGGACGCCCAGAACCTTGAATGCTAGATCGAGATCGGGAAACGCGATCGTGTCGCCGTCGATCACCCCATGGCGGCATTGGGGGATGGTCTCGAGCTTTGGGCCATAGACGGGCACGCGGTAACGCTCGACCAGCGATTCAATGCCATTGACGTGATCCCAGTGATGATGGGTGACGAGTATGGCCGTGAGCTTGAGCCCCTGTGCGGCCAAGGTTTGATCGACGGGCACGGCATCGCTAGGATCGACAACCACGACGATGTCTCCGTTGCGAATGAACCAGATATAATTGTCCTTCAGTGCAGCGACCGGAAAGACATCGACCATGCTTTTATCTCCGCGGATGACCTCGATGCGGCCAGTATGACGAGGCCAGTATACAGTCGCGACATGCCGGATCCATCATGGTTCTGATCAGCGACGATCGATCGCTTTCCTTGTGGACGCGGCTGGTGGAATGGTTTCAAGGCCCTCTCGGGCATTCCGTATTGCAAGCCGAACGCGCCCAGCTCGGCCCGGTTTTATCGGGCCTGTTCGGTTTTCATATCGTCCAAATCGGAGCGCTCGGCGCGGCCGACCTGTTTGCGGGCAGCCGCATCGCGCATCGAATCGTGCTCAATATCGACCCGCAATTGCCTATCGCAATGCTTGGTCATCCATTATGCACGGCGGGGGCGCTACCGCTGCAAACCCGCAGTATCGATGTGATCGTCCTGCCGCATGTCTTGGAGTTCCAATCGGACGGGATGGAAGTCTTGCGCGAAACCGAACGCGTTCTTGCGGGCGAAGGTCACGTGGTGATCTTGGGATTCAATCCATGGAGCTTATGGGGGCTGTGGCGCCTTTGCAGCGCGTGGGGAAAGCGCGTACCTTGGTGTGGGCGGTTCTTGGCGATGGGGCGGCTTCAAGCTCGGCTGCGCAATCTTGGATTTGATATTGTGCAATCGCGCCGGTTCAATGTGCGCGCGCCCTGGGCTAACGCGCCGGCCGAGCGGCGATGGGAGATTAGCGAGCGTATCGGCGCTTGGCTCGGTTTCGGCGGGGTGTATCTCCTGGTCGGGAAAAAGCGTATCGAGGCGATGACGCCGATCGGGGCGCGGCGGCACGCGCAGCGTAGAGTTCTCCATGGTGGCGTCGCCGGCTCGTCCGTGCAACGAGTCGAGCCCTAGCATGGCCGCTCGTCCAGGCTTTGCGCACGAGACCTCGGATGAAATCTGCGTTGAGATGTTTACCGATGGCGCTTGCCGCGGGAATCCCGGACCCGGGGGATGGGGGGTCTTGCTACGCTATAGGGGAAAGGAGAAGACGCTGAGCGGCGCCGAGCCGTTTACGACCAACAACCGCATGGAGCTCATGGCCGCTATTCGGGGACTCGAAGCATTGAAGCACCATTGCGGGGTCCGGTTGACGACCGACTCGGCCTACGTAAAAAACGGTATCACCGAGTGGCTCCCGCGCTGGCAGCGGCGCGGATGGCGTACTGCGGATAAACAGCCGGTTAAAAACGTCGATCTCTGGCAACGGCTGGCCGCCGCAGCGTCGCGCCACGATATAACGTGGCAATGGGTGAAGGGCCACTCGGGGCACGTTGAAAACGAGCGTGTCGATCGCTTGGCAAATCGCGCGATCGACCGGCTTTTAGCTGCTCGTGCAAGCGGCGATAGGAACGCGACGACAGACTAAGGAAGCTCTAATGCGCCAGGTCGTACTAGATACGGAAACCACGGGCCTCGAGCCGGGAGAGGGTCATCGAATCATCGAGATTGGCTGCGTGGATCTCGTCAATCGGCGAGTGAGCGAGCGCCGGTTTCATTATTATCTTTGCCCGGACCGGGACATCGATCCCGGCGCGGTGGAGGTGCACGGTATTACCCTCGCGCAACTCAAGGACAGTCCACGATTCGCAGACATCGCGAAGGAATTTTTAGACTTCATCCAAGGCGCCGAGCTTATCATCCACAACGCCGCCTTTGATGTCGGCTTTATCAACAGCGAGCTCCGGCGGCTCGGGCCGGAGTGGGGGCGGATCGAGGAAGTCTGTGCGGTGATCGACACTCTGGCCCTGGCACGCGAGTTACATCCTGGACAAAAGAATAGCTTGGACGCCTTGTGCAAGCGCTACCAGATCGACAACTCGGCGCGCATACAGCACGGCGCCTTGCTCGATGCGGAGATCCTTGCCGATGTTTATCTTGCGATTACCGGCGGACAAGCCGATCTGCTCCTGGATGACTTTAGGCCTGCCGTCAGAAAGAAAATAGAATCGATCCGCGCCGAAAAACGGCCGCCGCTACCCGTGATCATTCCTAGTGAGGGGGAGCGGAAGGAGCACCACAGGCTTCTGGAGATTATCGATCGCGCGAGCGGCGGCCGGTGCCTGTGGCGGCGTGAAGAGACCGATGATGGACCGGTGTCCCCGCTGGAGTCACTTATAGAGCAATATTCTGACTCTTGCGCTAGTCATCAATAGGATTCGCCTCATGCAAATACCTTGGTGGGCTTGGATCGTCGGTGGGATTGGACTAATGCTGATCGAGCTTTTGGGCCCGACGTTCTTTATCCTGTGGTTCGGTGTCGCGGCCGTGCTGGTGGGCATCGTGGCCGCCTATGTCGATCTCAGCCTCGCGCAGGAGATCTCGCTCTGGGGAGGGCTGTCCGTCGGGATGGCCGTGCTCTGGTTCAAGCTATTTCCGGCGCCGCATCGGACCCGGTCGGGCCTCTCAAAGGAGGCCGTTGTCGGGGAACGGGGTCTGATCGTCCAGGAGGTATCCGAGATGCAACGGGGTACGATTCGATTTCAAAAACCGATACTCGGATCGGAGACCTGGCCGGTGATCGCGGATGAACGGATCGCCTCCGGCGAACGCGCTAAAATAGTGGATGTCGTGGGGCAGACACTCAAGGTCGAAAAGCTTTCATAGCGGGGAGGGACCGTGGAATTTACAGAATTTACACTGATTGCCTTTGCGGTATTCATTATTATCCTGGTCACGATTGCCAAAGCGGTGCGCACCGTGCCGCAAGGCGAAGAATGGGTGGTCGAACGGCTGGGAAAATTCAATACGACCTTGACGGCGGGATTGCGGTTTCTGATCCCGTACATCGATCGGGTAGCCTACCGGGTGCCCACCAAGGATCTCATCCTCGATATACCTGAGCAAGATGTGATCACGCGCGACAATGTTGTCATCATTACCAATGCGATCGCCTTCGTGAAGGTGACCGACACCGTCAAGGCGGTCTACGGCATCACGGACTTTCGCTCCGGAGTCACGAATATTACCCAAACCACGTTGCGATCGATCATCGGCGAGATGGAACTCGACCATGCGCTGTCCTCACGCGATCAGATCAAGGTGAGGCTGAAGGAGTCGATTTCCGACGACGTGGCCGACTGGGGGCTAACGGTGAAATCCGTTGAAATCCAGGACATCAAACCGTCGGCATCGATGCAAACGTCGATGGAAAAACAGGCGGCCGCCGAGCGCGAGCGAAAAGCGGCCGTCATCAAGGCGGAAGGGGAGAAACAGGCGGCCATTCTTCAGGCGGAGGCGCGCTTGGAAGCCGCGAAACGCGACGCCGCGGCGCAAATTACCCTCGCCAGCGGCGCGTCGGAAGCGATTAAGAAAGTGACCGATGCGATCTCCGATCGCGATTTGCCCGCCTATTTCCTTTTGGGGGAACGCTATATCATGGCGATCAAGGATCTGGCGGCGTCACCCAGCAGTAAAACCGTCGTATTGCCCGCAGATCTTATTCAGGCCGTACAAGGACTCATGGGCCGAAGCCGCCCGTAGCGGCGCAAGCATCAATTATGACGGCTCGCCTTGAACCCATGGCTTGACTTGCGTATAGTCCTCACCCGCCGCCCTATTAATGAAGGCCCTTCAGCGGGCAATAAAGCGGTAAGGAACCCGGCGGGCTCCCCTCACCACAGCGGTAGCTGCCTATACAGTGTCTCCAAGCCTGCGGTACCGGTGCCTCCCGGGCGCGGCTTCCGCGGATCCCCTGTGACTCGGTTCAGATACTTGGCTCAAGTTTCCGCCGGTGGTCGGTGGACGAGGATTATGCTTTGTCATTTCAAGAATTACATCTCGATTCTTTGCTGCTACGCGCTATCGAAGCCAGCGGCTTTCGTTTGCCCACCGAGGTGCAGCGTCAGGTTATACCGCTCGCCCTGGAGGGCCGTGACGTCATGGCCTCGGCGCAGACCGGCACGGGCAAGACGGCCGCTTTCGTGTTGCCCGCCTTGCAGCGCTTGCTGACGCCATCCAAGGCGCGCGGCCGCGGCCCGCGGGTGCTAGTCCTGACCCCGACGCGCGAGTTGGCCAACCAAATCAACGAATCGATCCGGCAGCTCGGCCGCTTCACGCGTTGCTCGTTCGGGACCATCGTGGGCGGTGTCGCCTATCCGCCGCAACAACAACTGCTCGGCAGGCTCCTGGACGTCCTGGTGGCCACGCCGGGGCGTTTGCTCGATCATATGGAGCGAGGCCGACTCGACTTCTCCCGGTTGGAGGTCTTGGTCCTCGACGAGGCCGATCGCATGCTGGACATGGGCTTCATCGAGGACGTCGAGCGCATCGCGGCGGCCACGCCGGCCGGGCGTCAGAGCTTGCTGTTCGGGGCCACCTTGGAAGGGGACATCCTGCGGGTCGCGCAGCGCTTGTTACAGGATCCGGTCCGCGTCCAGATCGCCGGCATCAAGGAGCGCCACCGCTTGATCGAGCAGCGGATGCACCGTTTCGATGATACGAAACACAAGCACGCCCTTCTCGATCACCTGCTACAAGATACGAAGGTCTACCAGGCCATCATTTTTACCGCGACTAAACGCGGGGCCGAAAACCTGGCCGGAACCCTCGAAGCGGATGGGCACGCGGCGGCTGCTTTACACGGGGACATGCGGCAAAGCGCCCGGAATCGCACCGTGGAACGCCTGCGTAGGGGTAAGCTGCGTGTCCTCGTCGCGACCGACGTGGCCGCCCGTGGGCTCGACATCAAGGATATCAGCCATGTGATCAACTTTGACCTTCCCGTGGTTGCGCAGGACTATATCCATCGGATCGGGCGCACCGGCCGCGCCGGCGTTCCCGGTACCGCCATCTCGTTGGTAGGGCCGGGAGATGGGATTAAGCTCGGGCGCATCGAGCGACTGACCGCCCAGAAACTGGACCGGCAGGTGATCCCGGGGCTCGAGCCCACCGGCCCCAAACCGGTGGCGCGTAAACCCAAGCCGCCGCATCGGGGTCAGAACGGGCCGCGCGGACGTGCCGGTTCCGATGCCATACACCGGCCGCACGGCAAGCATGTCGGTTTCCGGCCGAGCCACCCCGGACGCACACCGCGGAGGCCGAGCGGGATGAGGGGCTAAGCAAGCTACTTTTGCGAAGAAGTGCGAGTTTGAATTGTTTGCTCCGCGCGCGGTGTTTTACGAAGCGGCAATTCCGTCATCGGAACCATGAGCGTCAAGCGACTCGCCATCGATACCTCCACCGAAGCCGGCGGCGCGCTGGCGCGCTTTTTCGCGGCGCTGATCAAGCGGCGCTGGTGGGTGATCGCCTGCTATGCGCTGCTGCTTCCGCCGAGCGCCTACTACGCCGCCAAGGTCGGACAGGACAACTCGATCGACAGGCTGATCGTCGCCACCGATCCCGACTACGTGGCCACGCGCGCTTTCGAGCAGGTGTTCGGCGGCGGCGAGTACGCGCTGCTGCTGGTCGAGACGCCGGACCCGCTCGCGCCCGAGGTGATCACCAAGCTCGACGCGCTCGAGCGCGCCATCCAGACCAACCCGCGCGTAACCACCAACTCGGTGCTGTCGGTGTACCGGCGCGCCAAGGCCGGCTTCGAGCCCACCCCCGAGAGCCTCACCGCCTTGCGCCAATTTGCCACCGGCACCGACCAGTTCCGCCGCCAGGGCCTGCTCGGCAGCGGCTACATCGCCCTGGCGCTGGTCTTCGAAGTGCGCGGCAGCGCCGACCGCCTGCTGCTGCTCGACGAGATCGAGCAGGCGATCGCCGGCGTCGCGGCGCGCCTCGGTCCCATCGCCGGCCTGCACCGGCTTGGCCAGCCGTATGTCAACGTGTATCTCGACGAGACGCAGCGCTCCGCGCCGATCTACTTCCTGGTCTTCACCGCCTTCGTCGTCGCGCTGAATGTCGCCCTCTACCGCTCGGCGCGCACGCTGGTTGCCTTCCTCATCACGCTCGGCGTCTGTCTCGCCGTCTCGGTCGGCTACATTGGGGTCACCGGCGGCACCTTCACCATCGTCTCGCCTATGGTGCCGATGACCATCCTGGTCACCGCCACGGCCACGCTCGTCTACCTGCACTCGCGCTTCGTCGAACGCCCACTGGCGCGGCCGGTCGCCGCACACCAGGTGTTCGCGCTGTGCAACAAGTTTGTCCCCTGCACGGCTTCGATGTTCGCCACCGCGGCCGGCTTCGCGGCGCTGGCGGTGTCGGACATCCGGCCCATCCGCGAGATGGGCATCTGGGTCGCCGTCGGCGTCACCGCCTCCTGGGTGATCGTGTTCACGCTCTTGCCGGCCCTACAAGCGGCGTTGCGCACGCCGACGCAGCAGGAGCGGCGCGCCGCGAGCATCGGCTTTGACCGCCTGACGGCGTGGCTGCCGCGCTTCAGCTACCGCTGGCGCTGGCCGCTGGTCGGCTCGGCGTTGGCCCTGTCGGCCGCCGGCGCCGCGGCGCTGTTCGGCTTCCCGGGCCTGCTGGCGCCGATGCCGCTGCTTACCGAGCCGGTCGAGCACATGAATCACTCGGCGCCGCTCTACCGCGACAGCAAACGCCTCGGTCCGATCACCCCCGGGCTCTCGGTCACCCACGTGTGGCTGCGCGGCGATCTCGGGAGCGTCTCCGAGCCCGACGTGCTCAACGGGCTACACCGCTTCCAGCAGGCGCTTGAGGCCGATCCCGACGTCGGCGCCGCGATCGGTCCGACCAGCATCCTGCGCCTGATCCGCTATTTGAGCGGCGAGGGCGACGCCTGGCCGCAGGATCCGGCGGCGGTCGAGCAACTCGCCACCGACCTCGAGGGCCTGGTGCCGCAGGAGCCGATGCTGCAACGCTTCGTGCAGCCGCACGAGCTGGCGCAGACGCAGGTGACGGTGATCTCGCACGTCGTCGACGATCCCGGCTTCCAGCGCCTCAACGCCTCGGTGCGGCGGATCTGGAGCGAGACGCTAGCGGCGACCCCGGCGCTCGCCGCGTTCGCGATCGAGACCGTCGGCCTGGCGCCCCTCAACGCCAAGACGGCGCAGAACTTGGTGCCGACGCTGGTACACAGCTTCGCGCTCACGGTAGTCGTGATCTTCGGCGCTTTCCTGGTCGTCTTCCGCAGCGGCACCGCACGGCTGATGGCGATCATCCCGTCGATCTTCGCCATCCTGGTGATGTTCCTGTTCATGCGCGCTACCGGCCTGATGTTGAACATCGCCACCATCTTGATCGCCTCGACCGTGCTGGGCGCGTCGGTGAACGATCAAATCCACTTCTTCTACCACTACCTCGAGGGGCGGCGGGACGGCACGGTCGAGCAGGCGATGCGGCACACGCTGCAGGTAGCCGGGCGCGCCATCCTCTTCGCCACGCTGATCAACGCCGGCGGCTTCCTGGCCTTCATGCTGGCCGAGCTGCCGCCGATGCGCGAGTTCGGCTTGCTCGCCGCGCTCGCCTTCCTGCTCTCGATGCTGGCCGACTTCACCGCCCTGCCGGCGGCGCTGTGGATCCTGTTCCGCGCCCGGCCCGACGCCGACCCGCCGGTGGGCCGCAGGTAAGCCGGCCCGCCTCCTCGATCAGACCCTTGAGCCGCGCCTGGTCGTCGGGGCGCAGCCGGGTCGGGTGGGCCGCCGCTGGCGCTCCTCGTCCGGTCTACCTGGCATTGGGGGCGGCCGACAACGCGCGACGCGTCGCTTACCGGTTCCGGTCCCCTCTCGATCCGGAGACCCTCCGTGACCTACGGCTGGCGCTGATACCCTAGCCAGCCTTTGGGCGACGTTTCTATGCCAAGATTGAGCGCATGACGGGGCAACGGCGCGAGGCGAGGCCGCGGGGCCGGCCGCGACTAGACGCTAATGTCACGGGGTAAGCCATCGCTGAGCAGGGAGAGCTACCATTGTGAAAATATCTGAGCCTGGCCCCTTTAGCCCCTGCGGGACGTAGCTTGGCGTTAGGTGCGAGCACACCATGGAAGCGAATGAGACGCAGCCTTGGACGGGGAACCAGCGCGGCGAATCGCTGCATAAACTTCAGGGGTTCCATTACGATATGGGTGGTCCCGTCGTGATAGGGGCTCTTGAGTTGCAGCACGACTTGGCCGTCGCGATTGCGGTTGAGTCGTTCGTTGGCAATGGCGGGCCGGGTGATGTAGCGACATAGGTGTTCGAGCTTATGGCGCTGATTGATGGCGCAGCGCACGCAAGCTAAAGCCCTGTGCGTTGACGCAGCGTTACGGCGTGGGCACCGCCGCTTGGCTGGGGAGAGTTTGTAAAGTCAGAATACATGGTCCACAGCAATTGCTCATTTCAGGAAGATGTTGAGGGCGAAACCAAGCCTGTTTCAGGATCGAACCTAAATGCAACCCACTCGTGTTTTCTGGGGTTTGACAGAGCTTCCCGTCGAAACACGGGAAGGCAGGTTCCACCCGGTTTTCTTGCCGACGGTGTTAAAAGCCCATTCAGTCCATCCCTTACAGCTTCAGCCGCGATGCGATGACAACCCGGGCATCCTGGTTCTTCATCCTGGATAAGGCACGGCAGCGTTGCCACATGGGGCCTCAGGTCCTTAGTGTCTCCAGCATAATCGCAGGAGAAGCTCATGTAATAGACCGTGCGCCATTCCCTGGTGTTGCCAAACGCATGCGTGAGATACAAATCCCGGACCTCGACTTCGGCGGTGTCCACCTCCGGAGCACTGTAGAAAACCCGGATCGTGCCATCGGAAAAGCGGGTGGGCTGCGGAATAAGCTGCAGTTTCGCCTCAAACGGCTTGTCTAAAAGCGATTCGAGAGAGTCCTCCTTGTGACGGTCCCGCAAGAAAGCAAGCATCTCTTCACTATTCTCGGGCTGGAGGCCCATCTCCACGAGAACCTCTATGTTGTCTTCTTGGGAGGCATAACGAAAGGTGATGGAGCGAAAGAATTCCTTAGGGATATCTTCGATCACGCTTTTTATAAGCCTGCCATCATTTCGGTGAACTGCCGAACGCGCAGCAAGTTAGGCCAAGACCCCTCAAGCAGGAGATCGCGTGGGCTGCTGCCGTCCAACAGGCTTTGCGGCTCTCGCAGCCATTGGTTCTCCACCTTTCTGTCGCGAAAAACGCTGTGAAGTATTTTGCGTTGTCGCCGCACGGGTGTCCCGTAGCACCTCAGCTCGGTTTTGAACAAGGACCCGGTAGGCTTCCCGGCGCGCTTCCTCTGAGCGCCCCAGTGCTCGGTATTGTTCATGCTGAGTGATCACATTCGATGCCTGCCCTTCGGCGTTGATCCGGTAGCTCGACCAACGGTAGTACCGCGGGTGCTTCACTATCTCTGCCCGCGCCTGATTCACTTCGATATACCGGTAGCAGGCGAGCACATAGTCCTCCTCTCGTGCAACGCTAGACCGAAAGCGGCCTTCCCCAAGGGTACCGCTGCGACAATAGCTGCGGTTGATGTACTGAACGTAGCGCTGGCCCAGTTGTTTCAACAGCAACGAGGCATTGTCTGCCTTGTCTGGCGTGAGGAGCAGATTCACGTGAGTGGTCATCAGCACATAGGCATGCACTGCGCAATCGACTTACCCGAGAGCTCGCCTAGGGGGTCGAGATAGAACCAGTAGTCCTCCTCGAAGAAACAGGCAGCGCGGTTGTTGCATCGCTGGATGAGGTGCAGCGGCACAGCGGCCAAAGCGATCCGTGTCCCCGAATCGCGCGAGGGTGAACACCGCAGGTTGAGCCCCGAGCACGCCGATCGCATTTACACCATTTTTATACCGTAGCCCATATTCTTTTCACCGAGTTGATGCCCAAGTTGGTAGTCTTCGGGTAGTCTTTGAACCGTGTCATTCAAGTCGGAGGACCTATGGATATCGTCTGGTGTGCGTTGATCGGCGCGTTCTTTCTTTTAACCGTTGCGCTTGCCATCGGTTGCGAGCGGCTGATGCCTCGGAGGAAATGATATGAGTGCGATCTATGTTATCGGTGCCGTGATCGCGGTGCTGTTACTGGGCTACTCGTCTACGCCCTGATCAAGGCGGAGGATCTCTAAATGACCACTCAATCCTGGTTGCTGTTGGCGGCTTTTCTCGTCGTGCTGCTCGCGACGGTCAAGCCGCTTGGCCTGTACCTGACCAAATTGATGGAAACGACGCGCTGGCAGCCGCTCGCACGGCTCGAGAACGGTGTGTTCCGCGTGTGCGGGATCCAAGACGAAATGAACTGGCGTCAGTACGCGCTGGCCGTTCTCTTGTTCAGTGTGGTCGGCGTGCTCGTGGTTTACACGCTGCAGCGCCTGCAGTTGTGGCTACCGCTCAATCCGCAGCGGATGCCGAACGTCACGCCGTATTCGAGCTTCAACACCGCCATCAGCTTCGTGACCAACACCAATTGGCAGGGCTACGGCGGCGAGGCGACCATGAGCTATCTCACCCAGATGCTCGCGCTTGCGGTGCAGAATTTTCTCTCGGCCGCAACCGGCATCGCCGTCGCGTTCGCCCTGATTCGCGGCTTCGCGCGTCACTCTATGCAAACCATCGGCAGCCTCTGGGCCGATCTCTATCGCATCACGGCCTACCTGCTGTTACCGCTGTCGTTTGTCTTTGCGCTGGTATTGGTGAGCCAGGGGGTGATCCAGAACTTCTCCGCCTACCAGGAGGTCACCACGCTCGAACCGACGACGTACGGGGCGCCGAAGCCTGACGCCGCCGGGCAGCCGGTGAAGGATGCCGCGGGCAATCCGGTCAATGAAACCCTGACGACGACCAAGCAGACCCTGCCGATGGGACCGATTGCCTCGCAGGAAGCGATCAAGATGCTCGGCACCAACGGTGGAGGTTTCCTCAATGCCAACTCGGCGCACCCGTACGAGAACCCAACCGTCCTGACCAACTTCCTGCAAATGCTGGCGATCTTCGTGATCCCGGCGGGATTGGTCTATGCATTCGGCCGGGCGGCCGGGGACACGCGCCAGGGCTGGGCAGTCCTGGCAGCGATGACGGTTATCTTCATCGGCGCCGCGGTCGCGGCCATGACGTTCGAGCAGCAGGGCAACCCGGTGCTCGCCAAGCTCGGCGTCGATCACACGGTCAGCGCACTGCAATCCGGCGGCAACATGGAAGGCAAGGAAACGCGCTTCGGCATCAGCGCCTCGGGGCTGTTCGCCACCATCACCACCGCCGCCTCGTGCGGGGCGGTCAACTCAATGCACGACTCCTACACGCCGCTCGGCGGACTGGTGCCGATGTGGATGATACAACTGGGCGAGGTGGTGTTCGGCGGCGTCGGCTCGGGCCTGTACGGCATGTTGCTCTACGCCATCATGGCGGTGTTCGTCGCCGGGCTCATGATCGGCCGCACGCCGGAATACCTCGGCAAGAAGATCGAGGCGTTCGACATGAAGATGGTCTCGATCGGTATCCTGATGACGCCGGCGCTGGTACTGCTCGGCACGGCGATCGCGGTGATGGCGAGCGCCGGCAAGGCGACCATCTTCAATCCGGGTGCGCACGGCTTCTCGGAAGTCCTGTACGCGTTTTCGTCCGCCGCCAACAACAACGGCAGCGCCTTCGCGGGCTTGGGCGCCAACACGCCGTTCTACAACGGCTGGCTGGGAGCGGCCATGTGGTTCGGGCGCTTCGCCGTGATCGTCCCGGTACTCGCGATCGCCGGTTCGCTCGCAGCGAAGAAACGCCTGGCGCACGGACCCGGCACCATGCCCACGCACGGGCCGCTGTTCGTGGGACTCTTGGTCGGCACGGTACTGCTGGTGGGCGCGCTGACCTATATCCCGGTCCTGGCCCTTGGGCCGGCGGTCGAGCATCTAATTCTGTGGGCCGGAAACTGAGGTGACTATAATGGTTCGTAAGAAACTTTCCATGTTCGATCCGACCCTGATCACGCCGGCCCTGGTCGGCGCCTTCCGCAAGCTGGACCCGCGGGTTCAGTTCAAGAACCCGGTGATGTTCGTCGTGTACGTGGGTAGTATCTTCACCACCGGGCTGTGGGTGCAAGCGCTCGGTGGTCAGGGCGAAGCACCGGCGTGGTTCATTGGCCTCACGACCCTGTGGCTGTGGTTCACGGTGCTGTTCGCCAATTTCGCCGAGGCGCTGGCCGAGGGCAGGAGCCAAGCCCAGGCTGCGGCGCTGCGCCGTGCCAAGAAGTTCGTGGTGGCCAAGAAGCTGCGCGAGCCGCGCCATGGCGCCACGGTGGATCTGCTGCCGGGCACGGAGCTGGGGCGCGGCCACGTGGTGCTGGTCGAGGCCGGCGACATGATCCCGGCCGACGGCGAGGTCATCGAAGGCGCTGCCTCGGTTAATGAAGCCGCGATCACCGGCGAATCCGCACCCGTCATTCGTGAAGCGGGCGGTGACTTCTCGGCCGTCACCGGGGGCACCACGGTGCTGTCCGACTGGATCGTGGTGCGCATCACCGTCAACCCGGCGAGGCCTTCATCGACCGCATGATTGCGCTGGTCGAGGGTGCGAAGCGCCAGAAGACGCCGAACGAGATCGCGCTCACCATCCTGCTGGTGGCGCTCACTTTGATTTTTCTGCTTGCGACCGTCACGTTGCTGCCCTACTCGCTGTTCAGCGTGGAGGCGGCCAAGGCCGGCCAACCGGTGACGCTCACCGCGCTGGTGGCGCTGCTGGTGTGCCTGATCCCGACCACCATCGGCGCGCTACTCTCGGCTATCGGCATCGCCGGTATGAGCCGCATGCTGGGGGCGAACGTAATTGCCACCTCCGGGCGCGCGGTGGAAGCGGCCGGCGACGTGGACGTGCTGCTGCTCGACAAGACCGGCACCATCACGCTCGGCAATCGTCAGGCGAGCGCGTTCCTGCCGGCGCGCGGCGTGACCGAACAGCAGATCGCCGACACCGCGCAACTCGCATCGCTCGCCGATGAGACCCCCGAAGGGCGAAGCATCGTGGTGCTGGCCAAGCAGCGCTTCAATTTGCGCGAGCGCGACATCCGCGCGCTCGGCGCGACGTTCGTGCCGTTCTCGGCACAGACACGCATGAGCGGTGTCAATCTTGAGGGTCGCCAGATCCGCAAGGGCGCCGCGGATGCCATTCGCCGCCACGTCGAAACCAACAGCGGTAGTTTCCCCAATGAGGTGTCTCAGCTCGTGGACGACGTGTCGCGGCGCGGCAGCACCCCACTCGTGGTCGCCGACGGCGTGCGTGTGCTCGGGGTGATCGAGCTTAAGGATATCGTCAAGGGCGGGATCAAGGAACGGTTCGCCGAGCTGCGCCGCATGGGCATCAAAACCGTGATGATCACCGGCGACAATCGTTTGACCGCGGCCGCAATCGCCGCCGAGGCCGGCGTGGACGATTTCCTGGCGGAAGCGACACCGGAGGCGAAGCTCGCGTTGATTCGCCAGTACCAGGGCGAGGGACGCCTCGTGGCCATGACCGGCGACGGCACCAACGACGCACCGGCGCTGGCGCAGGCCGACGTCGCGGTCGCCATGCACAGCGGCACGCAGGCGGCCAAGGAGGCCGGGAACATGGTCGACCTCGATTCGAATCCGACCAAGCTGCTCGAAGTGGTGGAGGTCGGCAAGCAGATGCTGATGACGCGCGGCGCGCTGACCACCTTCAGCATCGCCAACGACGTGGCCAAGTACTTCGCAATCATCCCGGCCATGTTCGTGGTGACCTATCCGCAGTTGAACGCGCTCAACGTCATGGGACTGGCGAGTCCAGCCTCGGCCATTCTCTCAGCCGTGATCTTCAACGCGTTGATCATCGTGGTGTTGATCCCGCTGGCGATCAAGGGCGTCGAGTATAGACCTATGGGAGCGGCCGTGGTGCTGCGACGCAATCTCGCGATCTATGGTCTGGGCGGAATTCTCGTCCCCTTTGTCGGCATCAAGATCATCGACCTGGGCCTCGCGGCGCTGGGTCTGGTGTAAGGAGGAAATGCAGTGAAAGCTTTGCTACGTCCCGCTTTGACATTGTTCGCAACACTCACTGTGTTGACGGGGGTCGTTTATCCGCTCGCGGTGACCAGTGTCGGCCAGTTGTTGTTTCCGCACGAAGCCAACGGTTCCATCGTGATGGTGAAGGGAAAGCCGGCCGGCTCGGCGCTGATCGGCCAGCAGTTCACCTCGCCCGAGAATTTCTGGGGCCGCCCCTCGGCCACCGGTCCTCATCCCAACAACGCCGCGGTCTCCAGCGGCTCGAACCTTGGCCCCCTCAACCCGGCGCTCACCGACGCGGTCAAGGCACGCGTCGCGGCGCTCAAGGCCGCCGATCCGAGCAGCGACAAGCCGGTGCCGATCGATCTGGTGACCGCATCGGGAAGCGGCCTCGATCCGGACATCTCGCTGGCCGCGGCTCACTATCAGATTACGCGCGTGGCGCAGGCCAGAAACCTGCCGGCCGAGAAGGTCAAGGGGCTCGTCGAGCAGCACGCCGTGCGTCCGTGGCTGGGCATCTTCGGGGAACCGCGCGTCAATGTGCTCGCGCTCAACGTCAAGCTCGATGGCACCCGATAACAGCGGTACATGACCCAAGACGATCGCCGCCCCAACCCCGACGAGCTGCTCGAACGGGTGCAGATCGCCGAGCAGCAGGCACGCCGCGGCAAGCTCAAGATCTTCTTCGGCGCCTCGCCCGGGGTCGGCAAGACCTACGCGATGCTGTTGGAGGCGCGGCGGCTGCGGGCGCAGGGACTGGATGTGGTGATCGGCGTGGTCGAAACCCACGGCCGCAGCGAAACCGCGGTGTTGATGGAGGATCTGGAGCTTTTGCCGCGCAGGGAAGTCGAACATCGCGGGCGCCGATTACTAGAATTCGACCTCGATGCGGCGCTCAAGCGCCGGCCCTGGTCGGCGCTGCTGGTCGATGAACTGGCGCACTCAAACGCGCCGGGCTGCCGCCACCCCAAGCGCTGGCAGGACGTGGAGGAACTGCTGGCCGCGGGCATCGATGTGCTCACGACTGTCAACGTGCAGCACATCGAAAGCCTGAACGACATCGTCGGCGGCATCACCGGCATCCGTGTGTCGGAGACAGTGCCGGACCGCGTGTTCACCGAGGCGAATGAGATCGTGCTGGTCGATCTCACGCCGGACGATCTGCTGTTGCGGCTGCGCGAGGGCAAGGTCTACCTGCCCGAGCAGGCCGAGCGCGCGATCCAGAACTTCTTCCGCAAGGGTAATCTGATCGCGCTGCGCGAGCTGGCGCTGCGACTGACCGCCGACCGCGTCGACGATCAGATGCGGGCGTTTCGCCGCACCACCGCGGTCGAGCAGGTCTGGCATACGCGCGACACGCTGCTCGCCTGCATCGGACCGAGCGACGTGGACGAGAAGGTGGTGCGCACGGCGGCGCGACTGGCCGCCAAGCTCGATGCCACGTGGCACGCCGTGTACGTGGAAACCCTCGAGCTGCAACGACTGCCGGAGCCGCGGCGGCGCGCCATTCTCAAAACCCTCAAGCTGGCGCAGGACCTGGGCGCCGAGACGGCGACCCTCCCGACGCAGGATGCGGTCGAGGCGGTGCTCGATTACGCGCGCCGCAACAATCTCGGCCGGATCGTCGTGGGGCGCAGCACGCGCGCGCCGCTCCGCTGGTGGGGGCGACAGCCGTTCAGCCTGCGGCTGGGCGCGCAGGCACCGGACATCGACCTCATAGCCGTGGCGCGCGAGGAAGATCGCGTGCGTCGCATGACCGCTGTGGAGGTTGAGCTGCGCGAGGGTGCCAAGGCTCCGGCGCGGCTGCGAGGCTATCTGTACGCGGCCGTCACCTGCATCGGTATTACGGTCGTGGCGGCACCTCTCTTACGCCACTTCGATCTCGCCAACATCGTGATGCTGTTCCTGCTGGGCGTGGTGTTCATCGCCTACCGGTTGGGCGCGGCCCGTCGGCGCTTGCCGCCGTGCTCAGCGTGGCCTCGTTTGACTTCTTCTTTGTATCGCCGCGGTTCACCTTCGCGGTCAGCGACGTACAGTACCTGTTCACGTTTGCGGTCATGTTGATTGTCGGTTTGGTGACCGGACATCTCACTGCCGGGTTGCGCTATCAAGCGCGGGTGGCAGGCTATCGAGAAGAGCGTGCCCGCAGCCTAAGCGAGATGGCCAAGGCGCTGTCCTCGGCCTTGGTCGAGACACAGGTGGTCGAGATCAGCGATAAGTTCGTCGAGTCGAGTTTCCGCGCCAAGGCAGCGATCCTACTGCCCGATCCGTCCGACAAGCTGGAAGTGCCGGCCGCGCATGGCGCCATGCCGGCCTACGACTTGGCGGTGGCGCAGTGGTGCTACGACAAGAACGAGCCGGCCGGAGCCGGCACCGACACACTGCCGGCAAACCCGCAGCTTTACCTGCCGCTCAAAGCGCCCATGCGGGTGCGCGGCGTGCTGGTGGTCGAGCCGAGCAAAGCGCGCCTGCTCATGATCCCCGAGCAACGCCGCCTTCTCGACACCTTCGCGGCGTTGGTCGCGATCGCGCTCGAACGCATCCATTTCGTATCCGTCGCCCAGGACACCTTAATCAAGATGGAATCTGAGCGGCTGCGGAACACGCTGTTGGCGGCGCTTTCGCACGACCTGCGCACGCCGCTCACGGCGCTCGTGGGCTTGGCCGAAACACTGTCGTTAGAATTGGCGGCGACACAATCCGAACATGCCGAGAAGGCCGGGGTGATTCGCGAGCAGGCGTTGCGCACCAGCAAGCTGGTGAACAATCTGCTGGAGATGGCCCGGCTGTAATCCGGTGAAGTCAAGCTGCGCAAGGACTGGCAATCGATCGAGGAAATAGTCGGGAGCGCGCTGAAGGGGCTCGATCCGGCGTTGACCGAACACCCGCTCAAACTGGACCTGCCCGCAAATCTTCCCTTGGTCAGATGCGACGCGCTTCTGATCGAGCGCGTGCTGGTGAATCTGCTCGAGAACGCGACCAAGTACACGCCGCCTGGAACGGCCATCGGCGTCACGGCAAACAAGGCGGACGAAGTCCTGCGCGTCGAGGTGTGGGACCAAGGTCCGGGTCTACCACCCGGCCAGGAACGGGTCATCTTCGAGAAGTTCGCGCGTGGTCAAAGAGAATCCATCATTCCCGGCACCGGCCTGGGGCTCGCGATCTGCGAGGCGATCATCGAGGCGCACGATGAAAAAATCTGGGCGGAGCATCGCCCGCCCCACGGCGCGCGATTTATCTTTACCCTGCCGCTGGATGAACAGCCGGTGGTGGAGCCCGAAGCGCGGCCATGAATCCGGGAGAGGGCCATATCGAAACGCACAGCGCTCTGCTGATCGTCGAGGACGAAAAGGAGATCAGGCGCTTCGTGCGCCACGTTTTGGAAGCGGAAGGCTTCCGTGTGTTCGAGGCGGACGCCCTGCAACGCGGCTTGATTGAAGCCGGCACGCGCAAGCCCGATCTCGTCATTCTCGATCTGGGTCTGCCTGACGGTGACGGCACGGACTTCATTCGAGAGGTACGCGCCTGGAGCACGATGCCCATCGTCGTTCTGTCCGCGCGTGTCGAGGAGCATGATAAAGTCGAGGCGCTCGACGCTGGCGCGGACGACTACTTGAGCAAACCCTTCGGCGTGGCCGAGTTGCTGGCGCGGGTTCGCGCGTCGCTGCGCCGTTCCGCCCGAGCCGGCGAAGAGCAAGGTCCCCTGGTGCGGTTTGGTGACGTGGTAGTAGACCTGGCGAATCGCCGAGTCTCCAAGGGCGACCAAGGCGTCCACCTGACCCAAATCGAGTTTCGTCTGCTCGCGGTCCTCTTGAGCCATCCAGGGAAGGTGCTGACGCACCGGCAACTGCTACGCGACGTCTGGGGACCGGCCTATGTGGAGCGCAGCCACTACCTGCGCATCTACATGGGGCACCTGCGGCAAAAACTCGAAGATAATCCGGCACGACCCAAGCAGCTGATCACTGAGACAGGCATTGGCTACCGATTCGTCTCTGCTTGATCCCGAATCGTGTGCCGGAGCAGCTCGGAGAGAACCAGCTCCCGGAGGGGGCTCATGCATCCCGTTCCGCCAGGTAGCGATCCTAGCTGTGAGCTACCTCTCCCAGCGGTCTCGGCTTCCCTACCGCGTAACCTTGGGCGTAGTCCACGCCAATCACCTTAAGCTGCGCCAAAATGGGTGCGGTCTCGACAGATTCCGCGATCGTTTCAATACCCATCACATGGCCGATTCGGTGGATCGCTTCAACCATGGCATGGTCGATAGGATCTGCGACCATGTCTTTGACGAAACCGCCGTCGATCTTCAAGTAGTCGACGGGCAGTGTCTTCAAATAAGCGAACGACGACAGGCCGCTGCCGAAATCATCGAGAGCAAAGCGGCACCCGCGCGGCTTGAGGGCCGACAAAAAGCGCCTAGCGTTACTGAGATTGCTGATGGCGGCCGTCTCGGTAATCTCGAAGCAGATCCGATCCAGGGGGACCGACCAGTGCTCCACCTGCTGCTCGACGTAATCCAGAAACTGCCGGTCGCCCAGGGACTGGCCCGAGAGGTTGATGGCAACACGGCCTGGCAGGGGGACCCAATGCGGGTCACGCAATCCCGAAAAAACGGTGCGAATGACCCAGCGGTCGATGGCCTGCATCTGATTGTAGCGTTCCGCTGCCGGGATAAACGCCGAGGGCGGTATCAAATCGCCGTCGCGGTTAAGAAGACGCAAGAGCACCTCGCCGTGGGGCCGACCACTCCAGCCAAGCGCAATGATCGGCTGGTAGTAGAGCGAGAATCGGCTGTTGGCCAATGCCTCCTGAATGCGCGGCACCCATGCTGCGCGAGATCATGATCGTCGGGGTAATAGAGGTGCACGCGGTTGCGGCCTTGCTCTTTGGCCGCATAGCATGCAACGTCCGCGGCCCTGAAGACGCTGGCGAGGGTATGGGTGAGTGGCCCGATAGGTACAAGTCCGAAGCTTGCGCCAACTGCGAAGCCTCGCTCTTGCCACACGAAGCGGAAATCCTGCAAGGCCTCGCGCATCAGGTGGGCGATCCGCAGGGCCTGCCCCTGTTCGCAGTGTTCAAGCAGAACCCCGAACTCATCGCCGCCAAGGCGCGCGAGCGTATCGCGCTTGCGCAGCTGGGTCGCGAGCACGGCGCCGACCTGGCGCAATAGCTCGTCCCCCGCGACATGCCCACACGTGTCGTTGACGACCTTGAATTGATCAAGGTCAAGGTAGATTACGCCATGCTCCTCCCCCTGCGCAGCCGTCGCGAGGATGCGCTCCAGCCGGCGCTCGAACTCCCGACGATTGACGAGCCCCGTCAGCGCATCGTGCGAGGCGTGATAGTTCAACTGGCGCTCCGCTCGGCGTGCCTCGGTCACGTCGCGAAAGATCAACACCGCTCCAATCGTCGTGCCCGCGTGGTCGTGGATCGGGGACGCCGAATAGTCCAATGACAGCTCCCGCCCGTCGCGGCAGATCAATAGGGTAGTGTTCGCAAGGCCGACGATCTTGCCATCATCCTGGAAGCAGCGCTGCACGGGGTCCTCGATCGGATCACGCGAGCTTTCATCAATGATGTGGAACACCTGGCGGAGGTTTCGACCCGCAGCTTCGTCCTTAGACCAGCCTGTCAGTTGCTTGGCGCTCCGATTCAGGTAGTCGACCTGACCGGCGACATCGGTGGTGATAACGGCATCCCCGATGGACGCCAGTGTGACTTCGATGCGTCCCTTTTCTTCAAACAGGGCAGCCTCGGCACGCCGGCGTTCCGCAATCTCCTTTTGCAGATCAGAGACGGTCCGGTCCAGCTCCGCCGTCCGTTCCTGCACGCGGCGCTCAAGCTGCTTCTGGCTGTCCGCAACCTGCTCCGCCATGCGGTTGAATGCCCGGCCCAAGACTGCGACCTCATCCCTCCCGCGCAAACCGGCGCGCGCCTCCAGGTTGCCTCCGGAAAATTTCTGCGTGGCGATCGACAAGGCGTTCAGTCGCCGCGTCACCAAGAGATGAATCAGGACCCCGAGCACCACGGCCAGGCCAACGAGCACACCGGCCATCTCTAGCCTATGTTTCTCGACCGTGCGCCGCGCATGGGCGAGCTCGTGCAAGAGGTCTCTTTGCACAACCAAAACACCTACCCGCTTCGGTGGAAGCGCATCGGCGCGGGCATCCAACTTAACCGGGTATACTCCCAATACATAGCGGCCACCGGCAGCCAGGAACAGCTCACCGGAAAGTTGCGCTCGTACCCGATCGATGATGGCCTGCAACGGCTCGCCCGGCCAGCGTGGCCATTGCGCCCGTGCCGCCTCCGCCAGCGATCGACCGACCCATTCGCCCTTCGTTGCGCCCAGCACGATGGCGTTATCGTTTGCCAATATCGCAATCTGCGGCTCCGGAGCACTGCCGAGGAGTGACATCTCCTGTGCAATGCGCTCGCGGTCACCCGTGGCGTATGAATAACTTAACTGCTCTTGGAGCAGTGTCATGCGGCTTATGATCTGCGAAACCGCTTCTCCCCGGACGACGGCTTCCGCGGCACCCCATTCCTTGTGCACCGTGTACGCCGCGAGGTCCGCCGTGAATACGACGATGAGGAGAGGGATCCCATAGCGTAAGGAGACTCGAAACATCCTTGGTGCCCCCGCCTCACGTCGGTGGGTTAGGCGCAAACAGCACGCCCAACCCACCTACTTTGAGATGCCTTCGGCTAAAGTACCCACCCTTACATCGTATTCTATCAACGTCAAAAATTCACTCAGACTCCATTTTCCTTGGCACGATCAATCGAGTCTCTCGTCGATCGCGTCGTCAGGCGGATCTTCCTTAGGATTGCCACCCACAGTGCTCGGACGTCCCCCAACACCCTGGGCGGCGTTTCAATTGTTGTGCTGTGGGAATAGAGGGAGATCGTTGCAGGTAAACTGCCAGGGGAACTCAGGATCAGGCGGCGAATAGTCGTAGATACTGTACCCCTCGGGAAGGGAGCACGTGGACATTGCGGTACTCGTCTTCAGGCGGCTCGAACATGGATCCTTGCCTGTACCGTTACACATATATATAGTGACCGTTCCTACCATGTTACGGACCAGAGCGCGTTCCGGGGCACAAGCACCAAGGTTCAGAAGAGAGCTATCATCGACGAGCACTTCCGCCGATTTTTTACCTGCCGATTTTTGAACATGGGCACTGAGGCTTACCGGAGTATCTAAGTTTAAGGTTACTGTAGACCCGTCTGGACACAGCAGCTCCACCCTGGTCGCGTTCACTTGGCATTCGACTTCCCAGCGATTCGGGGGAAAACGAGTCCCAATTTCCGCATAACAACCGATGCTATGATAGTAGTACCTGCCGCTTACATACATATAGTGCGCCTCGGCCTCGACTCCCAGCATAGCGACCATGCCGATCATCATCACTCTCATTGCTGTCTTGTACATAACACCCTCCGGTTGCTTGTGTACAGCTCCCACGGCGTTACGTGGAGCGCCTCTCTTTTGCCGAGACCAGCCTCCGCCAAGTCTCAGCACCCACGTGAGCAGCAGCTCACGACATACAGGACTTCCCGACCTAAGGGAACGCCAACGTGACCCTCACAAAAAACGTCCTGACCGGTTGAATCGTTGGGTTGTCCACGTCGATCTCGAAGAATTTGAACTCCTCGTTGAAGAGATTTGTCGCTCCAATGGAGATGAAACCATACCGCTTCGGCAGACGGTAACTGACCGCCGCATCGACGGTCCAGAAGTCATCGCGACCGGACCGAACGGCGGTGTGATCGAAGAATCCCTCAAACGTGCCGTCTTGATGCCAGTACGTGGGCGTCAAGGAGGCACTTAAGCCGGAAGGGTCGAACAAGCTCATGCCTATAAGGACCCGGTGCGTATCCAACTCCCTGACTCCCGCCGCGAATCGCTCATCCCTGTCAAAGCGCTCGAACCTATAGTCCGCTCT